>JAYTSV010000232.1:0-12104 GCA_043745465.1 Fimbriiglobus sp.
GGCGAAGAGGGGTGGAGGTATGCTACGGAATGACCGCATTTTCTGCCTGGAAGCCTTCGACGTTGACGACCCGTTAGTGCGGGCCGCCGAACGGCTTTATCTGTCTACGCAACATCCGGCGGAGCGAATCCCCTGGGGCTGGATTGCGAAATCTCTGAAAGGTCGCGCCGCCCGGCGACCGAATGCCGCCGGCTCTCACTTGCTCACCGCCATGCCGGAAGAGCACGTCGAGAGCGCGGAACATTTGGCCGGCTTCGCCTACGGCAGTTACGTCCCCGGGTACGGCGGGTACATGAGTTATCTGGGCGTCGCGCAGGCGTACCGGAAGCGCCGCGTCGGCACGCGGCTGATGGCCCAGATGGGCAAGGTTCTCGCGGCCGACGCGGGGGCGTTGGACGAGCCGTTGCCGTTCGTCGTCTGGGAGAGCAAGCGGCCGGCCCCCGACGCCCCGGAAGCCGACTGGAAGCTGTGGGACGCCCGCGTCAAGCTGTTCGACCGCGCCGGCGGCTTGTGGCTCGACGGCCTCGAACTCTTCACGCCGAACTACGGCCCCAGTGACGGCGACGAGGAGGGCGAGGCGGTTGTCCTGCAACTGTTCGTCAAGCCGGTCGATCGGGCCGTCGCCGGGTTCACGCCGGAGTACCTGCGAGAGATCGTCGCGGGGCTGCTCGAACGCATCTACCGGATGCGGCCGAGCGACCCGCTGTACGTCCGCACGATGGCCGGCCGGTCGCCGCGACTGCGGCCCACGGCCGAGGCGGGCCGGCGGTCAACGGGCGTGTTGCAGTAGCCGCGCGGCGACCTCGCCCCAGTCGTGGAACGGCGTGTACGTTTCGCCGCGGCGGCGCAGGTCGGCCGCGCAATCGTCCTTGGCGAAGCGGAGGTGCGGCGGCACGAGCAGCGCCGCCGGCACGTCGGTGTGGCCGTCGCCGGCGAAGGCGACCTCGCCGCGCGTCAAGGCGTCCCGGACGACCGCCGCCTTGTCGATGCCGACGCTGGCCGAGAAGAACGGCGACCCCGTCGGCGGCATCATTTCCAGCCCCAGCCCGTCGCCGCGCCAGCGGCCGGGACTGGCGTGGACGGGTAGCGTCACGCCGGCGGCGGTCAGCAACCGGTCGATGTACCAGGCGCACCCGGCCGACGCGACGACGACCTGCCACCCGGCCGCGCTCAATTGCTCGACGAGCGTCGGCAGGCCCGGCTCCAGCTCCATCGTGTGGACGACTTCGAGGAGTTCGGCCTCGGTGCAGCGCAGGCTACCGAAGTACGCGGCCAGGCACTCGAAGTGCGTCATTTCGCCGTGCAGGTAGTGCTGGTAAAACGCCGGCGTGCCGGTCGGCATCAGTTGCGACAGGACCTCCGAGTAGAAGTCCCGCCGGGCCAGGGTGCCGTCGAAGTCCGTCACGAACGTGCGCATGCAAACTCCCCGCCCCCGGAACCGACCGTCCCTCCATTTTAGGAGCCGGCGACCTACACTGACCGCATGAACACACACGACCTTTCGGCCTACCTCGCCGCCGCCGTTGAGGCCGCCAAGACCGGCGCGGCAGTCCTCGAATCCTGGCGGGCCAAGTTCCACGTGAAAGAGAAGGCCCGGGCCGACCTCGTCACCGAAGCCGACGTGGCGTCGCAACTCGCCATCAAGGAACACCTGCTCGCCCGCTTCCCCGGCCACGCCTTCCTCGGCGAAGAAGACTGCGTCGGCAAGTCGATCGACGTGACCCGGCCGCCCGCCGGGCACCCGCCGACGTGGGTCGTCGATCCGCTCGACGGCACGGTCAACTACGTTCACGACGTGCCGTGCTACTGCGTCTCGATCGGCCTGGTCATCGACGGCGTACCGACGGTCGGCGTCATCTACGACCCGCGGCTGGACGAACTCTTCACCGCCGCCACCGGCCGCGGCGCGTTCCTGAACGGCAAGCCGATGCGCGTCAGCAGTTGCCCGACCCTGGCCGACGGCCTGCTCTCGACCGGCTTCCCGGCCGCCTTCGAGGCCCAGGCGCGGGCCTTCGCCGCGTGGCAGAAGCTGAGCAAGCACGCCCAGGCCCTGCGGCGTACCGGCTCGACGGCGATCAACCTGGCCTACGTCGCCTGCGGCCGGTTCGACGGCTACTGGGCCTACGACAACTACGCCTGGGACGTGATGGCCGGGGTCGTGCTGGTCCGCGAAGCCGGGGGCACCGTCACCGGCGTCCACGGCGGCGACTACGACCCCTTCCGCATGGACGTGTCGGCGACCAACGGCACGATCCACCGCGAACTCGTCGCCGCCCTGGTCGAGTAAGGCCCGAAGTCGGGAAGGGGATCACGACGGGTCAGGAATCGGCCGGGCCGACCTACCAAAGTCGGGTGATGCCGTTACACGGCGTGCGTGTCGAGCAGCAGCGTCGTCATTCGAGGTACTCGGCGAAGTCTTCGAGCGGGGCGTCGAAGTCCGGGGCCATCCAGAGCGTGCGGTCCTTGGCCGTGCCGGGCTGACTCGGCCAACTCGTGCGGGCCGGGCGCGTCACTACGGCCGCCGGTTCGCCGTCCGTCGTCAGCACGACTTCTTCCCCCGGCACCATGCCGGCGACGAGTTCGGCGAGCTTGGGGAGAACGGCCGCCAGTGGCAGCGTGCGGGGCATCGGCTTACTCCTCGGAGGCAGGGCAGTCCGAATCATTGTACGGCTTCGGCTTCGCGGCGCGGCGGGCCGTTTTCGGCTTCGCGGCCAGGCCGGCGGTCAACGGGTTCGTCAGCCGCTCGTACTCCGCGAACAGGAACTCCACCCGGTCGCGGTCGGCGGCGAACGCCTCGGGGCGGTAGCAGCGCTCCACGGCGCGGTCCAACTCGGCGTGCGCCTTCGTCAACTCCGGCGGCATCGTCAGCGGGTCGTACAGGTCGGCCAAGCTCGACGCCGGGAACTTGGCCCGCGCCGCCAACACCCCGGCCGCCTTCGCCTCGACGGCCGCCCGCAGCTTGACCGCCGGCTCGTGCGGCCACGGGTAGTTGTTGTAAACCAGCTTCACCGAGTATTGGTAATCCGACTTCAACCGGCCCGTCACCCGGTTCACCCAAGCCATGTGCATCGACGAGGTCAGGACGCCGAAGTGGTACAGGGTCGCGTTCGTCATGATGCGCAACTTGTTGCTCGCCAGCGTCTCCGGAGTCATGAATCCAATGGGGATGTACCGGCGGCGCTCCGACGAGACTTCGGGGATGACCAGGAACGGCGTGGTCGGGATCGTTTCGACTTGGAAGCGCGTCGGGGTACGCGCGAGCTTCAACGTCGATACGCGAACGCTCGCGCTTCGGAAGGCTTCGACGGCTTTGACGCGCTTCATTGCCTCTGGCATCGCCCGCAACTCGTTCGGGGGGCACTCGCCCAGCCACAGGCACCAGCGCTCCCAGCCGTTGATGAACTCGTCCGCGCCGAGCCAGCGGCGGAACCACTTCGCCGCCGCCGGTTCGAGTTTGATGAACTCGTCACGCTCCTCGGCCGAAAACAGGTAGTTGCCGTCGTCGATGGGCTGGTTGCCGCTCAGAAGACTTGGCACCGCACAAAGGGGCGTGGAGCGGTTCGAGACGGCGACGTTCGGCCCCTCGACGAGATAGGGGCTGATGTTCCTGGCGTCGCTAACCGTCGGCGTGCGCGGGTCGGTGTCGTAGTCGAAGATGCGCTTGCCGGGCCGATCGGCCATGCCGAAGCCGACGATGACGACGTGGACGTGCGCCCGGCCCGCCGCCTCGGACTGCCACTCGAAGGTGCGGTGCGCGAAGTGGATCGTCACGCCGCGGCGGAACAGCTCGCCCCACAGCACGCCGACCTGTTCGCCCTGGGTGATGCTGTTGGTGCTGACGAACGCCACGGGGATCGCCGTGCCGCGGACGTAGTCGGCCGCCTTCAAGTACCACAGCGCCACGAAGTCGAGCAGCCCCGAGTTCTTCACACGACCGGCGACGTGTTCGAGGTCGGCCCGCTGCGCCGCCGTCTGGTACTTGCCGCCGACGAACGGCGGGTTGCCCAGGACGTACGCGCACTTCGCCGGCGGCAGCACGTCGGCCCAGTCGGTGCGCAGGGCGTTGCCGTGGCGGATCGTCGCGGACTTCTTGAGCGGCAGCCGGACGACGTTCTGGCCGAAGGCCTCGCTGAGCCGCTGGTTCATCTGGTGGTCGATCAGCCACATCGCCACTTGCGCGATCTGCGCCGGGAACTCGTTGATCTCGATGCCGGACATGGCGTCCACGTCCACGACCGACAGCGCGGACACGTCCAGGACCATTTGCGCGGCGGTGCCGTGCAGGGCGAGCAGCACGTCGATTTCGAGCAGCCGCAGTTCGCGGTAGGTGACGACGAGGAAGTTGCCGCAGCCGCACGCCGGGTCGAGGAACTTGAGGGTGCCGAGCTTGGCGTGGAACTCCTTCAAGTTGGCGTCGCGGCGGGTGCCCTTCGAGGCGGCGAGCCGGTCGAACTCGGCCCGCAAGTCGTCGAGGAACAGGGACCGCACCAGCTTGAGGATGTCGCGCTCGGTGGTGTAGTGCGCCCCGTCCTGGCGGCGCTCCGCGGAGTTCATCACCGACTGGAACAGCGAGCCGAACACGGCCGGCGAGATGCGCGACCAGTCGAACCGGCAGCAGTTCAACAGGCGGTCGCGCATCGCCCGGTTGAAGTCGGCGAAGTCGAGCGCCTCGGCGAACAGGTCGCCGTTGACGTAAGGGAGTGCCGCGAGTTCTTCGAGCAGGTTGGCTTGCCGGCGGTCGGTGGGGGTGTTGAGCACCTGGAAGAAGCGGGCGAGTTGGCCGCCCAGGTCCGAGCCGTCCTCGCGGGTGTGGTGCTCGACGAAGTCGGTCAGGGCGTTGCGGTCGAACAGCCCGGTGTCCTCGGCGAAGACGCAGAACAGGATGCGGACCAGGAAGCGTTCGAGGTGGTGCCCGGTGTACCCGCCGTCTTCGAGGGCGTCGTGCAGCAGGCCGAGCCGGCGGACGGCCTTGATGTCGATGGGGTTTTCTTCGGCGAGTTTGTGCCGCTTGTACCCGGGGATGAACGCGAACTTGTCGGCGTGCTTGTAGAAGTCGGCGAGCGGGAACTGCGCCGACGTGCCGTCTTCGAGGTCGTGAACGGCGATCAGGGCGAAGTCCGAGACGACGACGTAGCGGGGGATTTCGTCCTCGCGGCCGGTGTTCTTCAGCCCCTGGATGTACCCCATCGCCTGCGCGTGGGCCTTGCCCAGGTCTTGCCCGCGCGTCTTGTGCTCGGCGAGCATCGTGCCCTTCCAGAACAGGTCGATCGCGCCCCAACTGCCGGACAGCTTCTTGACCGGCTCCTCGAACGACGCGACCAGCCGCCGCTTCTGGCCGAACACTTCGAAGAGTTCGGCCAGAAGGTCTGCCGCTCGGCCGCCTCCCGCGACTCGTCGGCCCACGCCTTCGAGAAGGCGATGGCGTTCTGGCGGATTTCGTTCCAGGAGATGGGCATCGGCGTCACTCGCAGAAAGGGCGGACCGACGGCAGTCTACCCGAAGCGCGGCCGACGGCACTGCCCGAACTCCCGCGAAAACGCGGGTGGCCTCTTGTGCCGCCGGGCGCTCGCGGCTAGACTTGGTCCGCAACCCCGTCGGTCCACCTGGATGACTCTCCCATGTCACTCGGAACCCCTCCCCCGCCGCGCGCGCGTCGCCGCACCCGGTGGGCCGCCCTCGGAGTTCTCCTCGCACTCGCCGCCGGCCTGGCCGTGCCCGGGAGCCCGGTCCACGTGTCGGTGGTGTACCAGGCGGTCGCCGGAAACGGCCGGTCCGAGCGGCAGTTGATCCGCGCCCTCTCCGACCCGAACCCCGAAGTGCGGACCGAAGCGGCGTGGGCGCTGAGTCAACTCGGCACGGACCCGACCGAGTCCCTGCCGCCGCTAGCCGCGGCGATGCGGCGGGACGCCGACCCGGACGTGCGGGCGGCGGCGGCGGCGGCGATCAGCAAGATGGCCCCGGCGTCGCGGGCGGTCGTCGGCGACCTGGCGGCCGCCCTCCGCGACGCGAACCCCCTCGTGCGGATGAACGCCACCCTGGCCCTGCTGCAACTCAAGGAGGGCGCGCGGCCGGCCGTCCCCGAACTGATTCTGGCAGCCGACGACGACGACAACGACACGAACCTCGACGCGTTCCCGATGACGATCCGCCAGGCCGCGATCCGCACCCTCGGGACCGCAGCCGCCGGCACGGACGCGGCGGTCCCGACCCTGTCCGAGGTCCTGAATCGGCCCGCCCCGGACGCGACCCGCGCGATCGCGGCGACGGGACTCGGCCTGGCCGGGACGCACGCCCGCGACTCCGCCCCGCTACTCCGCACGCTGCTGCGCGACCCCAACGCCGAAGTCCGCGTCGCGGCCGACGAGGCCCTCGCGCGGACCGGGGCGGACCGGAACGGCCCCAGCCGGAACGCCGAATTCGAGGCGATGGAACTCCCGGACGCGGAGCAGAAGCGGCTGTGGGAGATCGAGCACCGGGGCAACGTCCTGAACAAGTACGGGTTTGAACCCCTGGCCGCGGCGGTGGTCCGGGGCGACGCGACCGAACTCGCCCGGTTCCTGGCCCCGGAGTTCGCCGGGTCCGAGCCGGGCACCCCGACGGTGACGAAGTCGGGGGGTTACGCGGACGTGGAACGGGTCCAGGAATCGGGTGCCCCGCCGGCCCCGTTGACGGCCGCACAATTCGTCCGGCGGGTGGTCGAGTTCCGCCGGACGTTCGGGGCCGCCCCGAAGGTGAAACTCGTCGTCGCCACGTTACACCCGAAAGACCCCGACCGCGGCGAAGGCGTTTGGGCGGGCAAGGCGCAACTGCGAATCCACGGCACGACGCCCGCGGGCGGGCCGGCCGAGGTGACCGCGACCCTCGCCTTTGAAGTGCCGGCCCCCGCCGAACCGGCCCTCGCGGCCGACGGGTGGCTCCGCGCCGCCCACGTCCGGCTCCTGGCCGTGGCCCGGTCCCCGCAGCCGCTGTTCGCCGAGACGGCGGCGGCCCGCGGCCTGAAGACCGGGCTGCACGACAACTGGACGAGCAAGAAGTGGGTGCCGACGACCGGCGGAGTGTACGTCACCGACTTCGACCGGGACGGCTACCTCGACGTGCTGGTCACGGACTTGACCGGGAACGCGCTGTACCGCGGTGGCCCCGACGGGAAGTTCACCGACGTGACCGATCGGACGGGACTGCCGCGGAAGACCACGGGGACCAGCGCCGCGGCCTGGGTCGATCTGGACGGCGACGGCTGGGACGACCTGATCCTGGAGGGCCGGGTGTACCGGAACGAGGCCGGCGTCAAGTTCGCCGACTACACCGCCCGGTTCTCGGCGACCCTGCCGATGAACCTGACCGGCATCCTCGTCGCCGACTACGACCGCGACGGGAAGCTGGACCTGTACCTCACCCGCGCCGGGGCCGCCGGGAACATGTCGTGGCTCGAAGGCCGGAGTAACAGCGCGCAGGGGAACCTGCTCCTGCGGAACCTGGGCGACTGGAAGTTCGAGGACGCGACCAAGAAGTCGGGCACCCGCGGCGACTACCGGTCGTCGTTCACCGCCGCCTGGCTCGACGCCGACGACGACGGCTGGCCCGACCTGTACGTGCCCAACGAGTTCGGCGACGGCGTCCTCCTGGTGAACAACCGGGACGGCACGTTCAAACCCCACCCTCTCGCCGACCGGCCGTCCGACTTCGGGACGATGGGCCTGGCGGTGGGCGACATCGACAACGACGGCCGGATCGACATCTACTCCGCGAACATGTACTCCAAGGCCGGCACCCGGGTAATCGGCAACTTGAAGCCGGACGCGTACCCGCCCAAGGTGATGGAAAAACTCAGGCGGCTGGTGGCCGGCAGCCAACTGCACCTGAACAAGGGCGACCTCAAGTTCGAGCAGGCGGGCGCGGAGAAGCACCTGGCGTCGGTCGGGTGGGCCTACGGGGCCGCCCTGGCCGACCTGAACGGGGACGGGTTCCTGGACGTGTACGCCACCGCCGGGTACCTCAGCCGCGACCGCGATAAACCCGACGGCTGAAACTGTATCTGGTTGGCTGTCGTGTCACAGCCGTGCAACCGGAATTGCGAGATCAAGCTGCCCGGCTCGCTCGACCCCAAGCTCGGCGAGTTCTGGGTCGGCAACCCCTGGAAGATCATCAAGGAGGGCCACAACCTCAGCGCGTTCGAGCGGAACCGTCTGTACCTGAACGTGGGCGGGCGGGAGTTCCTCGACGTGAGCCACCTCAGCGGCACGGACAGCGACGGCGACGGCCGGTCCGTCGTGGCCGCGGACTTCCGCAACACCGGGATGCCCGACTTGATCGTCCGCCAGGCCGGGGGCGGGCCGCTTTTGCTGTTTGAAAACCGGCTGCCCGTGGCGCGCCACCTGACGGTCTCCCTCCGCGGCGACAAGAGCAACCGCCGCGGCATCGGGGCGCGGCTCACCGCCGAAGTTAACGGGCGGAAGATCGTCCGCGAGCTATTCCCGGCGTGCGGGTACTTCTCGCAGGCCCCCGGCCAGGTCCACTTCGGCCTCGCCGAGGACGCGAAGGTAGACAAGTTGACGATCCGCTGGCCGTCCGGGCGAGTCCAGGTGCTGACCGGAATCGCGGCCGACCGGCACGTCATCATCCACGAATCCCGGGACGGTCCCCACGCGATTGAAACCGTCACGCCGGGCCAGACGATGAAGCCGTAACGCGCGGCCGGAAGACAACCTCGCAGTCGCACACCGCAGCCTTGCGTTTCGCAGCCCGATTGCTCCTGTCGATCCACTCGAATCCACTTGAAATCTACTCACGAACTTCTCACGGCGGGGTTCGCGGTTCGGCCGTTACCGTGGCACTCACACCCCCGCCGAAAGTTGCGGGGGCGAGTCCGAACAACGGTCGAGGGCGAGCGATGACCAGGCGGTCCGTGCTGGCAGCGGGTTTCGGCGGGTTCCTCCTGGTAGTGGCGGCCGCGAGCGGGTCGGCCCAACCGCCCGGGGGTGGTGCCGGCGGGCCGGGCGGGTTCATGCCGCCGTGGGCGCAAGCCCCGCGGAAGTTGGTCGCCCAGTTCGACAAGAACGGCGACGGCTGGCTGAACGCGGCCGAACGGCAAGCGGCCCGCGACTCTCTCAAGAAGGACGGCGGACAGCGCGGCCCCGGCGGGTTCGGTCCCGGCGGCTTCGGGCCGGGGGGGCGCGTCAAGGAGGCTCCGCGGCCCGGGCCGAAGGTGTCGCCGGCGGACGTCCAGGCGTACCCGGGGGCCGGGCTGTACGACCCGACCGTGTTGCGCACCCTGTTCCTGGACTTCGAGGGCAAGGACTGGGAGGCTGAGGTGCAAGACTTCCACGGCACGGACGTCGAAGTACCGGCGACCCTCACCGTGGACGGCAAGGTCTACCCGAACGTCGGCGTTCACTTCCGCGGTATGTCGTCGTATGGGATGGTCCCGGCCGGGTCGAAGCGGTCGTTTAACCTGTCCCTCGACCTCGCCGACCCGAAGCAGCGGCTGTTCGGGCACAAGACGCTGAACCTACTCAACTCGCACGACGACCCGTCGTTCTTGAGCACCGTCCTGTACTCCGAACTCGCCCGCCAGCACACCCCGACGCCGAAGGCGAACTTCGTCAAGGTCGTCGTCAACGGCGAGAGCTGGGGGGTCTACCCGAACGTCCAGCAGTTCGACAAGCAGTTCCTCGTCGAGAACTACAAGACCGACAAGGGCACCCGCTGGAAGGTCCGGGGCAGCCCCGGCGGGGGCGGCGGCCTCGACTACATCGGGGACAAGCCCGAGGACTACAAGCGGCGGTACACGATCAAGTCGGCGGACGGCGAGAAGCCGTGGCAGGCCCTCATCAACTTGTGCAAAGTCCTCGACCAGACCCCGGCGGACAAGCTCGAAGAGGCTCTGAAACCGATCCTCGACGTGGACGGCCTGCTCTGGTTCCTGGCCCTCGACGTGGCCCTGATTAACAACGACGGGTACTGGGTCCGGGCCAGCGACTACAGCTTGTACCTCGACCCGAAGGGCAAGTTCCACGCCGTCCCGCACGACATGAACGAGGCCTTCCAACCCGTCGGCGGCGGCCCCGGTGGCCCCGGCGGCTTCGGGATGCGGATGCCCCGCCCGGGCGAGATTCTTGCCCCGCCGCTTCAAGACGTGCTCAAGATGACCGACGAGCAGAAGAAGCAACTCGCCGACCTCCAGAAGGAAGTCGATACCAAGCTCGACGCGCTCCTGACCGGCCCGCAGAAGGCCGACCTGAAGCGGTTCAGCGGTCCCGGTGGCCCCGGCGGCGGCCCCGGTGGGCCGGGTGGCCCGGGTGGTCGCCCGGGTGGGCCGGGTGGCCCCGGCGGGATGGCCGGGCCGCGCGGCGGGACCGGCATCGAACTCGACCCCCTTGTCGCCCTCGACGACGCGCGCAAGCCGCTCCGCAGCAAGGTGCTCGCAGTCCCGGCGCTGCGGGCCAAGTACCTGGCCAACGTCAAGACCATCGCGGACAAGTCACTCGACTGGAAGACGCTCGGCCCGGTCGTCGCGCGGTACCGCGCGCTGATCGACAAGGAAGTCGAAGCCGACACCCGCAAACTCGACTCGCTCGCCGACTTCCGCCGGCTGACGGCCGACGAGCCGGTGATAGCCGCCCCGCCCGGAGGCCGCAGCCCCGCCCTGAGCGTCCGGGCGTTCGCGGACCAACGCCGTGCGTACCTGCTCAACCACCCCGAAATCAAAGCCGCCCGCTGAGGCCGGCGACGCCACCGCCGCGCCCGGGTCGAAACCTCCGACGCGGCGGTTTTTAGTCTTGACCGCCTCGGCAATCCAGACTCACCGGACGCCGGCAGCCACTACAATCACGCTCGCGCGTTCTGGAAACTTCACGTCCGGGTCGAGCAATCGAATCACGCCGTTCTCAACGACACCCATCGCCGCGACGGGGCGGCGGAGTTCGCGGAACAACTCTTCAACGGGACGGAAAACCGTTCCCACCGGGAATTGCTGGATCGGTAAGTGCGCCTCGGCTGCGATTTGCTCGTCGAGCGCTCGAAGAGCCTCAGTTCGCGTGTGGTGTTCGATATTCGGCATGGTAGAGTCCCCTGAATATGATTGTGTCAAAAACTGTCAACGACACGAGCGATTTGAGGCGAATGTTTTGTTAGCCCGACGCGCCAGCGAGGGACGCAAAGGTTATGGACAACGTCGTCCGGCGTTGACACTCGGACTTCGACGATCCACAAAGTCAACAACCTTTGCGTCCCTCGCTGGCGCGTCGGGCTAACAAAACCGCCGGTTCACTTCTTGCCCAGTAATTCCAGCACGGCGGCGCTCAGCGTCTTGACGCCGACGGCGATGCTCGGGCCGGGGAGGGGGGCGTAGCTGTCGGCGTGCATGCTCGGGAGGGTGGCCGCGCCGGGGCGTTGGGCGGCGGCGTACTTCTCCGGGGCGATCGTGCCCAGGAAGTACATGCAGATCGGCACGCCCTCGCGGCCGAACCGGCCGAAGTCCTCGCCGCCCAAAATCGGGGCGCGCTCGATCACGTTCGCGTCGCCCAGGAAGTCGCGGAACACCCCCGTCAGGCGGCGGGTCAGCGGCACGTCGTTGATCGTCGAAGGGGTGTACTCGTCGAGCCGCACTCGCACCACCGGCTCCGGGGCGTTGGCCCCCAGGGCGGCGGCCTTGCACTTGCGGTCGATGGCCTTGAGCACCTGGTCGCGGACGCCGTCCTTGGTCGAGCGGACGGTGATTTGCAGCGCCACCTCGTTCGGGATGATGTTGTGCTTGGTGCCGCCGTGGATCGACCCGACGGTCACGACGACGGGGTCGGTCGGGTTCACCTCGCGGGACGCGATCGTCTGCAAGTCGAGGATGATTTTCGCCGCCAACACGATGGGATCGACGGTCGTGTGCGGGGCCGCGCCGTGCCCGCCCTTGCCCTTGATGGTCACGTCCACGGTATCGACGTTGGCGAGCGCCAGTCCTTCGCTGTACGCGACCTGGCCGACCGGCAGGCGGGCCTCGCAGTGCAGCGCGACCCCGTAGTCCGGCTTCTTGAACTTCGTGAACAGCCCGGCGTCGAGCATCGCCTTCGCGCCCATGCCGACCTCCTCGGCCGGCTGCGCGACGAACATCA
>JAYTSV010000233.1:0-12085 GCA_043745465.1 Fimbriiglobus sp.
ATCGATGGTCGTGATCGATCCCGAGGGTAAACTCGTCGGTCAGTTGTCTGGCGAAGGGAACTACGAGATTCTCGACAAGGCGATTGCGAAAATGATCGAGGTCCATCGGGCGAAGAAGACGCTGAACGAGACGCCGATCAAGTTCGACCTGATCCGTTACCGCGACAAGGGCGACACGCCGCTCTTCTTCCCGGGCAAGGTGCTGGCCGACGCCAAGTCGAACCGCCTGTTCATCGCCGACAGCACGCACCACCGCGTCGTCGTCACCGACCTCGCCGGCAAGAAGATTGCGATCATCGGCACTGGTACGCCGGGCCTCAAGGACGGGGCGTTCGACGCGGCCCAGTTCAACGACCCGCAGGGCCTCGCCCTCGACGGCGAGACGCTGTACATCGCCGACCGCAAGAACCACTCGGTCCGCGCCGCCGACTTGAAAGCCGGGACGGTGACCCTCGTCGCCGGGACCGGCGTGCAGACGCAAGAGTCGCGCGGCATGGACCGGCCCGGCCCGGCGAAGACGACTGGCATGAACTCGCCGTGGGACATCCACCTCGTCGGCCGCACGCTGTTCATCGCGATGGCCGGGCACCACCAGATTTGGGCGATGGACGTCGATAAGGGCCTCGCCGGCCCGTTCGCCGGCGACGGCCGCGAGAACATCAAGGACGGTCCGCCCTACGCGGCGCGGTTCGCCCAGCCGTCGGGCCTGGCGGACGACGGCAAGTTCCTCTACGTCGCCGACAGCGAAGTCAGCGCGATCCGCAAGCTGCCGTTGAACGGCGAGGGCCGCGTCGAGACCCTCGTCGGCACGGGCCTGTTCGACTTCGGCGACGCCGACGGCGTCGGGACCAAGGCCAAGTTGCAGCACGCGCTGGGCATCGCCTACGTGGACGGCAAACTGCTCGTCGCGGACACATACAACAGCAAGTTGAAACTGATCGACCCGGCGACCAAGGCGGTCACGACCCTCCTCGGCGGGACCGAGCCGGGGACCAAAACCCCGCTGTTCGACGAGCCGGCGGGGCTGAGCGTCGCCAACGGTAAGGTGTACGTCGCCGACACGAACGCCCACCGCATCCGCGTCGTCGATCTGGCGACGAAGGCCGTGACGACGTTGACCCTGGAGGGGGTCGTCGCCCCGCCGCAATCGAAGGACTGGCTGCCGCCGGACGCCAAGAAATAACGGGAGGTGTGCGATGCGTCGATTGATCTTGCTCGGCCTGTTCGGTTCCCTAACGCTGACCGCGTGCGCCCAGGAACCGCTGTTACCGCCGCCCAAAAAGAACGACTGGTTCACGAAGGCGGTCACGAAATTCGAGACGACCGTCGCGCCGGCCGAGGCGAAGCCGGGGCAGACGGTGACGATGACGTTCACCTTCGATCTGGCCGACGGCTACACGACCTACCCGACGACGCAGGTCGACAAGAACGCCGAGGGCATGGTCAACCGCATCACCTTCCCCGAGGCCGGGGCGGTCGTCTTCGTCGGCGACACCATCGAACCGCCGAAGTTCAACAAGAAGGTCGAACTCGACCTCGGCATCAAGGAGCTGCGCTACTACACCGGCAAGGTCGCGTTCGAGCGGAAGTTCGTCGTCAACCCGTCGCAGAAGCCGGGCGAAATCACCGTGACCGTGCCGTCGTTCAAGCTGATGGTGTGCGACGCGAGCAACTGCTTCCCGGCGAAGAACCTGAAACCCGAGGCGAAGCTGAAAGTCCTCCCCGGTCCGGCGGTCGCGGTCGAGAAGGAGTTCGCCGACGAGGTGGCGAAGGCGCTTTCCGGGCTGTAGGACGCGGCCATTTTCGACGGTATCCCCTCGCGGGTCGGGTTCCCTGGCCCGCGTCGTTCTTTCCGGGAAGTCCCCTGATGCGTGCTTATCTGCTCCTCTTCGGTGTCGTCGCGCTGTCGCTGCCCGCGTCGGCCCAAGACTTCGACTTCAAGAAGTTGCCCGGAGCCGGCGGTCGGTCCAGGTCGTTCGAGGACTTGGCGGGCCTGGAGATGTCCATCTCGCCGGCCGCGGCGAAGCGGGGCGAGCGGGTCGTGCTCAAGCTCGCGATCGCACCGAAGCCGGGCAGCTACACCTACACGATCAACCCGCCCGCCGGGCAAGACTCCCCGAACGTCCTCGCACTTCCCGCCCGCTTCGTCGAGGCCGTCGGCGCGGTCGTCGATCCGCCCGGGTGGAAGGACAAACCGGGGGCACTCCAGGGCACGATCGACCGCATTTATACTGGAGTCGCCGCCTGGGAAATCCCGCTCACGGTGAACCCGTCGGCACCCGTCGGTAAGACCGCGCTGAGCTTCGTCGGGTCGCGGCTCCAGGCGTGCAACGACTCGGGCTGCTTCCCGACGAACAAGCTGCCGACGCTCGACTTCGAGGTGCTGCCCGGTGAGCCGGTGCCCCGCGTCGGGCCACCGCCGCCGGTCAAGGTCGTGCCGCCGGCCCCGCTCGCGGTGAAGGCCGAGGGCGAAGCGCACGTCTCGAAGTTGGCCCTGGCGACGCCGGTTTATCAGGCCCAGATGGACGCCGTCGCGGCGGCGATGGACGTGACGCCGATCGCCGTCGGCGGCGGCTTCCTGGGCTTGATCGTCGCCGCGGTGTTGTGGGGGTTCATCTCGCTGGCGACGCCGTGCGTCTTCCCGATGATCCCGATCACGGTCAGCTTGTTCCTCAAGCAGTCGAACCAATCGACGGCGAGCGTCCTCCGGCTCGCGCTCGTCTACTGCCTGACCATTATCGCCGTCCTCGGTTCGTCGGCCGTGTTCCTGCTGGCGGTTTTCCAGAGGCTGTCGGTCGATCCGTACATGAACCTGTTCCTCGCGGGGCTGTTCGTCTTCTTCGCGCTGAGCCTGTTCGGCATGTACGACATCTCCCTGCCGAACTTCCTGCTGCAGGGCGCGGACCGGGGTCGGCGGGCCGGCGGCACCATCGGCACGGTCTTCGGTGCGGTCGCGTTCAGCATCGTCAGCTTCACCTGCGTCGCCCCGTTCCTCGGCGGCTTCGCCGGGCTGGCGGCCAGCGGCAACTACTCGATGGCCGAACTGGTCCTCGCCGGGATCGCCTTCGCCACGGCCTTCGCGTCGCCGTTCTTCCTGCTCGCGCTCTTCCCGACGCTCATCAAGAAGCTGCCGCGGTCGGGCGGTTGGCTGGACACGGTCAAGGCGGTCATGGGCTTCCTCGAACTGGCCGCGGCGCTCAAGTTCCTGCGGACCGCCGAACTCCGGTTGTTCGACACGCCCGAACTCATCACCTACGACGTGGCCCTGGCCGCCTGGGTCGGCATCTTCCTCGTCGCCGGGCTGTACCTGCTGAACGTTTTCCGGCTGCCGCACGACGAGGAAAAGCCGACCGTCGGCGTGCTGCGGATGCTCTTCGGGCTGGGCGCGATCGTCTTCGCCGTCTACCTGGTGCCGGGGCTGTTCCCGCCGCAACGCCCGGCGGGCACGGTCTACGCCTGGGTCAACTCGTTCCTACTGCCCGACCCCGGCGAGCGCGCCAAGGGGCTGCGCTGGGGCACCGACTTGAAGGGCGAGGTCGATCGGATCGTCGCCGAGAAGGCGGCCGGCCGGACGCCCGAGCGCGGCCTGATCTTCATCGACTTCACCGGCGTGACCTGCACCAACTGCACGATCAACGAGAACAACGTCTTCCCGCAACCGGCCGTCAGCGACCTGCTGCGGAAGTACACCCTCGTCAAGCTGTACACGGACGAAGTGCCGGCACACTACTACGCGACGAGTCCGGCCAAAGAGTTGCGCAACGCCGAGGCCCGGGCGAACATCGCCTTCCAGGACTCGCGCTTCGGCACGCTGCAATTGCCGCTGTACGTGATCCTGGACCCGCAGGCCGACGGCCGGGTCGTCGTCCGCAACGTCTACGACGAGGGCAAGATCAACGCCGTGCCGCGGTTCGTCGAGTTCCTCACGGCCCCGCTGGCGAAGTGACTTCGAGCAGCACGAGCTTGTCCCCGACCTGGTCGCCGTCCCACGGCCGCACGGCCTCCTCCAGCACGATGTTCGCCGGTAAAGTGACGCCGGCCAGGTAGCGCCGGCGGGCGAGCACCCAGCGGACTTGCCCACTCCGCAAGTCGGCGTCGAGTTTTGCCGCGTCCGAGTAGTCCGGGGTCGTGCGGCCCAGCTCGAAGACCGAGTCGCGGGCGTGGAACACGGCCAGCCGGTCGGGATCGTCGGCGGTACGCGACACCACGTCGGCGAGGAAACTCCGCCGGGTGCGCTGGTCGTCCACCGCCGGCCAGGCGACGCCGAAGCCGTACCCGAAGGCGGCGAAGGCGATGACGGCGGCGAACCCGGCCGGTCGCGGTAATCGCCTTCGCACGGCCAACCCGACAACCGCCAGCGCCGCCAGCCAGCCGACGGCGAACACCGCGGGGTAGGGCAGGCGGGGCACGGCATCGTAGGGCGCGGGCAACACCCACGCCGGCGGCACTAGCGCCAGTCCCGACGCCACGACCGCGACGATGAGGATGCCCCAGCCGACGCCGCGCAGCCGCCGGGCGAGGCCGCGCAACTCTTGCGGCAGGGCCGTCAGCGTGCCGGCGATCAACAGCGCCGCGGCGGGGAGGACCGGCAGCAGGTAGTAGCTGCGGCGAGACGCGGCGAGCGTGAAGAAGGCGAACACCGCCCAGAAGTAGACGCGGGCGAAGCGGTCCCCCGGGGTGCGGCGGACCGGCGGCACGAGGGCCGCGGGCAGGAACGCCGACCACGGCGCGGCGAGGACGAAGATCACCCCCGCGTACAGGTAGACCGGGCCGACGTGGTTGTGCGGGGCGACGAACCGCTGCACGTTCTCCCGCCAGACCATCGCCAGCCCGTCCGCCATCCCCGCCCCCACCGGCCCGCCGCCGGACGACAGCAAAAACGGCACGAAGTAAACCGCCACGGCCGACGGCACCGCGACCAGCGTCCACGGGTTGAAGAACCACCGACCGTGCTCTTTCAAGCCTGCGACGAAGCCGATTTCCCGCCGGCCGGCGAACGCCAGGGACAGCGTATCGACGCTCAGGACCGCCAGCGGCAGCGCGAAGCCGAGCAGCCCCTTCGTCAGCGACGTGACCGCCATGACTGCCCACAACACCAGCACCCACGCCCGGCCGGGGCGTGAAGCGTTGTGCTGGTACAGGCTCACGGCCGCCAGCACGCCGACGACGGTTTCGACATCGGCCGTCGCCCGCCGCGCGTAGACGACGAAGCCGAAACTCGTCGCCAGGATCGCCCCGGCGAGCAGGGCCGTGTCGTCGTCGGCGAGCCGCCGGGCCAGGCCGACGATCAGCCAGACGCCCAACATCCCGGCCAGCGCCGCGGGCAACCGGGCCGCGGTCTCGTTGACGCCGCCCGTGAGGTACGACGCGGCGACGATGAGCCAGTAGGAGCCGACCGGCTTGTCGTAGTAGGCGGTGCCGTTGATCGTCGGGTGGACCGGGTCGCCGCTCGCCCGCATCTCCCGCGCCACCGTCGCCCAGCGGACCTCCTCCGAGGTCAACCCCCGGTCGCCCAACCGCGTCAGGAACAACGCCGCCGTGGCGAGCAGCAGCAGCGTGAGCGCGACGGGGAAGCGGGGCATTCGGGGCGGCTCCTCGGGGCGAGTTGGTTTACTCGGGTATCGGGTGTCGGGTATGGGGTGTCGCAGACCAGCATCGGGCATCCCACATCGCCGGGGGCGCGTGCTTCGCTCTGCGACACCCGATACCCGACACCCCATACCCGGTCCAAGAGTAGTTGCAGAAGTCGAGCGGGCGGCTATCATCACGGCGTCCCGACAGGTTCGCGCCCGCCATTCCGGCGTGCCGCGATGAAAAGGGAAGCCGGTGAGAATCCGGCGCAGGGCCGCTGCTGTATTCGGTCAGAGACGCGGGCATTCTTCGCCACTGTGACAGCCGTCACGGGAAGGCCGCCCGAAGCTCGTTACGAACCGTAAGCCAGAAGACCTGCCTGTCGTGAGTTGTTCGGTGCCTCGGACCCAGGCGACCGGCCGGCAGGTATTCCCGTTTGCGTCGGTTCGCACACACTGTCCGTCCGTCCCCCGGTATTCCGGAGGCACTTCGTTTCGCCCGACCCGGCGAAGAGGAGTCCTTCGTGTTTTCCGTTTCTCCGTTCCCTGTGAAGTCCCGACGGGGCTTCACGCTCATCGAGTTGCTGGTGGTCATCGCCATCATCGCGATCTTGATCGGCCTGCTGTTGCCGGCCGTGCAAAAGGTGCGGGCCGCCGCCGCCCGCGTCAAGTGCCAGAACAGCCTCAAGCAACTCGGCCTGGCACTTCACAACCACGCCGACACCAACGGCGGTAGGTTCACCGTGTCGGCGATGAAGGTGCCGGCGACCAACCCGTTCACGAACCTGTTCTGGTTCGGCCTCATCACCAACAACGTCGGGTCGCCCCGGGTCATCGACCCGAGCAAGGGCATCCTGGCGCCGTACCTGGAAGGCAACCGCGCGATCGTCCAGTGCCCGGTGTTCGACCCCGCGAAGTTCACGCTCCGGTTCGACATCCCGGTCGCTAGCTATGCGTACAACGACCAGTTCAGCAACTGGGACGTGGCCGGGGAGAGCATCGTGTCGGTGAGCAACCGCCGCGGCACGTCGGCGACGATCGCGTTCGCCGACTCGGCCAACGTGCCGTTCAGCCCGCCGTTCGACAAGCTGACGGAGAACTGGTACCTGTCCGCGCCGTCGCAGGGCTTCCCGAACGTCCACTTCCGGCACGACGGCATCGCCAACGTCTGCTTCGCCGACGGCCACGTCGAGTCGAAGACGCCGACGATCAACGGCGCGCCGTCGTGGGAAAACCCGGCCGCGACGGTCCTGCGCACGAAGGAAGTCGTCTGGGACATCGGCAGCGACGATATACTGTTCGGCAAGGACTGACGTTGACCGCAACGCCGGGCGGCACCCGTCGCCCGGCTTTTTTGCCTCCATCCGATACTCCCCCGGAGTTCCCATGAACTGGCCGCGCTTCCTCCTCCTCGCCACGCTGGTCGTCGTCGCCGTCGCCTCGCGGGTTCTCCCGCACCCGGACAACGTCACGGCCGTGGGCGGTCTGGCGGTCTTCGCCGGGGCGATGTTCCGCGACCGGCGACTGGCCCTCGGCCTACCCCTCGTCGTGCTTTTCGTGAGCGACCTGGTCATCGGAATGCACGAGCACATTCCCGTCGTCTACGCCAGCTTCGCCGTCAGCGTGCTGCTCGGCCGCTGGCTGGCGAGTTCGCGCACGGTCGCCGGCGTCGGCGGGGCGACGCTCCTCGGCGCGGCGCAATTTTTCGTCGTCACGAACTTCGCCTGCTGGGTCGCGTTTTACCCGCACACGCTGGAAGGCTTCGCCGAGTGCTACGCCCTGGCGATCCCGTACTTGCAACGCTCGTTGGCCGGGGACTTCGGCACCGTCGCCGCGCTGTTCGGCCTCGTCTGGGTGGTGGAAGCGGCCGCCCCGGCGATCCGCGAACGGTCCGCGCACCCTCAACTGGCGTGAGGCCGCGATGCGCATCGTCTCCCTGTTGCCGAGTGCCACCGAGATCGTCTGCGCCCTCGGGTTGGGCGACCGACTCGTCGGCGTGACGCACGAATGTGATTTCCCCGCGTTCGTGAAGGCGTTGCCCAAGGTAACGCGGACGCTGATCCCGCACGACGCGACCAGCGCCGAGATCGACGCCCTCGTCCGCGAGCGGCTCAAGACCGCGAAGGCGTTGTACAGCCTCGACATGCCGGTGCTGGAGCAGTTGAAGCCGGACCTGCTCGTCACGCAAGCCCTGTGCGACGTGTGCGCCGTCAACGAGGCCGAGGTGACGGCGGCGGCCTGTTCACTGCCCGGCCGGCCACGCGTCGTGAACCTGGAGCCGATGCGGCTGAGCGAAGTCTTCGACTGCCTGCGGCTCGTCGGCGCTGCGGCCGGGGTGGCGGACCGGGCGGAGCAGGTGATCGCCGGCCTGCAGGCCCGGGTGGACGCGGTCGCCGAGCGGTCGCGGTCAATTGCCAACCCGCCGGCCGGCGTGCTGTTAGAGTGGATCGACCCGCCGTTCGGTTGTGGGCACTGGTCGCCGGAGTTGGTCCGCATGGCGGGCGGTGTCGAAGCCGTCGGCCGCGAGGGGTTGGCGTCCCAGACGACCGCCTGGGAGCGGATCCGCGAAGTCGATCCCGAGTGGCTCATGGTCGCCCTGTGCGGCTTCGACGTGGCCCGCACGCTTCAGGACATGCCGATCCTGGCCGCGTACCCCGGGTACGCCGACTTGAAGTGCGTTCGCGCCGACCGCGTCTTCGTGACCGACGGCAACGCCTACTTCAGCCGGCCCGGCCCGCGGCTCGTGGACAGTCTCGAAATCCTCGCCCACGCCCTGCACCCGACCGTCCACCCGCTGCCCGCCGGGCTGACGGCGGCGCGGCGGTGGCGACCGGTGCCGGCGACCCGTCGTTAAACCCGCAGGAGTCGGCAGGCTTCCTCGTACCCGGGGGCGCGGCCGGCTTGCTTGTCCTGTTGGGAGAAGCCGTACATGCTGGCCGTCACCCGGGCCAGCGCGGCGACCTGCCGCCAGCGGAAGGCCGGCCGGGTCGTCCCGAACTCTTCGCGCACCGTCCGGTAGTACTTCTCGGCGTGCAGCCGGCCGTCTTCGCTCACGGCGAATTGCAGCAGCAGGTCGAAGATCGGCCGGGCGTCGTGGTGCCGCGACCCGTAGGTTTGGGCCAACGCCATCGCCCGCAGTTGGTCGTTCTCGCGCACGGCCCCGTCCAGTTCCTTCAGCAGCGCCTTCGCTTCGGTCGCCGCGACCTTGTGCAAGTCCTCCGGGCGCGGGTACGGGGACTTCTGGTAGCCCGACGACTTGTCCGGCTGGGTCCAGCCGTGGCTCTTGGCCGCGTCCATCGCCGCCAGGATGAGGCCGGCCGACTGGTGCCGCGGGCTGCCGACGCGGGCCATGTTCCGCCAGGCGTTGGTCGCGTCCGAGGCGTGGACGCCCGGGGAATCGCCGTGCGTCCGCCGGCCGTGGGCGTTGCGGCCTTCCCAGTTCTCGACCTGGCGCAACACGAGTTGGTTCGCCGCCAGCGAAATCGCCTCCCCGACGTGCTCGGCCAGGAACCCTTCGGCCAGGGCCATCGCTACCGCCTCTCCCGCCTGCTCGGGAGACGAGGCCAGAATGGTTTCGCTCAGCCGCTCGACCCAGGCGTCTTCGGCGACCTTCGTGCCGGCCTCGGCCCGGGGCAGGACGTGTTTCTCCAACAACCGCGGCACGACCGCCCGCGCCGCGTCCAGTTGGGCCTCTTTGCCTTTGGAGCCTTCGCAACTCTTGGCGCACTGGCGGACCGACTGGCGGAACAGCGTCACGGCGTGTTCCCGGCCGACCACGTCGAGGACCGAGTACGCCCGCCAGGGCAGGACGGCCGAGTGGACGTCGTGGTTGTCCTCCACGGGCCACAGCACCGCGTTCAACAAGTCGGCCGGGGTCTTGCCCGACGCGGCCAGCAGCCGCTCGGCGGTCGCCCGGTCCCCGGCGTTGACCGCCTTGCGCAGCGAGTCGGGCGGGACGGTACTGGCCGGGACGACGCCGGCGTGCAAGACTTCGTGGGCCCGCCCGCCGACTTCTTGCAGGTAGTGCGCGTTCCGGTACAGCACCTTGAGCAAGGGCAGGGCGGCCCGCGCCTGCGGCAACTCGGCGGCCATCTGGTAGGCCGGGGCCAGTGCCATGAACACGTGGAAGCCGTAGTAGTTCTCCCCGCCGAAGGTGCGGGCGTTGGCGAACACGGCGGCGGCGGTCAGCGTCTTGAGGTCGGTCCCGGCGTTCAACCTGGCGACGACTTGGGGCAACAGTTTTTCCGGCGGGGTCTCTTGCAGCAGGGCGACGAGCGGTTCGAGGTCGCCGAAGTGCAGCGGCGGCGGCTCGTCCCCGGCCTGCGCGGGTGCGAGGTCGAGTTCGAGGGCCAGCCCGGCCCCGAGGCCCGCCGAAAGCATGCCCCGGCCGACATCGGCGAGGAACGAACGTCGCGTGAACGGTGCCATGGGAGTGACCCTAAGAGAGAAGGGGAGAGGCGACCTTGATCGTACCACACCCCGCCGGCCAATACGACGGGCCGGCCGTTTCTTGTAATGCCCCCCGCCCCCCCGGCGACAGGTTGGTATGCCCGACTGGCCCGCGATCGTGACGGAGTACGGCCCGCTGGCGTGGCGCGTGGCGTACCGCCTCTTGGCCCACGACGCAGATGCCGCCGACTGCGTGCAGAAGGCGTTCGTCGATGTACCTGATTGTACACTATCATTGCGCTGTATGACAGACACCACCCCGCGGGTCAGTCGAACCCCTGAACTCTGTCTCCAGGTGCCCACGATGAAGGCTGTCGAAGCGAACCTGCTTTCCTTCCTGAAGAAGTCGCCCCAGTTCGTGATCCCTATCTACCAGCGAACTTACTCCTGGGCCGAGAAAGAGTGCCGCCAACTTTGGACCGATGTCCTTCGCGCGGGGAACGACAAGGCCGTCGAAGTCCACTTCATCGGGTCGATCGTCTACATCGAGCACGGTACGTCGCCCGTCTCTTACCAGTCCCCGCTCGTCGTCATCGACGGTCAGCAGCGGCTGACGACGGTCACCCTCCTCCTGGCTGCACTGGCCGAGGCATTGGGTGACGCAGAACCGATCGACGGGTTCTCCTCGCGGAAGGTGCGGAATTACTACCTAATCAACCCGGAGGAGTCGGGCGAGCGGCGTTACAAACTCTTGTTGTCGCAAACGGACAAAGAGTCCCTCACCGCTGTCGTCAGCGGGGCGGAAACGCCCAAAGATTCGTCACTCCGGGTCACGGGTAACTTTGAACTGTTCAAAGGCTGGCTCGCCGAACTCGGCGGCGACTTGGTCGCAGTGTGTAAGGGGTTGGTCAAGCTCGTCGTCGTCGATATCGCGTTGACGCGCGGCCAGGACAACCCACAACTCATCTTCGAGAGTATGAACTCGACCGGGCGGGAACTGAGTCAGGCCGACCTGATCCGCAACTACGTTTTGATGGGGTTGGAGCCGAAACTCCAGACGCAGCTCTACGAACAGTTTTGGCGACCGATGGAGTTGGACTTTGGCCAGGAGGCCTACGGCACACACTTCGATGGCTTCATGCGGCACTTTTTGACTACGAAGACAGGGGAAATCCCGAACCTGAGCGCTGTGTACGAGGCGTTCAAGGCCTACGCTCGTTCGCCCGGCGTCAGTCAAGGGGGCACGGCAGCGATGGTCAAGGATGTCCGCGACCACGCCCGCTACTACTGCTCGATGGCCCTCCAGGCGGAGCCGGACGATGAGTTGAAGGCTGCTTTTCGGGAACTCGTCGAGTTGAGAGTCGATGTCGCCTACCCGCTCCTCCTCGAACTGTACCGGGACTACGCCCATCACGTCCTTCCCCGCGTCGATTTCCTCAAGGCGGTGCGGGCGATCGAGTCGTACGTATTCCGGCGGGCGATTTGTACCATCCCGACGAATTCGATGAACAGGACTTTCGCCAACCTGACGAAAAACCTGAACAAAGACCGATACCTCGAAAGTCTCATGGCCCGGCTACTCGAATTGAAGTCGTACCGGCGGTTCCCGACCGACGACGAGTTCCGCCGCGACCTGCAAACCCGCGACCTGTACAACTTCCCCCGCCGGAGTTACTGGCTTCACCGACTTGAGAACCACGAGCGCAAAGAGCGTGTGATCCCCGGCGAGTATACGATCGAACACATCATGCCCCAGAACGAGAACATGTCGTCGGCCTGGAAGACTGCGTTGGGTGCAGACTGGAAGCAGATTCATGAGACCTTGCTGCACACCCTCGGGAACCTCACACTCACTGGGTACAATTCGGAGTACGGAGATCACCCCTTCACCGATAAGCGAGACCCTGAGAGCCTGTGGGGAAAATTACTTCCTGTTCGTCTTGGCGAGCCGTCGCGTCATGATTCCGATGAGGGCCACTTGCACCACCGCTTTGCCGCTCGCCAGTGTGTGCTCGTAGTTCCGGTTCAGCCGCCGCCACCGGCCCAGCCACCCGAACGTCCGCTCCACCACCCACCGCCGGTGCTGCACCTCGAACCCGACCGAACCCTCCCGCCGCGTCACGATC
>JAYTSV010000234.1:0-11982 GCA_043745465.1 Fimbriiglobus sp.
GGGCTTGAGTCGCGGCATGGGAATCTCCTGCGCGGAGGATACCGGGGGCGGCGGGCCAGCGCAAGAGAAAGTCAGCGAACTTGCAATTCAGGACACTAGCTCAAACAACAGGACGACGAGCAGCGGTCGAAAAACCAGAAGGTGTCCGATGAAACCTGGGCCGAAGCCATCCGTACTGGTAAGCCCCTGGCCCCGTTGCCGGTCTTCGTCGTGACCGAGGTGTATTCCGGCACTGCGACCGGACCCGAAGACCAGCCCGAACAAAGTTGACCCACTATTGGGTCACTTGTCACGGACATGGCCGTACCCTCCAAGTTCGTTGTGCAGGCCCACCTTGACGCGAGCAGAAGCGGGCGACTTGTTAACGGCCAAGGCGGTGACAAGTGACCCACTAGCCCAGGAAGCGGACGGCGAGGACGGGTTGGCCGGTGAGGGGGTCGCGGCTGGTGCGGACGACTTCGCACAGGATGCCCCAGGGGGCGGTCTCGGGGTCGCCGGGGAAGGTGGCGAAGAGGTGGCCTTTCACGGGCAGGCCGGCGGTCGTACACGAGAACCCGCCGGCGGACAGTTCGCGGCACTGCGCGGCGTGCGGCTCGCCGAGGCGAAGCTCGTCGTCGAGGGGGACCAGGGTCACGGCCAGATCGGCCCGGCGGCGGGGGAAGCGGCGGCGGTCAGCGGTCGGCTGCACGGTCCGGCGGAACGCGTCCAACAGTTCCGCGAGCGCGGCCGGCATGTCGCGGCTGCCCGCGTCCAAGCCGCCTACGGGGCGGGCGTGGACCGTCACCTCGGCCGCGTGCCAGGTCGAGCCGGGCGGGAGTTCGACGGTCAGTTCCGCGCCGGGCCTGCCCGGAACGGCCGGCTTGCGGAGCAGCACGGTGGTCGGCCCGATGTGCAGCACGTTCAACTCGTTGTCCTCGCGGAACAGGTCGAGCTTCATGCGGAGCAGATCGGCCGTGAGCAGGACCGAGAATCGGCACGCCCAGCGCTGGTCGGGCTGGCGGACCGGGGCGGGGCCGAACGCCGGGGCGGGGGTCAGGCTGAGCAGGGCTTCGACGAGTTCGCCCGGGGTCAGTGGATCGGCGGTCGGGCCGGTCGTCGGGTCGCCGGTCAGTCGCGCGACCGACTCGACGACTCGGAGTTCGTCGAGCGTCCGCCAGGCCGCGGGGGCCGCGCCGAGGGCGGCGACGAACGCGGCGCAACTGGCGTGGCGGTCGCCGGGCCGGGCCGTCAGGGCCTTGCGGACCGCCGGGAGCTCGTAGTCGCGCAGCAGGCCGGTGGTGATGCCGTGGTTCGGGGCGGTGCCGGGGCGGCGCGGGGCCGGCGTCCAGGCGTGCAGGGCTTCGAGGTACATCAGGGCCAGGCTGTATTGGTCGCTGGCCGGCTCGGCCTCGCCGCGCAGGGCTTCCGGGGCGGCGTAGGGGTCGCGCTGGATCCAGTCGAGTTCGGGCTGCGTGCGGCGGAGGAGTTCGCCGACGCCGTACCCGGTCAGGCCGACCTTGCCGGGCTGGGCGATCGCGGCGGCGGAGTTCAACAGGCCGTGCGCGAAACCCGTGCGGGCGTGCAGGTCGTCGAGGGCCGCCGCGAGGGTGGCGAACAGGCCGAGCAGTTCCGGGCGGGGGACCGGCGTACCCGCGGCGGCCGACTGGCGGGTGCGGTCCGCGAGCGTCGGCAGGTCGTCCGGCAGGGCGAAGGCGACGTACCGGGGTTGGGGCACGGAGACGGTCTGGAAGACCCGCGGGTGCGGGGCGACGGCGGCGCGGAGGACGGTTTCGATTTCGCTCCCGCTGCCGTGCCCGAGGTTGACCGTGTGGACGCGGAACGGCCGGCCGGCCGGGTCGGTCGCCCGGACGATCTTGCCCCGCGGGCCGTGCTCCACGTCCCCGGCGAGCCGGTACCCGGGGTACGCGCGGTGCAGGTCGTCGGCGGCGGGGGAGTTGCCCGGCCGCGTCGCCGCGGGGCCGTATAGCGCGGACCCGGACGTCGTGCCGCGGCGGGTGGCGTTGAGCATCGCGCTCAGACTGCCCCCGGCCGGCACGGTCGCGTCCAGGGCCGCCGTCGCGCCGGCGGGCGGCGCGGCGGGTTGCCGCGTGGGGGTGTTGAAAGAGCTAAGGCGTGCGAGCGGGGGCGCGATCCCGGGCGGCGTGTCGGCCAGTTCCCGGGCGCGGTGGCGCGTCAGCGCCTTGACGAATTCGAGGCACGACGGGTAGCGCTCGGCCGGCTGCTTCGAGAGGGCGCGGCGGAGGGCCGGGCGGTCCCCGTCCGGGGCGGCCGTCAGATCGGGCGGGGCGTGCGCGTGCTGGTGCAAGACCTGTTCCGCCGTGGTCCCGTCGTAGGGGTAGCTGCCGGTCAACAGTTCGAGGTAGACGAGGGCCAGCGTGTACTGGTCGGACCGCGGGTCGATCTGGTTGCTGAGGACTTCCGGGGCGACGTACTTGGGCGTCAGGCCGCGGCCGAGCTTGCCCCCGACGGGGCCGCCGGACTCGAACCGCGCTACTAGGCCGTAGTCCCCGACCTTGACGTGCCCGCCGACCAGGAACAGGTTGGCCGGCTTCACGTCGAGGTGCTGCAACTTGTGCTGCCGGCTGAGCACGTCGAGGGCTTCGGCCGCGTCCACCATGTACGCCAGGAGTTCGCCCCGCGGGACGCCGGGCAGCCCGGCCTTACGGCAGGCATCGAAGCGGTTGACGAGGCTGCTGTCGGCCAACTCCATGACCATGACCAACTCGCCCTGGACCAACTCGACCCGTTCGAGCATGAGCAGGAACGGGTGGCGGATGCCCTTGACGCGGAGGAACGCCTCGTACTCCGTGCGGAGCGGGGTGCGGCCCTCGGCCCGGGCGGCGGCGTCCTCGGCGACGAACTTGATCGCCTTCTGCAGGCCGCCGGGGGCCAGGCACTTCCAGACTTCGCCGAACCCGCCCCGGCCCAGGGGCGCGATGAGGCGGTAGCCGGGGAGCGGCTCGTCGCCAATGGTGCGGGTTGTCGTCGGCTCGGTCATCGCGGCGCGCATCTGCCGGTGCGCCTCCAAGGGTTGCGGCCGGGGCGAAAGCAACCCGGTCGCTCGTGCAGCATAGTCTACGTTTTCTCATCCGGCGGCCGGCGACCCCCAGAATCGCTCCCCCGCCACAATCTGACCGGTCGCACGGTCTTGGGGTGCCGTTCGGATTGTGAAGGTTTGCGGTAGGTCTCGTTTCGCCCGACGCCGATTCCCCGCTCCGTTTAGAAGATAGGCGTGTCGGTTCCGCCCGAGTTCCGGTCTCCGCCTCTCCACCCCGCCAGGTTCACCATGACGCTCTGGGATTCCGCCAGCAACCTGGCCCTTTTGCCTCTCATTCTGATGGCCCTGGCCCTCCTCGTGGCGCTGGCGTTCGAGTGCATCAACGGCTTCCACGACACGGCCAACGCCGTCACCACGGTCATCTACACCCGGTCCCTGCCGGCGTTCCCGGCCGTCTTGTATTCGGGCGTCGTCAACTTCCTCGGCGTCGTCGTCGGCGGGACGGCCGTTGCGTTCGGCATCGTCAACCTGTTGCCCCCCGAAATCTTGCAAGGCGAGGACTCGACGCCGCTGCTGGTCATGGTGATGTCCCTGTTGATCGCGGCGGTGGTCTGGAACCTGGGCACCTGGTATCTGGGGCTGCCGGTGTCCAGTTCGCACACGCTCATCGGGTCGATCGTCGGCGTCGGCCTGGCCAACAGCCTGGCGACCGGTCAGGGCGTGAGCGGCGTCAACTGGAGCAAGGCAGGCGAGACGGCGATGGGCCTGTTCATCTCGCCCCTGTTCGGGTTCATCGGGTCGGCGGTGCTACTGCTGCTGATGAAAGCGGTCATCCGCGTCCCCCGACTTTACGCCCCCCCCGTGGGCAACGAGAAGCCGCCCCTGTGGATCCGCGCGATCCTGATCCTGACCTGCGGGAGCGTGAGTTTTTCGCACGGGTCGAACGACGGGCAGAAGGGCATGGGCCTGGTCCTGCTCGTGCTCATCGGCTTCCTGCCGGCGTACTACTCGCTCAGCCCGGCCGGGGACGCGAAGCAGGTCGCCGCCGTGGTTGCCGCGGCCCGCGACCTTCGGCCGGCCGCCGACGCCGTCGCCGCGGCCGACCCCGCGGACAAGGCCGCCGCCGGCCTGGCCAAGAATCTCGCCGCCGTCGAACTCGCCCTCGCCGGCAACTCGAGTTTCCTCGACGTGCCGGCCGACGAGCGCCGCGCCGTCCGCAAGTCGGTCGTCGCCGTCGAGAAGGCGCTCAAGAAGCCCGAAACGGCCAAGTCGTTGGAAGCCGCTGGGGCCGCAAAGGTGTCCGACAAGCGGAAGGTCATCGTCGGCGCGGTCGAACACGTCCCCTTCTGGGTCGTCATCACCGTCGCCCTGGCGCTGGGCGTCGGCACCATGTTCGGGTACAAGCGAATCGTCGAAACCGTTGCGCACAAGATCGGCAAGTCGCACCTGACCTACGCCCAGGGGGCCGCGGCCGAACTCGTCGCCGCCCTGACCATCGGCGGGGCCAGCTACCTCGCCCTGCCGGTGAGCACGACCCAGGTCGTGTCGAGCGGCATCGCCGGCACGATGGTCGCCAACGGCAACGGCGTTCAGGGCCAAACCGTGACCCGCATTCTGATCGCCTGGGCACTCACACTCCCCGCAACGATGCTGCTCTCCGGCGGGCTTTACACCATCGGCAAGATGTTCGTGTAGTCGCCGTCGTGGCGGACCGGCGGGCGGCTCAGGCGTGGTACTTCTTGTAGATGCCGGCGAGGCCGAGCGGTTCGACCCGCAGGTCCTCCACCGGCTGCCGGGCGAGCCAGGTCAGGAGTGCCGGGGTCGGGCCGTGGTAGTCGAAGTCGAGCCGGCCGCCGTCGTCGGCCGGAAGCGGTTCGCCGGTCGGGCCGGTCGCCGGACTGCCGCCGGGGAAGGTCGCGGCGACGTGCCGGCCCTCGCGCAATTCGCTCATGTCCTGGACGTGGACCAACTCGCCCTTCCGCAGCACGATCACCCGGTCGCAGACGGCTTCGACTTCTTGTAAAACGTGCGACGAAAACAGCACCGCCTTGCCGGCCACTTTGGCCAGCAGCAGTTGCTCCATCAACTCGTCCCGCATGGTCGGGTCGAGGGTGTTGGTCGGCTCGTCGAGGATTATGAGCGGGACGCGGGGCAGCAGGACCGTGAGGAGGGCGACCTTCCGCTTCATACCGCTCGACAGGGTCGTAAGCGGCCGGTCGGGGTCGATGTCGAGGCGGCGGGCGAGCACGTCCACTTCGGGGCCGGGCACGTCGCCCCGGAGCTTGCCGAGGAACTGGACGAGTTGCCGGCCGGTCATCGAGTCGTACAGCCGCAACTCGCCCGGCAGGTAGGCGACCTTGCGGCGGGCGGCGACGCTGTCCCGCCAGCAGTCGTGCCCGCCCAGAGTGGCCCGGCCTTCGGTCGGTTTGAGGAAGCCGAGGAAGCTGCGCAGGGCGGTCGTCTTGCCGGAGCCGTTGGGGCCGAGCAGGCCGACGACTTCGCCCGGCCGGATGGCCAGGTTGAGGGCTTTCAGCGCGGGGAACGTGCCGTACACCTTGGTCAGGTTCTCGGCCAACAAGATCGGCGGCGGCATCGGCAAATGGCCTTGAGGAGTCAGGCGAGCGGCGGGTGTCAGCCCGCTGTTCCAGCCTGGAATGGGGGAAACTGCCCGGTGCGAGCGCCGGAAACTTCGCCCGGGTTGTGACGCTCCCGTGCAGGTTGGAACAGCGGGCTAACACCCGCCGCTCGCCGGGAATGTTGGACCGCCGGGACTGGGCTAGTTCGTGATGCCCTTGGTGATGCCGAGGAACACGTCCTCGAGGTTGATTTCTTCCTCCTTGAAGCTCTTCAACTTGAACTGCTCGCCGATGAGCCTTTCGGCGATGAAGCTGCCGTCTTCCTGGCCCTCGGCCAGCGTGATCTTGACGAACCCGTTGGTCGTGTCGAGGTCCACTTTCTCGACTTCGGTGTACGTTTCGAGCCGCTTGGCCGCCTCCTCGTTGCGCTCGCGGCCGACGGACACCATGTAGACGTGCTTGCCGCGGACCTGGCGGATGGCCGTGTCCACGTCGCCGTTGTACAGGAGCTTGCCGCGCTCGATGATGCCGATCTTGTTGCAGATGTCGGCGAGTTCGGGCAGGATGTGCGACGAGACCATGATCGTCTTCTGCATCCCGCGCAACTCCTTGATGAGTTCGCGCATCTCGATGCGGGCGCGGGGGTCGAGGCCGGACGCCGGCTCGTCGAGCAGCAGGACCTGCGGGTCGTGCAGCAGCACGCGGGCCAGGCCCAGGCGCTGCGTCATGCCGCGGCTCAGGCTGGTGACGAGGGTGTCCCGCTTGTACCCGAGGTCCACGAGGTCGAGCACCTGGTCGCACTTCTTGCGGCGCTCGGGGCCTTTGATGCGGTACGCGGCGGCGAAGAATTCGAGGTACTCGATGACCTTCATGTCGTCGTACACGCCGAAGAAGTCGGGCATGTACCCGATGGCCCGGCGGATGTCCTTCGACCCGTTGTAGATGCTGAACCCGCACACGCTGGCCTCGCCCCAACTGGGGTTCAGGAGGGTGGCCAGGATGCGCATGGTCGTCGTCTTGCCCGCGCCGTTCGGGCCGATGAAGCCGAAGCAGTCCCCCTTTTCGAGCTTCAACGTGAGGCGGTCCAGGGCGTACAGGTCGCCGTACTTCTTGGTCAGGTCGCGGCACTCGATCATTTCGCGGTCGCCTTCCAGGGGTGGGTTACTTCTTGGCCGTGGGTCGGATCGGAATGTACACGCGGATGAAGGTCTCCTGGCGCATCGTGCCGGGCACCGGCTCGCGGGCCGTCTTGCCCCCGGGCAGGCCGCCCTTGAGCCACAGGACCGTCGGCGACGGCCCGGTCGGGTCGGTCATCATCGCCTCCGACGGGCCGCTCGGCGGGGCGAGGTTGGCCACCAAAATCGCCTCGTCGAAGAACTTGGCCTTGGCCGCCTCCTCGATCCGCCACGACTGGTCGAGGTCGCGCAAGGATGCGTTCGACAGCGGCTTGCCCGACCCGAGGGACTTCTCGTGGAAGAGTGCCCCCCAGATGTTCAAGTTCGTGATCGTCACCGGGGCCGCGGGCGTGGAGTTGAACCGCGAGTTCTGGAACTGGTTGTTGGGCGTGAGGTTCACGGCGGCCGCGGCGGGGAGCCAGGTGGTGTCCTCGGGCAGGCCGGCGGCCGGCACGTCCACCCGCTGGCCGGGCTGGATCGAGGGCAACTTGTACACCTTGCCGCCGTAGATCAGCAGCGGGTCGCGGAGGGTCTCGACCGGCAGGTTGCTCACGAACGACCCGGTGAATGCCGTCGGGTTGCCGGGCGGGTGGAACAGGTCGGCGGCGATGAGCGGGGTGCCGGGGTTGACGGTCCCGGACCAGTTGGCCGCGAACGCCTTGGTGGACCAGACCTGGATCGGCACGCGGTCCAGGCCGGCGGCGACCGCCTTGCCGTCGGGGTCGGTGTGGTACTCGTACCCGCTACTGACGAGGCTGCCGGACCCGCCGGACCCGCCGCCCATCCAGCCGACGAGGGGAGCCGGGTCGGGCGTCGCCGGGGCGGCGACGGCCCACCCGTCGCGCGGTTCGACGCCGATCGTGTACCGGTCGATGCGCGGGCTGAAGATCGTGAACCAACTCTTGCCGTAGACGCGGCCACTTTGCAGGTCCACGTCCACCACGTCCACCTTGTTGATCTTGAGGTCGTTCCCCTTGATCGAGTACGCGGTGAAGTAGGCCGCGGCGCTAACGCTCACGACGATCAGCGGGAAGGTGATCCAGGTCAGTTCGAGCCGCTTGAAGACGTACTTGAGGACGAGGTACTCGACGGGCCCGATCAAGAGCGTGTACAGGATGATAAAGAGCGCGACCCAGCCGAACGACACGACGGGCACGCCGTCGAACGTATCGACGTGCCGGCGGATCATCCCGGCCCACTCGTCCTCGTTGTCGGACGTGTTCGACCAGGTGTTCCCGGCACCGCCGGCGGCCGGCGGGACGAGGGCGGCCTTGGCGGCCCCGGCCTCGCGGAGCAGCCAGTCCCAGAACTCGGCCCGCTTGCCGAAGTCGAGGAACGGCGACTGGTCGAGGTCGAACCCGACGACGGTCACGCGGCCCAGCCCGTAGGGCGATTGGAGCACGGTCGGGACGGCGTCCGGGGCCGGCTTGCCGTCCTCGACCGGGGGCAGCAGCACGCGGGCGGCCCGGCGGGGGTTGGGCGCGAAGTTGGCGACCGGGAAGGTGCCGCCGGGCGTTTTCGACACCAGGTCGTCGTTGATCGTCGAGCCGGGCAGCGTGGCGTAGATCGGCACGGCGGTCACGCTCTTGAGCGCCGGGTCGGTGCGGAGCGGGGCGGGCAGCAGCGCCTGGAACTGCGGGTACTGCACCAGGATCGTGGCGTTCGAGCCGACGCTGACGACGAGTTTACCGCCGCGGCGGACCCATTCCAGGAGCGCCTCGCGGCGGAGGCGGTTGGCCTCGGGGGCGTTGTTGCCGAACAGGTCGTTGAGGAACTGCGGGGTCGCGCTGCCGGTCGTCAGCACGACGAGGTCGGCGGCCTGGTAGCCGAACCACTGGTCGGGCATGTCGGCGACGCTGGTGATCGCGGCGGCCTCGACCCGGCCGTTGCGCAGGGCACTCCGGGCGCTGCCGTTGGCCGTGCGGTCGCCGGGCAGGTCGAACCCGGGGAGCCGCGACCCGAGCGACAGGACGACGTAGTTCGCCACGTCCCGGAAGGCCAGGTTGCGGACCGTGAACGGCCGGGCCAGGAGCGTCTCCTTGCCGTCGGTCGAGACGACGGAGAACTTGCACTCGCCGGCGCGGTCCCCGGACCGGACGTACGGCGTGTACCCGAAGTCGGTGGACTTCATCCGCGCGCCGGGGAGGAGGTTGTTGAAGCTGGCGGTCATCGGCACGTACAGGGTCGTCTTCAGGTCGTCCGCGTCCGTCGCTTCGACCTTGAGTTTGGCCCCGCCGGCGAGTTCCTTCTTCAAGATCATGTCGAGGTAGACCGGTGCCCACTCGCTCCGCTTGACGACGTTAACGGCCTTCTGGGTGACCGCGTCCTTCTCCGCGGCGAACCGGCCGGGCGGCAGGCCGACGCGGGCGTCCTCGATCTCGATCGGGTACTCCAGCGACTGCGCGCGGGCGGCCCCGGGGAGCGCCAGGGCGAGCAGGGTGGCCAGGAAGGCGGGCAAATGTCGCACGGGTCGTCGTCCCCCGAGTAGGTTCGGCGTCAAGGTTTGGCGGCGGCAGCACAGGTACACGGGGTGCCGCCGCAGCGCGGGCAGCCGGCACCGTATTTTTGCCGCAGGGCGGCGTCGAGGTCGATGCCGGCGCAATTGGCCAGGGACATCAGCCAGGCGAGTACGTCCGCGAACTCCAGCGCCTGGGCCTCGGGCGTCTCACTCCGCAGGGCCGCGGACAGTTCGCCGACCTCTTCCAGGAACCACATGAAGTTGCCCGGCACGCCGCGGCGGGCGTCCTTCGCGCCGAACTGTTCCCGGATGCGAGCCTGCCAGTCCGCGAGCGTCATGCGTGGCCCCAGTGATTCTAGTGTGCGTTCCGAACGCCGGGCCGGTTTTAGTCCGCCGTGTACCGCTTCTCGATCTTCGCCGCTTCCGCGTCCTTCTTTTGCGCCTTCAACGCTTCCAGCAGGATTGTCCGACTCTCCTCGTGCATCACGTCGATTTGTAGCGCGTCCCGGGCGTACACCTCGGCGTTCGGGTAGTCCTTGGCGTCCCGGGACACCCGGGCGAGCTTGACCCGGCCGGCCAACTCGTCGGGGTCGTGCGCGATCACTTCCTTGAGTACGTCGATCAGCTTGTCGGGGTTCTCCGACTGCTGGTAAAGGGCGGACAATTGGCCCAGCCAGTCGGCGTCCAGCGGGGCGACCTTGCGGCCGTGTTCGAGCAGTTCGGCGGCCTGCTCGTACTCCTTCGCGTCGAGGTGCAGCCGGGCCAGCATCGTCAGCACCCGCGGCTCGTCGGGGGACGCCTTGCGCAACGCCGCCAGGAGTTTCTGGGCGTCCTCGTCGTCGCCGGCGCGGATCAACAGCTTCGCCTTCACGAGCGTCGCGGCCGGGTGGGTCTTCTCCTTGGCCAGCACCTCCTCGACGAGTTTCTTCGCGTCCTTGGCCCGGTCGCGGCGGAGGTACGCGTCGGCCAGTTGCGCGGCGATCTCGGCGTCGTCCGGGTCGGCCTCGTGCAGCTTGTCGAGTTCGTCGAAGGTCAGCGGCTTCGTCACGCGGACGGACGGCCCCTTGCGCTCGTAGGGCTTGACCACCGCGGCGACGTGCTTCAAGTACCCGGCCTCGAACGTTGCCTGATCGACGCCGCAGGCCAGCGGGATCGCCTCGGCGTTCGACTTGCCCTGCTGGTAGGCGGCGAGCAGTTTGGCAATCGCCCCCTCGCCATGCGCGGCCACGAGATAATCGACGTAGAGCCGGCTTTGACAGTACGCCAGGCCCCACTCGTCCTGCGTCTTCGGCCGGACGAAGCCGTACAGCACCGTGTCCAGGGTGAACAGCGTGCCGGCGGCGTTCCGCTCGCGCAGGGTGGTCAGCCAACTCGGCGGCAGGGCCATCTTCTCGCTGCGCACGGCCAGGCCTTCGGTCAGCCAGTGGGGGCATTGGAAGTCGGTCTGGATCAGGTTGAAGATGTGCGTCAACTCGTGGCGGACGACGCGGCCCCAGTGGAACGGCTTCTTCAACCCCCGGGCGGACGGCGAGGCCATCACGACGACCTTGCCGGTACACGCGCCGATGGTGTGCAAGTCCGGCAGGCCCGTCGTCCGGCCGCTGAACATGTCGTGGCTGTTGAAGACCTCGATGAGCACCCGGCCCGGCGGCTCGTAGGCGAACTGCGCCTTCAATTCCGCGTGCGTCTCTTCGAGGAATTCGGCCAGCGTCTCGGCGAGGATTTTGTCCTTGGCCCGGTCGTAGCGGATGGCGTAGTGCGGGGTCTCCAGGGTGGCGTAGCCGTCGAGGTGCGCCATCACTTTGAGCGTGTTGGCCGTCCGCACGTTGAACGGGTCGGTGGCGAACGCCTTGGTTAGCAAGTCCCGGCCGACCGTTTCGTTGCCCAGCCGCAGTTGCAGCATCCCCAGGGCGGTGCGCGGCGGCGAGAAGTTGGCCCGCGCGGCGACGGACTTCTGGTAGAACGCCTCGGCCAGTGCGTACCGCTTGCGCTCCTCCAGCGCCTCGCCCAACTCGTGGTAGAAGGCGGCCGGCTTGGCGTCGAAGCCCTCGGCGGTTTTGACCGTCGCGTCGAACGCCGGCACCTTGTTCTGCAAGCGGTACACGGCAGCCAGCTTGCCCAGCGTCACCGGGTCGCGCGGGTTGACGGCCCGCGCGGCGGTCAGCCGGCGCTCGGCCGCGGCCCAGTCGCCGGCCATCAAATCGACGGACGCCTTGAGTTGCAGGGCCGTCGGTAGGTTCGGGTTGGCGGCGAGGGCGCGGTCGGCGAACGCCTCGGCCTCCTTCACGTCGAACCGCAAGAGTGCCGCCTGGGCCTTGCCGACGAGGGCCTCGGCGCACTTCGGGTTGATCGTCAGCGCCTTGTCGAACGCCTCGACGGCGGTCGGCCGGTTGTACTTTTCGAGCAGCATCGACCCGGCCAGCACCTCGGCCGGCCAGAAGTTGGGGTCGGCCTTCAGTGCGTCGGCGATGACTTCGTTCAGGATGAAACTGAACTGCTTGCTCAGGTTGTTCCGCCGGGCGTTCTCGGCCCCGGCCAGCGCGACGACGAGGAGTTCGTCGGGGTCGGTGATGTCGCGGTCGGCGTTGCTGCGGGCGGTGTAGTACCGGACGATGTCGCGGGTCGCCTTGTCGGCCCCGAGCAGGTCGCCGCGGTCGCCCAGGACGCGGGCCAGGGTCCACTTCGCCAGCAAGTGTTCGGGCTTCAGCGCGACGGCGGCGGTCGCGGCGGCGGTCGCCTCGTCCCACTGGCCGAGGGCGTACAGCAGGTCGGCGT
>JAYTSV010000235.1:0-40274 GCA_043745465.1 Fimbriiglobus sp.
GGGCGAAGTCTTGCAGGCGACGCAGGTGAGCCTCGACGGGGCGAAGTAAAACGATCTACCGCAGAGGGCACATGAGAGCACATGAGGAAAACCAAAACTTGAGTTTCGGTTCTTCTCTGTTTCTTGGCGACTTTGCGGGAGGTCGGTTTTAGCTCTCCTCGGACTTTGTTTTCTCCGCGCCCTTATGTGCCCTCTGCGGTAAATAGTCCGGAATTGACACGACACCCCGACCCCGGTACGTAGTGACCATGAGGAGTGCCATGCTCGTCGCCGGAAGGGTTCTCGCGCTGTGGCGTCACGCCCTCGGCTTTGCCGTGGCCGGGGCCGTCGTGGCGAGCGTCTACCTCTACTACCGCGCTGAGTACGCCCACGCCAAGCGGCTCCGCGTCGTGACGGACGGCACGCTCTACCGCTGCGGCCAGCTCACTGGCAACGGCTTCCGCGACGCCTTCAAGCGCTACGGCATCAGGACGGTCGTAAACTTCCAGGAGGAGGCCCGCGACCCGTTCGTGCCCGACTCGTTCTGGGACCACCCGACCAGCCTCGTCGCCGGCTCGGGCACCCTCGAGAGCGACATCTGCCGGGACAACGGCGTCGAGTACGTCTCGCTCGACGGTGGCATTCTGGAGACTCTGACCCAGGACGGCGGCTCGCGGCCCAAACTGGTCGAGGACTTCCTCAAAATCATGGCCGACCCGAGCAAGCGGCCGGTGCTGATCCACTGCAAGGCGGGCCTGCACCGCACCGGCTTCATGACGGCCATCTACCGCATGGAGTTTGAGCGCCGCTCCAGAGACGACGCGGTGCGTGAATTACGGGCCAACGGCTTCGGCACCTTCGGGGCGACCGCCGGCAACGAGTACCTCCAGCGTTACATCCTCGACTTCCATCCCACGACGCCGGCGGCCCCGAAGTGACTACCCTCGACCGCCTCTACTTCGTCAGCTTCGTCCGCTCGTACCTGATCGTCCTCACGAGCCTGTTAAGCCTGTACATCATCGTTGACCTGTTCACCAACCTCGACGAATTCAGCCAAGGCTCGATGGCCGACAACTTGCGGCACATCACGCGCTACTACACCGCCAATATCTCCAAGATCTTCAACCAACTGAGTGAACTCATCACGCTGATCGGGGCGATGTTCACCGTCGCCTGGATGCAGCGCAGCAACGAACTGCTGCCGCAACTCTCGGCCGGGGTCTCGACGCAGCGGGTCGTCCGGCCGATCCTGATCGGCTGCCTGCTGACCATCGTGCTGGGGCCGCTCAACCAGGAGTTCTTCATCCCGGCGGTGGCGGGCGAGTTGCAGAAGCAGCGCAAGGACCCGAACCAGGAGAAGGCGGTCCCGGTGCGCGGGGCGTTCGACCCCAGCGGCACCCACCTCGAAGGCTACGTCGGCTACCCCAAGGAGCGCAAGGTCCTCGACTTGTGCGTGACCTTCCCCGACGACAGCCCCACGGGGATGCTGCACCTGACCGCCCGCGAGGCGATCTACGTCCCGAAAACGGGGGCCGCCCAGACCGGCGGCTGGAAGCTCTTCCAGACCACCCCGGAGGCGATCGACGGCAAGCTCCCCGACTACTTCGAGCGGCTCGCCAACGGCGTGTTCTTCCTCAAGACGACCGAGGTCGATTTCGAGGCCCTGACCAGCACCGGCAACGCGTTCTTGTACGCCTCGACGCTTCAACTCCGCGAGTCGCTGGCGAAGGCGGACTCGCGCCGCCAGGCGAACGTCGCCGTGGCGTTTCACATGCGGTTCACGCGGCCGCTGGTCGGCGTCATGCTGGTACTCATGGGCCTGGGCGTGATCTTGCGCGACCAGAACAAAAACGTGTTCGTCAACGTCGGCTTGAACTTGATCTTGAGTGTGGTCTTCTACGTGGTCATTTACGGCTGCAAGTTCCTGGGCGAGAACGACATCCTGGCCCCGGCCCCCGCGGCAAAACGTTTTCGTCAGTGAACCCCCATGCTCATGGTTACGGTCCGCCGCAAATCGCCAATTCCGGGGGAATTGCCCTCGGCGCGGCTTGGGGGGGTTGCTATCGTCGCCGGCCGGTCAGCAATCGACGCCGGGCACGACGCCGGGCGGACTGCCCCTGAGGATGGAACCGATGCGATTGTTCTCTCGCCGCGCGGCCGCGCTGCTGCTCACCTCCGCCGTCGCCGGCACCGCCGCCGCCCAGGCCCCGCCCGCCGCCACGCCGCCGCCGGCCGCGGCCCCCGCCGCAAGCGCCCCCGTGACGCTGCCGGCCCCCGCGCCCGCGCCGGTGGTGCGGCCCGCCGGCATCGCCGCGACCGTCGGCACGCAGCCGATTCCCGAGGTTTCCGTGTGGCGCGCCCTGCGGCAGTTCCCCGTCGAGGAGCACGGCCTGGCGCGCAAGGAAATCCTCAACCACCTGATCGAAAACACGCTGATCGACCAGTACCTCAACCTCCTCAAAACCGAGGTCGCCCCGGCCGAGGTCGAGAAGCTGCTCGAGGAGTTGAAGGCGGAGTTGAAGAAGGCGAACAAGGACTACCCCAAGGAACTCGAGCAGATGATGCTCACCGAGGCGGAGTTCCGCGTCGAGGTCGCCGCGCAGATGAAGTGGGACAAGTTCCTCAAACAGCAAGGCACCGACGAGGCGCTGCAGGCGTTCTTCGCCAAGCGCCCCGACCTCTTCGACGGCACCATCGTCCGCGCCCGCCACATCCTCCTGACGCCCGGCGTGGACGCCGCGAAGATCGCCGAGTCGAAGAAGCAACTCGCCGACATCAAGGCGGCCCTCGCGGCCGAGGGCGACAAGGCGGCCGCGGCCGCGCCGGGGGACGCGCTCGCGAAGGAGCAGGCCCGCGGCAAGCGCGTCGAGGAGGTGTTCGCGCAGTACGCCAAGGACATCTCGACGTGCCCGTCGAAGAAGGACGGCGGCGACCTGAACTTCTTCCCGCGCGTCGGCCAGATGGTCGAGCCGTTCGCCGAGGCCGCGTTCAAGATGCCGGCCTTCCAGGTGAGTGAGCCGGTCGAGACCGAGTTCGGCCAGCACCTGATCCTCGTGACCGACCGCAAGCCGGGCACGCCGAAGAAGTTCGACACGGTGAAGGAGGATGTCCGCGCCGTCTACGCGATGCACCTGCGCACCGCGGTCGTCGGCCAGATGAAGCCGAAGGTGCAGATCACGGTCAACCCCGCGCCGGCCGAGGCCGCCCCGGCGACCGCCCCCGCACCGGCACCGATGAAGTAAGAGTTTCACCGCGGAGGAGCAGAGTAGCGGAGAAACCCAAATTCAAGTTTTGGTCTTCTCCGCTACTCTGCTCCTCCGCGGTGGAAACTGTTTTCAGGAGACTACCTAACCGGCCGGTGTTCGCGCAGGGCTTCCAGGGTCGCGCGGATGTCCGGCGGTAGAGGGGCTTCGACCTCGACCCAGCGGCCGAACTTCGGGTGCTTGAAGCGCAACCGAAACGCGTGCAGGGCTTGCCGCTTGATCAGCACCACGTCGTCGGCCGGCTTGACGCCGCTCGCGGCCTGGCTCAGCGAGAACTGGCCGCCGCTGCCGTACACGCGATCCGCCAAGACCGGGCATCCGACGTAGGCGAGGTGGACGCGGATCTGGTGCGTGCGGCCGGTACGCGGTTGCACTTTGACCAGCGTGAAGCCGCGGAAGCGTTCGAGCACCTCGTAGAAACTGCAGGCGTCCTTGGCGTCGGGGTCGTGCGGGTCGGTCACCGCGATCATCTGCTCGCGGACCGTCGGGTGGTGCTTCAGCCGCGCCTCGACGTAGTCGCTGTCGCGGTCGAGTTCGCCGGTCACCAGCGCCACGTACTCCTTGTGAATCTTGCGCGACTCGAACTGCTGCGAGACCTCGCGGTGCGTGACTTCGTCCTTGGCGATGAGGATCACGCCGCTCGTGTCGCGGTCGAGCCGGTGGACGATGCCGGGGCGAAAAGTCCCGTTGGCGTTGCTGAGGTTCTCCTTGAAGCGGAACGCCAGGGCGTTGGCGAGCGTGCCGGACCAGTTGCCGCGCGCCGGGTGGACGACCATGTTGGTCGGCTTGTTGATCAGCGCGACGCACTCGTCCTCGTAGAGCACTTCGAGGGGGATGTCTTCGGGGACGATCGTGTCGTGGACCGGCTCGGGCATCCGCACGTACAGCGCGTCGTTGTTGCGGACCTTGTAACTCGCCTTCGTCGGCTTGGCGTTGACGGTGACGTGGCCGCCGACGATGGCTTTTTGCAACTCGGCGCGGCTGAAGTCGTGGAAGTAGATTTGCAGGTACTGGTCGAGGCGCATCCCCTCGGCCTTGACGCGGACGACCATCTCCACGGGGTCGCGGGTCCGGGCGTAGGCCGGCAGCGGCGGCTCGGGGGCGTCCTCGTCGAGGTCGAGGGGTTCGTCGGGTGCGGTGGTCAAGCGGCTGCTTACTTGGGGATGGCCGGCGTCGCCGGGGCTACCGGCGGGGCGGGGGTGACCACCGGAGGCGCCGCGGGGACGACGACCGGCGGCGTGGCCGGGGCCACGGGTGTGACGGCGGGCGGCGCGACCGGGGCCACGACGGGCGGGGCCACGGGGAGGACGACCGGGGGAGTCGGCGGCACGATCGGCGTCAGCGGCGGCTTGACGCCTTCGGCCGGCGTCAGGTCTGTCTTCGGCTCGATCGACTTCGGGGCGAGGATGCCGGACCCGGCTCCGGGGCGGCTGCCGTCGAACGCCGGCGTCGGTACCGTCCGGCTGTACAGGTCGAGGGCGGCCTTCGTCAGCGTCGCGTCGTTAGCCGTCAAGTCCGCGGCCTTCTTCGTGAACTGCTCGCCGGCCGGGGTGGCGACGCCGATCGCCGCAGCCGCCTTCGTGTAGAACTCGGCGGCGGCCTGAACCGTTCCCCGCGACTCGGGGCCGTTGGCGGTCTTGGGGATGCCGACGAGCGCGAGTTCCGCCCTCGCCACCTCGCACAGGCAGGAGGCGTGCAGCGTCTTGTCCTTCGCCAACTCGCCGGCGAGTTGCACGAACAGGTCGCGGGCCTTCTCGATGTTGGCGATGGCCTTGTTCTGGGCCTCGCGGTCGGTGGCGGTCAGCTTGCCGATGCCGTCGTCGCCCAGCAGCTTGCGGGCCTGTTCGAGCCGCGCGACCTGGCCGGGCAGGGTGTTGCCCGACTGCTTGACGAAGTCGTCGATTTGCGAGGGGTTGCCGGTGTCAAGGGTCGCCCAAGCCCGCGAAGCCGCGCCCCGGTTCTCGCTGAAGAGGTACCAGACCAGCCCGCCGATGAGCAGCGCCGAGGCGGTCAGGCCGGCGACGCGGTAGCCCCACGCCGGGCCGCCGAGGTGCCCGGTCTTGACGCCGTCGAAGAGGGTCGCCGCGCCGCTGGCGAGGTCGTTCGACTCGAGGGCTTTGCGCTCTTCCGCCTTCATTGCGGCGACTCCGTCGGGGACTGCGGGACGCGGGCGGGCCGGCACAACCGATCGAACCGTCACCAAGAGTCGATGATAGGACCGCCGCGCCGATCGGTCAACGCCGGGCCGCGTGGCCGTCCGTAGAATGCCACCTCGAACGCCCCGCCGCCCACTGGAAGTCGTCATGGTACTCGGCCGCTTCTTCACCAAGATCAAGCAAGGGCTGTCGAAAACTCGCAACGCCTTCTCCGGCATCGTCGGCCTGTTCAACGGCAACCGCCGCGTCGATCAGGCGTTCCTCGTCAGCCTCGAAGAGCAACTTCTTCTCGCGGACGTGGGGGTGCAGGCGACGGGCGAAATCGTCGAACGCGTGCGCAAAGCGTACCTCGACCGCGAGGTCGGCGAGGACGTGAAGCTCTTCGTCCGCACGCAACTGCGCGACATGCTCGCCGACCCGCAGGGCGGCATCCGCTTCCAGGCGACGGGGCCGACGGTCGTGATGATCGCGGGTGTGAACGGCTCCGGCAAGACGACCTCGATCGCGAAGCTGGCCAACCGGCTGAAGCTCGACGGCAAGAAGGTGCTCGTGGCGGCGTGCGACACCTTCCGGGCCGCGGCCGTCGAGCAACTGACGGTCTGGTGCGAGCGGATCGGCTGCGACATCGTCAAGCAACAGCAAGGCTCCGACCCCGCCGCGGTCGCCCACGACGCCTGCGAGCGCGCCAAGGCCCGCGGCTACGACGTGCTGATCGTTGACACGGCCGGCCGGCTGCACACGCAGACGCACCTGATGCGCGAACTCGAGAAGATCCACCGCATCGTGGCGAAGCAGGTTCCCGGTGCCCCGCACGAGGTCTTCCTGGTCCTCGACGGCACCAACGGCCAGAACGCGATCGCCCAGGCGGAGCAGTTCACCAAGACGGTGAAGTGTACCGGCATCGTGATGACCAAGCTCGACGGCAGCGCCAAGGGCGGCGCGGTGTTCGCGATTAAGCAGAAGGTCGGCTTGCCGGTGAAGTACGTCGGCGTCGGCGAAGGGATGGACGACCTCGAAGTCTTCGACCCCGAAACGTTCGTCGAGGCGCTGTTCGACAAGGCGTAAGGCGACTGCAAGATCGAATTTTGCCGCGGAGACGTAGAGTCGCGGAGAGGACCAAAACAAGGCAATTCACCGCAGAGGGCACATGAGGGCGCGGAGAAAGGCCCAACCCGAAGAGAGCTAAAATCGGAATGGGCTTCCCGTGTCCCCCGCGACGGTTTTGACAAGGCTTTGTGCCTTTCTCGGTATTGGTTTCTCTTATGTGCCCTCTGCGCCCTCCGCGGTGAATCGCTCTGGTTCTCGTCTTCCCTGCGTCTCTGCAGCGGAGTCATTTACGAATGTGGCTTGCTCGAGCGGGTCTGGTGGGTCTGGAACTTGGCCCGCTTGCTGAACTTCGCCATCTCGCCGCCCGCCAGGTCCGCCTCGATCAGGGCGAAGGCGTCCGCCTCCGCTTGCACCACCGGCGACGGCGGCGCGGCCAGCAAGATCTGCTTCGCGTCGCTCAGGTGACGCCGGGTGCCTGCCACGTCGCCCCGCTCCGAACTGCGGGTCGCCTCCTTTTTGAGGCGAGCGATCAGCAGCAGCGCGGCCCGCTCTTGGACCTCGACCGCGACCGGGAGCGTCTCGAACACCGACGTGGTGACGGAGGGCAGCGTCAGCGTCGCGGCGAGTTCCTGACGCTCGACCTGCTTCGGGCTGACCCACGACAACCGGACGCGGCACACGTCGCCGGCCTGAGCCGTCGGCGGGACGTTGAGCCGGACGACCGCCAGGACCGGCATGCCGGTGACGAGGTTCGGCAACTTCAGGCCGGCCCCGTGCGGGTCCGGCTCGAAGTCATTCAGCACGTCCACGACCGTCACGCCGCCGCACGGCTCCACGGCCAGCCGCACGGCGTCGCCGAACGTCGCCATGAGGCCGTGCAGTTCGGTCTGGAAGAGTTCGCCGAGTTGCTGCGGGCTTTCGATGTAGTAGTAGTTGCCGTCGCCGGCCTGGGCCATCGCCTGCAGCAAGTCCTCGTTGTAGTCGTCGCCCAGGCCCATCGTGGTCGTGCTCACGCCCTCCGCCGCGAGCCGGGCCACGTCGGCGGCGATGGCGACCGGGTTCTGCTCGCCCATGTTGGCCTGCCCGTCGGACAGCAGCAGCACGCGGTTCATGCCGCCCGCGAGCCTGTGCCCGCCGACTTGCCGGCCGCCCTCGCTCCAGCCGCCGTGCAGGGCCGTCGAGCCGCCGGGGACGACGCGACGAATCACATCGACGACGCCGGCCTGATCGACGGCCGGGGCGTTCTCGACCAGGGTTTGCACCTCGCCGTCGAAGACCGTTACGCTGACGCGGTCGGTCGGCAGGAGCTGCTGCACGGCGTAGACCGCCGCCTCGCGGGCGTACTTGAGCTTCTTGTCCGCGTCCATCGAGCCGGAGCGGTCGATCACAAGCCCGAGGTTCAGGGCCGGCCGCGGGGCGCTCAACTCCGCGGGCGGCGGGGTGATCTTGATCAGCAGGTCGAGGGTGGTCGCGGCGTCCGAGCGGACGGCCGAGCGCAGGGGGATGAGTTCGACGCGGAGTTGGCTCATGGCAACGGCCTCCAGGGGAATGCTAACGCGCTAGTATACCCAAATGACGGCGCGATAGCTGTTCGGAGTGGTTTGCCGTTGCGAGGCAGAGTGTGACCGGAATCGTGGCAGTCGCCCGCTTACCCCTCCCGCACGCACAGCCGGCGAATCGCCGTCGCCCGGCCCGTGCCCTCGTCGCAATCGACGACCACGCCGTTGAGGCGCACGTCGCCGGTGGCCACGTCGAAGCTCGTCGGCTCGAAGGTCGTCGCGGTCGCCAAGACGCGGTCCGCGCGGCGGCCCAGGATGCTCTCGTGCGGGCCGGTCATGCCGGCGTCGGTGATGTACGCGGTGCCGTTGCGGACATGCTCGTCGGCCGTCGCGACGTGCGTGTGCGTGCCGAGAATCGCCGTCACGCGGCCCTGCAAGTGGTGCAGCAGTTGATACTTGTCCGCGGTCGCCTCGGCGTGCGCGTCCACAACGATCACGCTGCCGGGTGGCACCGTCGCCAGCACGCGATCGACGGCCGCGAAGGGGCAATCGACGGCGCGCATGTAGGTGCGGCCCATCAGCGAGATGACGACCACCCGCACGCCGTTGACGGTCAGCGTGCAGTGGTCGCGGCCGGGGGAGACGGCCGGGTAGTTGGCCGGCTTGACGATCGGCTCGGTCGGCGTGTTCAAGACCTCGGCGATCTCGAACTTCTTGTAGATGTGGTCGCCCAGCGTAATCGCGTCGGCCCCGGAGGATCGTAGCTTGCGGTAGTCGCGCGGGGTCAACCCGGAGCCGTTGGTCGCGTTCTCGCCGTTGACGACGACGAAGTCGAGGGCCTCGCTGACTCGCAGGCCCGGCAAAACTTTGGCGACAAAGTTGACGCCGGGGCTGCCGACCACGTCGCCGACGAACAGGAACCGCACGCGGACGCTCCAGGCTACTTGGCCATTTCGAGGATGCGCATCTCGCGGATGACGGTCACCTTGATCTCGCCAGGGTAGTCGAGTTGCTCCTCGATGGCGCGGGCGATCTCCCGGCAAATCCGCACGGCGTCCGCGTCGGAAGTCCGGTGCGAGTTGGCGATCACGCGGAGTTCACGCCCCGCCTGGATGGCGAACGCCGCGTCCACCTCGGGGAACCCGCAGGCGACCGCTTCGAGGTCGGCCATGCGCTTGACGTAGCGCTCCAGCGTCTCGCGGCGTGCCCCCGGCCGGCTGGCGCTGGTGGCGTCGGCGGCGGCGACGAGAACCGTGTAAATGTGATCGACGGTGATGTCGTCGTGGTGGCCGGCGATGGCGTGCAGGACTTCCTTGCTCGTCTCGCCGTACCGCTTGGCGAGTTCCGCGCCGACCTTGGGGTGCCCGCCCTCCATCTCGTGGTCGGCCGCCTTGCCCACGTCGTGCAACAGCCCGCAGCGCCGGGCGAGCCGCGGGTCGAGGCCGAGTTCCGACGCCATCATGCCGCACAGGTGCGCGACTTCGAGGCTGTGCAGCAGGACGTTTTGCGAATAGCTGGTGCGGTACTTCAAGCGGCCGAGCAGGTGGACGATCTTCTCGTGCGGCATCGCCACGTCGGCGTTCAGCACGGCTTGTTGCCCCGCCTCCTGGATCGTCTTCTCCATCTCCTGTTGCGTCTCCAGGACCACCTCCTCGATGCGGGTCGGGTGGATGCGGCCGTCCTGGATGAGCTTCGTCAGCGCGATGCGGGCGGTCTCGCGGCGGACGTTGTCGAACGCCGAGACGACGACGACGCCGGGGGTGTCGTCGACGATCACGTCGACGCCGGTGCACTTCTCGAAGGTGCGGATGTTCCGGCCCTCGCGGCCGATGATGCGGCCCTTCATCTGGTCGTCCGGGATGTCCACCGTGCTGACCGTCGAGTCGGCCGTGTGTTGGGCGGCGTACCGCTGCAGGGCGATCGTGATGATCTCGCGGGCCTTCGCCTCGCACTCGCCCTTCAGCGCGTCGGTGTGCTTCTGGATGCGGGACGCGAACTCGGTCGTCAATTCGCGTTCCAGCTTCTCGAACAGGGTCGCCTCGGCGGCCTCGCGGCTCAGCCCGGTGATGTCGTGCAGGGCCTTCGTCTCCTGTTTGATGACCGCGTCGAGTTCGACCGTCTTCTTCTCGAACGCGGCGAGTTGCTCGGCGGTCTTCCGCTGGGCGGCGTCGAGTTGCTTGTCTTTGCGGGCGAGTTCCTTGGCCGCGTCCTCGGCGGCGTCGTCGCGCTTCTGGGCGCGGCGCTCCTGCTCGCGGAGTTCGGTCCGGGCGGCGTCGAGTTCTTTGTTCAGTTCCTCGCGGCGGCGGTACGACTCGTCCTTGGCCCGGTGCTCGGCGTCCTTCAAAAGGCGTTCGGCGTCGCGGCGGGCGTTCTCGATGATGGCCTGGGCGCGGGACTCTCCGAGGCGGACCTGCTCGGCCTCGGCCGGGCCGGTGGGGATGAGCAATGGGGCAGGGGCGGTCAGCGTGGCCGCGGCCGGTGCGGCGGCGTCCCGGCCGACCGTGCGGAACAAGGCGTAGGCGACGCCGACCAGGGCGAGAGTGACGAGTACCGCCAGCACTGCGACGAGCGCGGGGTTGTCCATCCGAACAGCTCCTTCACGGCGCGTCGGTGCGGTACGGCTCGGCGGGCCGGTGACCCTGAGACCCCGGCCGACGGCGCACGCCCGCGGTCGCGGAGTACGGGCCGGCCCGACGTTTTGCAACGCGGGTTGGCGGACGGTTTCCGCACGCCGGCGGTCGCCTGAAAACGGCGAAGCGGCGTGCGGAGACCGGGACTTCCAATGGCTCAGCAAGTCGGGGCGGGAGCCGGGTTTCCCCGGCCCCACCGGGCGTCAAACCTGCCTCGCGAGTCGGCAGGGTTCAAGAGACCGAGGACGAAGGCACCAACGGCACGGCAATATTTATGTCAACGGCGCGTCACGAGCAGTCCCTCCGGGACTGGCACCGCGGTCGCCGACCGCAGTGCAACGATCGACTCGCCACTCCGGGCGAGGTTTGCTGTTCTCATTATGATGAACCGGGCGGGAGAAGGTCAACGGAAAAGCGTCACGATCTTTCACGCAACGCTCACGAAACTCACACGCGGGATTCCGCCGGACTACGCCACGCGGTTGACGGCGATGGTCGGCTCGGACAGGTAGGGCAGGATCGTCAGGTGGATTTGCGGCCCGGAAATGCCCGGCTGGATGCGGAGCGCCACGTCGTAAAAGCGCGACCCGAAGTGGTAGCGGAAAATCCCGGACTGCTCCGGCTCCGCGCCGTCGAGGGGCAAGCGGGCCAGCCGGCGGAAGTGGTTGACCATCGGCAGGTGAACGGCCGGCGGAAAGCCGCCCCAGATGTCGTACTCGGCCGTGCCGGGGCGGTAGAAGCGCACCTCGATGCGCGGCCCCGCGCGGCGGATGACGATGTCCCGCACGTCCTCCTCGCGGGCGTCGCTCAGGAACAGTTCGATGATGCGGTGGGCCGGCGTCTGGGCCTCTTCGAGGGGCAGCGCGGGCGCGAACGGGATGCTGAAGGTCACGCAATCGGCGTGCTCGACGCCGACCGCTTCGTAAGCCTTCTCCACCGCCCGGTGCAAGGCTTCCCGCGGCGCGGGCACCCACTCGACGCGGCGGTTGACGAGAAAGCCCAGCGTGTCCGCCGAGTCGGCGGTCATTTCTTCGGCGGCGACGGTCAGCGTCGTCGCGTCGAGGTGCAGCGGGACGACCGCGTACTCCAGGGCCAGGCTCGCCGGGAGGGCGTCGGCCAACTCGTGCGACACCGTCACCGTGTCCACGTCGAGGATCATGCAGCGGAGCGGTAAGACGCGGCGCAGGCAGTCCGAATGGGCGACGAACACCTCGGCCTTGTAGCGCAGTTTCGCCTGGATCAGCGTGCCGAGTCGGGCGAGCAGGCGGAGCTTTTTGTCGCGGGAGTCGTCGCCCGGGGGTAGGGTCGCAACCTCCTCGGAAAGCCGGAGGAATTTGGCCCAGGCGATGTTCGACCGCGCCCCCGTCTCCTCCAGCCAGTCCGCGAAGACGAGGCGGGGCAGGGGATCGGCCGGGTTGGCCAGGATCGTTCGGAGGAAAGCGTCGGGTTCGTTTGTCATGGTGTACCGCCCATCTTACCCATTCTGCGGAAGGTGAACACCAGATTCTTCCGCGACTGCCGTGCCACTCGCCGGACAATCCTCGGCGAATTCGGAATCGACACCCGCCGTGCTTCGGGCCGTGCCGGTGCGGGCGGTTTGCCGCTTCAGACTGCGACCGCCGCGTGCCGGAGGACCGCCAGAACTTTGAGCGGGTCGCAGCCATAAATGCCCGATCCCCACGCAGCATTTTGCTCGACGACCGCCCAACCTCGGCCGGCAATCACTCCAACATCAAGCGCGACGGCCCGCGGAAATTCGACGAGGTTGTCGGCGAGGACACGCCTGACAAAAGTCTCGGCTTCGGCAAGCTCGGCCCGCTTGAAGTAAATCGTCGTCGAGCCGTAGTCGCCCCTTCAATATCGCCTAGCGTAGCCAAGGCTCTGCTCGTCCCCCGCCCGCCGGAGGACGAATTTGGTCGCTAAGCCAACAAAAAATGGCCGACCTGTTCGCCTACCACAAGACTCGTAATTTCACGAAGATTTCTCTCCAACAGCCGAGGTGAACCGTGGGAACGAATTCATTCATGATATCGCAGATATTATTGGTCTCCTGTGCGATCAGCCTGCCGATCGTCGCGGCCGAGCCGTCGAAGCCGGCCGACCTGCCGAAGCCGCTGGAGTTGACCGCCCGGGAAGACCACAAGAAGATGATGGAACTGCTCAAGATTCATGACCTCCGCCCCGGTGCGGATGGTAACAACCCGAACGCCCAGAACGCCGCCAACAAGGACGAGTCCAAGGCGACCCCGTACAAGACGATGCCCGACCCCCTGGTGTTCGACGACGGCAAGCCGGTGAACACGGCCGCCGAGTGGAAGAAGCGGCGGGCGGAGATTCTGGAACACTTCGACCGCGACGTGTACGGGCGGGTGCCGAAGGCCGTGCCCAAGGTGACGTGGGTGGTGAAGGAGACGACGAAGGAAAAGATGGGTGACATCGGCGTGACGACGAAGAAGGCGGTCGGCACGGTCGATAACTCGTCGTACCCCCACATCAAGGTGGAAATTCAGCTCACCCTCACGACCCCGACCGACGCCTCCGGCCCGGTGCCGGTGATGATGGAGCACGGGTTCGCCTTCCCGCGACGGCCGGGCGCACCGGCTCCGCCGGCCCCTCGCCTCGGCGCACCCAAACCGTGGACCCAGCAACTCATCGAGAAGGGCTGGGGGTACGCCGTCTATTCGCCGTACAGCGTCCAAGCGGACACCGGCGGGGGCAAAGGCGGGTTCGGCGGCGACGGCGGGTACCAGGGGTTGACGACCGGCATCATCGGGCTGTGCAACAAAGGGCAGTCGCGCAAGCCGGACGACTGGGGCGCGCTGCGGGCTTGGGCGTGGGGAGCCGGCCGCGCCCTCGACTACCTGGAGTCGGACGAGGCGGTCGATGCCAAGCAGGTGGGCATTGAGGGGCTATCGCGGTTCGGCAAAGCGGCCGTCGTGACGATGGCGTACGACGAGCGGTTCGCCATCGGACTGATCGGGTCCAGCGGGCAGGGCGGGGCGAAAATCATGCGCCGCGACTACGGTGAGAAGGTGGAGAACGTGGCCAGCAGTGGCGAGTACCACTGGATGGCCGGCAACTACCTCAAGTACGCTGGGCCGAAGACGCCCGAAGACCTGCCAGTGGACGCGCACGAACTCGTCGCCTTGTGCGCCCCACGGCCGGTGTTCATCTCGGTCGGCTCCGAGAAAGTGGAGGGCACGTGGATCGATTCCAAGGGCACCTTCCTCGCCGCCACCGGGGCCGGGCCGGTGTACGAGCTGTACGGCAAAAAGGGGCTGGGCACCGCCGAGTTCCCGAAGGAAACGACGGCCCTGATCGACGGCGATGTCGCGTTTCGCCAGCACGAGGGCGGGCACACGGTCGGCCCGAACTGGCCGACCTTCCTCACCTGGGCGGACCGGTACATCAAAACCCCGCCGATCAAAGGGCCGGCCAAGCAATGATATCCCCCACGGAGCGTGGAGAGGATCAGGGTCGGCATTGGGCCTCGAAACGTCGATCAATTGACAGGTTCCACGAACGGAAGGGGAGGGATTCGAACCCTCGGTGGGGGCAAGCCCCACTTCAGTTTTCAAGACTGACGCGTTAGACCACTCCGCCACCCTTCCACGGTCACGGACGGTCTCAGTTTACCGGAGGTTCACCCGGACGCAATCGGCGACCGGCGATTCGCGCTTTGCGGATTGTCGATGTCGCGTATCCTTTTGGTGAGGATTCCCGTTCTCCCAACACTCCCCGTGAGTCGTGTCATGCCCGAAACGTCGCAGATTCGCCCGAAGATTTACGACAACATCACCGAAACCATCGGCGGCACTCCGCTGATTAAACTCCGCCGCGTCACCCAAGGGTTGAAGGCGACCGTCATCGCCAAGCTCGAAAACTTCAATCCGCTCTGGTCGGTCAAAGACCGCATCGGGGTCGCCATGATCGAGGCCGGCGAGGCGGCGGGCAAGATCACCAAGGACACGGTCATCATCGAGGCGACCTCCGGGAACACCGGCATCGGCCTGGCCTTCGCCTGCGCCGCCAAGGGCTACCGGCTCATCATCACGATGCCGGAGAGCATGTCCCTGGAGCGCCGCCGGTTGCTCAAAGCCTTCGGGGCGGAACTGCACCTGACGGCCGCCGAGCGGGGCATGAACGGTGCCGTCGCGCGGTCCGAGGAACTCTTCCGCGAGTTCGGCGGGGAGCCGAAATCGTTCATGCCGCAACAGTTCAAGAACCCGTCCAACCCGGAAATCCACCGGACGACCACGGCCGAAGAAATTTGGAAGTGTACCGGCGGGGAGTTCGACTACTTCGTCAGCGGCGTCGGCACCGGGGGCACGATCGTCGGGTGCGGCGAAGTGTTCAAGGCCCGCAAGCCGGGGATCAAGTGCATCGCTGTCGAGCCGGTCACCAGCCCGGTACTCACCCAGCACATCCGCGACGGGGTGCCGGCCAACGAGGTCAAGCCGGGCAAGCACAAGATTCAGGGCATCGGCGCGGGGTTCGTGCCGGGGGTGCTCCTGGACGGGCTGAAGCGGGCCAAGGACGGCGGGTACACGCTCGTCGATGAGGTCGTGCAAGTGACGGACGACGAGGCGTTTGAAATGGCCCGCCGGTTGGCCCGGGACGAGGGGATGCTGGTCGGCATCAGTTGCGGCGCGGCGGCGGCGGCGACGCTGACCCTGGCCGCGCGGCCGGAGAACGCGGGCAAGACGTTCGTCGTCGTCCTCCCCGACCTCGGCGAGCGCTACCTGTCCACGGCGCTCTACCCGCAAGATTAGTCGTTACCGTTTGAGCGAGGGCCGGATGCCGAAGTGCAGGCGACCCTCGTCCCGGACGAGGGTCAGGATGCCCCAGACGCCGGCGATGCCGCCGGGGATGCAGCACAGGTGGTTGACGTTGGCAATTGCCGCGACACAGCCCAGGAGCGCCAGCCAGTAGAAGCGGCCGCGGACCATGCACAGGCCGCCGACCGCGGCGAGGAAACTGGCGGCGAACGAGTACCGGCTGGCCGGGGCCACCGACGGCTGCCACGCCTTCGCCAGTTTGGCGTTCGCCGCGTCTTCGAGAATCTCTCCGGCCGCGATGGCGAGGGCACTCCCGCCGGCCGCGGCGGGGGCGATTTGCTCCCAGTCGTCCGCGGTCGCCGCCGTCGTGTCCCCCATCGACTGGATCGACCGCGCCTCGATGACGCGGTTGAACGCGTACTCGTACTCGGCGTTCGGCCGGGTGGCGAACAGGTACGACAAGTAGCCGTCCACGAGCATCCCGGCGAACCCGAGCATCAGCAGCGCGAGTACCGGGACGATGAACGCCCGCGGCAAGTCGGGGGCGAAGCGCGGACCGGGCCGGGGCGTACCGGGCGCGAGCGTGCCCGGGGAGCCGTCGGGGCCGCGGGGCACGTGGAAGGCCGCGCGGCAGTGCGGGCAGTTGAGCGGCTTGCCCAGGGCTTCGGGCGGCAGCCCGAGGGTTCGACCGCAGCCCGGGCAGGGGAGGAAGGTGCGGCTCGGCGTCATGGGGCGGCTCGACCGGGTGGGAAACGAAGCGTCCCCGGCCGAACGCGGGGTTCGACCGGGGACGCGAAGGTCGGCGGGGGTTACTGGCCTTGGGCCGTGCCGCGGGTGATCTTGAAGTTGCTCACGCCGGCGACGACCTTCCGCACGCCGTCGCTGGACGTGTCCACCTCGAACTCTTTCTTCAACTCGGATTCGAGAACGGTCCCGGTGTCCAGGTCGATGTAGGCGTGGCCCTTAATCGAACCGCTCGCCCCGCCCTGCGCGGAAGTCCCGGCGGCCGGCTTGATGACCCCTTCGACCTGGATCACCGCTTCCTTCTGGCCGACGCGCGTCCGCGTGCCGAGGTAGGTGTACGTCACGACTTCGACGTACTTGAACTCCTTGACCTTGATCGGCTGCCGGGGCCGGCCGCTGCCGGGGCCGGCCGGGCTGTCGTTCTTCTTGTCCGCGTCGTCGATAACGTAGCCGATCTGGAAGCGGACGTTGCGGTCGGTCGTCCAGGTATGCTTGGGCGGCACTTTCGCGTTCGGGAGGGGCACGCTCGCCCCTTCGAGGGCTTGCATCGCCTTGTCGCTGAACTGCTTGAAGATGTCGGCAAACACCGGCGTGCCGCGCAGGTCGCTCAGGGTCTTGGAGATCGACCCGTCCTTGCGGACGTACCCGAAGCCCTGCACCAGTTTGATGTTCTGGGACAGGGCGTCGCGGGCCGGCTTGGGCATGATCTTGCCGAGGATGTCTTCCCGCTCGCCCTTGTCGTTCGCGGCCTTCCAGTTCAACACCTCGTAGTTCAGGCGGAGCTGGGCCACGGAGTCCGCGTTCGAGGTCTTCTCGACCGTCTCGGTCGCCTTGATTTCCGTCTGGATCAGTTGGCGGTCTTCCGGCTCGTTGCGCTCGTTGTCCTCGAACTCTTGCAAGAAGCCGCTGCTCAGGAGGACCGTCGGCCGGCGGCTGCCCATCTTCAAGCGGACCATCAAGTCGGCGTCTTCCAGGTCCACGGGCGGGCCGGACATGACGACCGCGCGGCCCGGCATCCAGTAGTTGCCGTTGATGGCGTTCTTGTAGAATGGCTGCGACCAGTAGGCCCGGCCGGCTTGCAGTTCGGGGAACTCGACCTCGCCGGTGGCGACCTGCTTGTCCTTGGCCCACTTGTACGTCAGCTTGGTCTCGGCGAGCGGGCCGTCGGACGCCTCGACGCCGGTCCGCTCCAGGCCGGGGGTGCGGTTCTTGTCGCTGGGGTCGCCGACCCACGTGCCGATGCCGACTTCTTTGAGCCGCTGGAACGGGTCGAGGACGTTCACCTTCACGGGCACGCGGACCTTGCCGTCCTTGCGGTACGCCTGGCCGTACTCCACGTCGGCGACGCGGCCGGCGAGCAGCCCGGCGACCATCTCGGTCGGCACGCCGTAGTTGATGATTGCGGCCAGGGCGGGGTTGGTCGGCCCGGCGACGAGGACCGCGACGACGTTGCCGTCCATGTCCACGATCGGCCCGCCGGAGTTGCCGGGGGCGGCCCCGCCGCGGGTCTGGACCCAGTAAATATTGCCGTCCCCGTCGAGCCGGGTGGTCGAGAAGTTGGTGCCGTTGAGCGTCGCCTTCGGGGCCTTCGTGTTGCCCCCCATCGAAGACGCTCTCCGCCCGGACGGGTAGCCGATGACGACCAGCGGTTCGATGTCCCGGAGGTCCGCCGACGGGCGAATCTTCAGCGGCGTCGGCAGGTCGGTCTCGTTCAGCACGCGGAGGATGGCCAGGTCGGCGAACCGGTCCACGGCGAGGACTTCGAGCTTCGAGTGCGGGATGACCCGCTCCTTGTTCGTGCCCGGGTTGATCCAGACGGTGATCTTCTTGGGCTTCGGCGCGTTCGGGGCCTTCATGTCGAGGACGTGGGCGTTGGTGAAGATCAGGTTCTGCTCCATGCCGAACCAGCCGCTCCCCGACGCGCCGCCGTTGTTCATCTCGATCTCGATGTAGACCGTCGCGTTCTTGATCCGCTCGCTGGTCAGCGTGTCCATCATCGTCCGCGGGCCGGCGCTGGCGGCCGGGGCGTCGGGCGCGGGAGCAGTCTTCTTGGGAGCGATCGGCGTGACGACGATCGACTTCTTCGGCTCGTCGCCGGACGCGGACGGACTCGGCGACTTCTCCGCCTTGTCGTCCCACGGCGTGTCGTCCTCGGCGACGACTTTGGCGTTCGCTTTCGGCTTCGGCTTGACCGGCGGGGCGTCGTCGTCCGGGTCCGCGTCCACGGCGGGCCGGCCCATCGGTCCCGGGCCGGGGCCGCCGAGGCGGGGGCCGTTCATCGGGTCTTGTTGCTGCATCCACGGCGGCGGGGCGTTGCCGTTGCCGTTACCGACGACGACCGGGCCGCCCGCCGGTTTAACGTCGCCGAGGGCCCCCGCCAGGTGGGCACCGCCGAGGCCGACGCCGAGGACGCCAGTCATCCCGAACAGCCCCAACAGCACGACCGGCCACGCCGCTTTATTGCGCGCCGCCGGAAGATCGTTGCCCCGACCCTCGCGGGGCGACGCGGAGCGGGCCGGGGTCTCATCATCGACGAACCGCGCCTTCCGCGCGGCGACTGCGGGGCGGGCTTCGCCGTCGTCCGCGACAGGCTTGACGGCCCGGGCGACGACCGGCCGGGCCATGACTGCTTTCGCCCCGGCGATGGGGATCGGGCCGCCGCACGCCTTGCACTTGATGGTCTTGCCCGCGAGGCTCTCGGGCACGTCGTAGTCCGCCCCGCACTCGCCACACACGACTTCGATCGCCATGAACACACTCCCCGAGGAGCCACCGAATAGAAGAAGGGGCCGTGCGCCCGGGCCGCACGGCATCGGACCATCATAGCCCCGCCGCCCGCCGTTCGCCTAACGGGAAATCGCCAGAAGCTCCGAACGGGCGTGGCCTCAGAGATCGCACCGTGTAACCCGGCCGCCCCCTTCCTTTTGGTCGCAGCCCGTTTCCTGATGACCGACGACCGACAAGTGTTTGACGAAATGGGTCGGGAGGTGGAAAATCGCCGCCCGGATTCCGACGGCCGGCCTTCAACCAATTGGGTTTCAGTGACTGGTGAGTGAAACGTGGGCCTTTCGAGTCGCGGCACGGCCGGGCGAAGAAGTGTCTGAAACGACAGAAGGCTCGCCGCACGTTCGTGCGGCGAGCCTTCTGTTTTAGTCGGGCCGGCGGGATTTGAACCCACGACCTCTTACACCCCAAGTAAGCGCGCTAGCCAAGCTGCGCCACGGCCCGATTGCTAACACACTACACGCCCCGGCCTCGGCTGACAATCGCACTTCCGCGACGGTTTTTCGCTAACGCCTCTCGGCGAACGGGTTGGCCCGCCGCGGGGCTGGGGAATTCCAGGGCCGCGGCCGGCGGGGACTTGTCCCGCTCCGAGGGGCCAGTTAGTTTGCTTACGTCCGCCGGGTTCCCGGGTTTTTCGGCGGACCGTGCCAACGCGGCGGACCGCGGTGCGTTAACTCGGTGGGCGGTTCCGTCGTCGCGGGTAGGGTTTTTCATGGCGAACTCTCGTGGCCGGTCGGTCGTCCTCGCCCTCGGGTTTCTGGGGGCTACGGCTCTCGTGCCCGCTGCAGCCAGCGGGCAGGCGAACGTCGATTTCAAGGCGTACCGGCTCGACGCTGGCAACCCGCCCGGCAAAGATCAGACCCGCATGAACGACATGAAGGCGGGGAAAATGCGGGTCAAAGGGCCGGACGAGGCGGCCAACCGCAAGGTCCTCCAGGATTTCGCCAAGAACCGGGTCTACCGCGTGACCTACGAGACGTACTACACGCTCCCGGACACCGGCGAACTCAAGCCGCGGACCGGCGAGCAGAATCTCGAAACCCTCGTCGCCGAACTGAACAACTTGCTCCTCGTCCCGACTCCGGACCTCGATTTGACGAAGATGTCGCCCGACCATTCGGAGTACGTGTTGGAGTTCGGCGCGGCCCTCGACCAGGCGATCGCCGCGGTCTTCGCCAAGAACCCGCCGCTCATCGTCCGCGTCAACGCCACCCGCTTGCTCGCCGTCGCCGCCAAGTCCGGGGCACCGGCTCACGGAAAGACGATCACCGCGATGCTCGCCAACACCTACTTCAAGGACAAGGCCGGTAAACCGACCGAGACGCCGCCGGAAGTGCTGTACTACGCCCTCCGCGCCGCCGAGAACTTGCTGGCGGCCTACGACCCGACGGCCCTCAACAGCCAGTTCTCGACCCGGCACAGCCTGCCGGACGCGGACCTCGTCGTCCTCGTCAAAATCCTCGAAGAGATGATCGTGAAAGGCCCGCCGGTCGCCGACAAGGCGGTCGTCCCGGCCGTGGACAACACCGGCAAGCCGATCGCGCTGCCGGGGGCCGTCGCCGACCCGAAGGACGCCGACCCGAAAGCCGTTGCCCCTAAAGATGTGTCGCCGAAAGCCGCCGTGGCGAAGGGCCTGACGCCGGAACAAGCGGCCGTCGTCCGCTACTACCGCCGGGCGGCGATTCGGGCGCTGGCGAAAGTCCGGTTCGACACCATCGGCGGCAAGGGCGGCCCGGAAGCCCGCCCGGCGTACACGCTCGCCAAAGTCGCCGTGTCGGACGCGACCCTGAGCTTGCCCGCCACCCCCGCGGACGCCGCCGAGGCGGTCATCGGCCTGGCCGGGATGGCCCCGGGCACTGCCGTGACGAACCTGAACGTGGACGCCTGGTCGGCGGCGATGGCGACCGGGGTGTTCGCTTACGTCCAGCCCCGGATGGTCGCGGCCGACGACCGCACGCTGACGTGGAAGATCACCTCGTCCAGACTCAATGTCGCCTTCACCGGCTTAAAGCGGGCCACCGTGACCAGTCCGCGACTGCGGCCGATCGCCCGCCCCCTGGCCGACCTGTGCGACATCGTCCTCGCGGACGTCCTCGCCCCGCTCGAAAAGGAAAACCAGGTCGGGGCCGACCGGCCGACCATCGAGCGACTCACCGAATGGCTCCGCAACAACCCGCCGAAAGACCCCGGTTGGAGCCTGTATTCGGACTCCCCGAACTACACGCTCAACTATCGGGCGAACTGACGCCCCCAGTTCGCCGAGGCGAAGTGGCAGATTCCCGTTGAGATGCGACCGCGTTCCGCCCACAATAGAGTGATGTCGCGCGTCCCCGTGAGACTTCCGTCGGATTCCCCACTGCAAAGGTCCGCACCATGCGACGATGGCATTTGGCAATGACGGGCCTCGCGGGCCTCGCGGGCCTCGCGGGCTTCGGAGTGGACAGCCCGGTCGCGGCTCAGGTTCAGCCGGCGATGGTTCCGGGCTACCTGGTCATCCGCGTCAACCTGGCGTCGGTCCTCGGCGGTGCCGCCCCGGCGGCCCCTGGAGGCGGTGGCGAGGGGATGCCCGGCCCTGGTGGCGGCCCCGGTCGCCCTGGTGGCGGTGGCCCCGGCGGCTTCCCGGGTGGCCCCGGCGGCTTCCCGGGTGGAGGTGGGGCGACCCCGGCCGCGACGCCCTTCGACCCGGACCGGTCCGTCGTGGTACTCGTTCCGTACAAGACGAGCCGGGATCGCCTCCTGTACCCGAAGTTGCCCGCATTCGGCCAGCGGAACCCGCTCACCAAATCGATCGTGACCAGCCACGGCACCACGCTCCTCTACGACGACCGCAGTTTCATCCGCATCTACCCGGTCAGCATCGGTTCGACCCTCGAAACCGCGACGCGCAAAAAGCACACCGACTGGCTCCGGGAAAAGTCCGCGCAGGGCGGCTTCGACCTCGTCGGCGAGGCCCTGTCTTACGGGCTGGTTGACCTGGCCTACGCCTACGCCGAGGAGACGGCCAAGGCCGTCGCCGGCCGCAAAGAAGCCGCGCCGGCGGGCGTGCTCGCGTTCGTGAAGGCGTTCGAGGAGGTCAACGCCCGCGTCAACGAGCCGCTCCCCGAAAGCCCCGACGCGGCCCGCTGGCAGCAGACGCTCGGTGCCGTCGGGTACGAACAGAGCGCGCACTACGCCATCGTCCACTGGGGCGACCAGGTCGTCGGCCGGGACGCGCTGCAGCGTCGCCTGGTCATGCTCGAGAGCAACTTGAAAGCCTTCTACCTCTGGCACGCCCTCGGCGGCGTGGCGGCGAAGTCGCCCGACCGCAAGCTCGTGACCGTCCTGGCCGAAAAGTCCGACGACATGTCCCGCCTCCGCGTCGCCCTGGACGGCAACTCGATCGTCTCCGACTCGTTCTACTCGCCCACGCACAGCGTCCTCGTGATCTCGCCGGAGCGCCTCGACACGGCCGGCCGGTCGTTCATGAAGTACGTGGAGAACCGCTACCAGGTCGGCTGGAACCGCGACGACCTGCTCAAGGGCATCGCCCCGGCGCTCAAGGCCGGCGAGTCGGCCGGCGACGTGACCCAGATGATGACCCTCGCTCTCGTCGACAAGCTCGTCGAGGAGGAAGCGACCCTGGCGATGGTCACCCGCGAAGGAACCCGACAACTGTACGCCGCGAGCGGAATGCTGGCCCAGCACGTCGTTCTGCCGGAGTGGCTGGAAAACGGCGTCTCGACCCTGTTGCAGATGCCGAAAGGTCCGGTTTACACGCAGGTGGCGAACCGCCCGCTGACCATGACCGTCGGCCTGGCCTCCGGCTACGGCTCGCCGAACTACGTGCTCAGCCGCCGCTTCCAGGAAATGAACCGCGCCGGGGAGTGGAATCCGAACTCCGAAGAAGTGCTCATGAACACGCTGAAAGATCGGTACTTCGATGCCCAGCGGACCGGCGTCGATATCGACCCCAAGCCGAAACCCGCGAACGACGGTGTCGCGGTGGGCGGCGGCGGTCCCGGTGGCCCGGGCGGCGGCCCCCCCGGAATGTTTCCCGGCGGTCCCGGCGGTCCCGGCGGTCGGCCGGGCGGGCCGGGTGGGCCGGGTGGGCCGGGTGGGCCTGGGGGCGGATTTCGCCCGGGCGGCCCGGGCGGCGGTCGGCCGGGAGAGGGTGGCCCCGGCGGTGACGAAGGTGGTGGATTCCCGGGCGGCGGTCGGCCCGGAATGCCCGGACCCGGTGGGCCGGGCGGTGGCGTCGGACCGGCCGTGGACCCCGAGGCCGAGTTGTTGGCCCTCAAGACCCGGCTCGCCACGAAGGCTCAGGTCACGGCTTGGGGGTTGACTTACTACCTCGCCAAGAAGAAGCCGGCCGGGCTGCAGAAGTTTTACGCCGAGGTCAACCGGATGCCCAGAGACATGCGCCTCGACCACGACGAAGTCGTCAAGGCGTTCGGCCGGGCGATGGGCATGATGGAGTCGAACAACTCGGGGGCCATCAACGCCGCCGCGTTCAAGCAGTTCGCCGAAGACTGGATCGGTTACCTCAAGACGACCCCGGCTATCGGGCGCGAAATCGTCGTCGAGGGCGAGACGCCGCCCGGAGGCGCGGGCGGCATCGGCAGTCCCCCCGGCCAGGGCGGCCGACCGGGCGGCGGCCCCGGCGGCGGCAGTTCTGGTGGTGGTAACGGAGATAATTAACGGCCGGCCCCGACGCTCCGGCCGGACTTCTTCGGCCGGAGCAACTTGACGAACGCCCCGCAGGCTTTACGATGCAGTGAGCGAAAGTGGCGGAATTGGCAGACGCGCTAGATTCAGGTTCTAGTTCTCGCAAGGGAGTGGAGGTTCAAGTCCTCTCTTTCGCACCTCGAAAGCCCCCGGCAAACCCCGGGGGCTTTTTCGTGCGCCGCTCAGCTTCCCCGCGATCGTCCTTCCCAGTTTCGCCGACGAACCGTTGCTATTCCCGGCCCGCTTAGGCTATCCTGTAGCCGTCGTCATTTCTCCCCAATGGCTGCAGGGTTCCGTCATGCGTCGTCGTCTGTCGTGGGTCGCGCTCGGTGCCGTCGCGCTGAGTCTGTTCGGCTGGTCGGTCGCGGCCGAGAAGTCGGCCGGTCGCACGCCGTGGGTGTCCTCGAAGCTGGTCGGCTCGCCCGAACCCCCGCCGGCGTTCAAACTCGTCAACGCCTTCCCCAAGGCCGCGTTCAAGAACCCGACGCTGATGACGCAACCGCCCGGCGGCGGGCGGCTGTTCGTGGCGGAGCAGGGGGGCAAAATCTTCTCGATGAAGCCGGACGCCGGGGCTACGCCGGAACTGTGCTTCGACCCCGCCGCCGAGTTGAAGAACCTCGCGCTGACGCCGAACGCCGTCGCGGTCGAATCGACCTACGGCATGGTGTTCCACCCGAAGTTCGCCGAGAACCGCCAGTGCTTCGTCTGTTACACCGTGAAGGCCAAGGACAAGCCGAACCTGGCCGACGGAACGCGGGTGTCTCGCTTCAAAATGACGGCCGCCGAACCGCCGCGGATCGACCCGGCGAGTGAGGAGATTCTGTTCACCTACCTGCAAGGCGGGCACAACGGCGGCGACTTGCACTTCGGCCCGGACGGGATGCTCTACATTTCTACCGGCGACAGCGCGGACCCCAACCCGCCCGACGGCCTCAAGACCGGCCAGGACATCACCGACCTGCTGTCCAGCGTGCTCCGCATCGACGTGGACCGCAAAGACGCCGGGAAAAACTACGCGATCCCGAAGGACAACCCGTTCGTCGGCACCGAGATCGACGGCAAGCCGGCCCGCGGCGAGGTCTGGGCTTACGGCTTCCGCAATCCGTGGCGGATGAGCTTCGACAAGGTCACGGGCGAACTGTGGGTCGGGGACGTGGGCTGGGAATTGTGGGAACTGGTCCACAAGGTCGAGCGGGCCGGCAACTACGGCTGGAGCGCCGTCGAGGGCCGGCAGCCGGTGAACGTCGGCTGGAAGCTCGGCCCGACGCCGATCCAGCCACCCGTCGTCGAGATTCCGCACACCGAAGGCGCGAGCATGACCGGCGGGTACGTCTACCGCGGTAAGAAGTTCCCGCAACTCGTCGGCAAGTACGTCTTCGGCGACTGGGTCACGAAGCGCATCTGGGCCGCCGAAGTGAAGGGCACCGAACTCGTCGAGTTGAAGGAAATCACGCCGCCGACGGTCCGCGTCGTCGCCTTCGGCCAGGACGCCGACGGCGAACTGTACGCCCTCGACTACGACGCCGGCACCGTCCACGCCTTCGTCCCCAACGACGCCACGGCGTCCGACCCGGCGAAGTTCCCCCGCACCCTGTCGGCGAGCGGGCTGTTCGCGGACACCAAGGCGCACGCCGTCGCGCCGGGGGTGGTCAAGTTCGAGATCAATGCGCCGCAGTGGCAGGACTACGCGACCTCCGAGCACTTCCTCGCCGCGCCGGGCACGGCCCCGGTGTTCGACTACGCCGAGAAGAAGCAAATCCCCGGGAACGTCGATTGGCACTGGTACCGGCTGCTCTTCCCGACGAACACGGCCCTGGTCAAGACCCTGTCGCTCGAAACGGAACGGGGCGACCCGGCGACCCGGCGGCGCGTCGAAACGCAGGTCATGCTCTTCGACGGCCAGTACTGGCACGGGTACACCTACGCCTGGCGCGACGACCAGTCGGACGCCGACCTCGTCCCGGCGGAAGGAGCCGAGAAGAGCATCGCCGTGAAAGACCCCGTGTTCGCCGGCGGGGTGCGGCAGCAGACGTGGAACTTCGCCGGCCGGTCGCAGTGCATGCAGTGCCACCACAACTGGGCCGAATACACGCTGGCCTTCAACCCCGAACAGTTGCACCGCGACATCGACACCCCGGCCGGCCGCGTCAACCAACTCCGGCAACTTTGCGACACGGGGACGCTCCAGCGCCGCACCCGGGACGACAAGCCGTTGCCGGTCTACTCCGGCGAAGACCTCAAGAAGGAGCGGCGGCTCGTCAACCCGGCCGACGCCTCGGTCAAGCTCGACGACCGGGCCAAGAGCTACCTGCACGCGAATTGCGGGCACTGCCACCGTATGGGCGGCGGCGGGGCGGTCGATTTTGAACTGCACGCCTTCACCGACTGGTCGAACAAGAAGCTCCTGGGCGTCAAGCCGGCGCGGGGCACCTTCGACCTGCCGGACGCCTGCGTGATCGCCCCCGGGGAGCCGGAGCGGAGCACGCTGTACTACCGGATGGCGAAGTTCGGCACCGGCCGGATGCCACACGTCGGGGCGGAGTTCGTGGACGAAGCCGGGGTCGCCCTGGTCGGCCGGTGGATCGCTTCGTTGAAGGGCAAGGACGAGCGGCGGGAAGCCTGCCCGCCGATGGGCAAACTCGACGAGGTGGCGATTGCTGCCGCGCTGCAAGCGAAGCCGCACGACCTGGCCCGCGCGGTCGGCACGGCGACCGCCGGCGAGAACGTCGCGGCGATTCTGACGCTGGCCGCCAAGCTGCCGGCCGGGCCGCGGCGCGAACTGTTCGAGGGCTACCTGCCCCACGACGGCCGGGACAAGAAGCTCGGCACCAACCCGCGGCCGAAGGCGATCCTCGCCCTGACCGGGGACACGGTCAAGGGCCGGGAACTGCTCATCGCCGACAAGTCGCAGTGCTTGAAGTGCCACAAGCTCGACGGCCAGGGCAAGGAGGTCGGGCCCGACCTCTCGGCCATCGCCAAGACCCGCAGCCGCGAACACCTCCTCGAAAGCCTGCTGGAGCCGTCCCGCCGCGTCGAGCCGGCCTACCAGTCGTACCTCGTGACCGCCCACGACGGCCGCACGTTCACGGCGCTGGTCACCCGCAAGGACGCCAAGGCCGTCGTCTTGAAGGACGCCGAGAACCGCGAGACGACGCTGCTGCCGGCGGACATCGAAACTTTGCGCCCGGCCCGCGAGTCCCTGATGCCGATGGGCCTGTTAGCGGACTTCACCCCGCAACAGGCCGCCGACCTGCTGGCGTTTTTAGCCGCAAGGAAGTAATCCCGGCGAGCGGCGGGAAAGTCCGCCGGTCATTTCGCCATCAGGCCCAGGCGGCGCGGTAGGGCCGTTAGGGCTTCGAGGACGAGTTGCCAGCCGCGGTTGCTCGTCGCCACCGGCTTACCGTTCTCGTGCAGTTCGACCGCCGTGCCGCCCGGCTCGGCGGTCAGTGCGTCCGAGAAGTCGCTGGCGGCGACGATCGCAACGCGGTGGTGGTGGTCCGGGCCGGCGGGGAAGCGGAGCAGGCGGCGGGTCGTTTCGGGCGGGCCGAACAGGCGGTCGCGGATCGCCGCGCCGGGCAGGTAGCACAACAGCATCGCCATCATGAACAGGCTGAACACGATCAGCCCCATGAACGTGCCGATGCCGAAGTGGAAGGCCGCCGCGCCCATGATGAGCCACGGCCGCAGGCGGGTCCAGATTAGGAACGGGAAGCCGATTTCGATGACGAACGTGAACGCCACGCCGAACGCCGCCATCGCCGCGAACACCAGTCGGCTGCTGACGAGCGTGCGGAGAAGGTTTTCGTACCACTGGTAGTAGATCATCGTGAACTCGGGGTTCACGAGCGTGTCCCAATACGCGGTCGTGTTCCACCAGGCCGCGCCCTTCAACTTCGACATGCCGGACGCCAGGTAGATGACGCAGAAGTGCATCTGCAAGAGCCGCTGGGCGAACCCGGTGGCCACGGACAGCGGCGGGGCGTGCAGGTACGCCAGGGTCGCCGTATCGAGGGTGCCGGTGCGGCGCAGGCTCAGCCGCACGGCGCGGTAGCGGTTGAGCAACCGGTCCAGCGACAGGGCCGCGCCGCAGTCCGAGATCATCAGGTAGATGAGCACGATGTTCATCATCGTGTCCATGCCGAAGAGCACCTGCGAGTTCCGGTGGATGTAACAGAGGACGGCCAGCCAGGTCAGCACCGACGTGACCCGCGTGAACAGACCGAGGGTGAACATGGCGAAGACGACGAGCATGGCGCAATGGGCGACCCGCATCTCGGTCGGGTCGGTCGTGTGGAACCAGATCGAGAAGACCGGCGACCCGGCCCGCAGCACGATGGCCGGATCGACGTTCCAGTACTCGAAGTAGTCGAGTTGCTTCTCGCGCTCGGCGTACTCCAACCGGGCGAGTCGCTTCAAGAAGACGATCCACGCCTGCCGCTGGCCGTAGTCCATCTCGCCGAGGTGCTTCAAAATGATCGACTTCTCGGTCGAGTCGGCGGGGATCGTGCCGTAGTACGCCTCGGCTTCGCGGGCGAAGGTCGCGCGCTCGGCCGGCGACATCAGGCCGACGGCGTCCGGGCTGACGGAGATCGGCAGGTCGGGGATGCGCGTCTTGGACATCGCCACGCGGCGACCTTCGTCCACGAGGACGGCGAGTTGGTTCGCGCGGTCGGTCGGGTCGGTCTCCAGGCCGTCGATGTACGCCAGTCCCTGATAGGTGAAGTTGCCGCCGACCATCCGACGGCGAATCTGGTCGATCTCGATCGCCTGCAGGCGTTCCAGGTACGCCAGTTTGGCGTCGAGTTCGGCGGGCGTGGCGGTCGGCCCGAGGTGGGCGCGGGCGTAGGCCATGATCGCCTTGCGGCGGTGCGGGGCTTCCGGAATTTGCGCCGCGCGGGCCGGCTCGTAGGGGTCTTCCCACCCGGCCGGGGCGACGAAGTGCGGCAACTCCTTGCGCTCCCGCTCCGCGTTGGCGAGCGAGTACCAGGCGTCCTTGCCGAAGAAGTTGGACAGGTCGAACGAGTACGCCAGGTGCGTGTACACGATCAGGCTGCCGACGACGATGCGGAGGAACGCCATCGTCGTCGGGTCGGCCGGGGCGAAGAAGAAGCTCAGGTAGCGCGCCCCGGCGTTCGGGTCGCGCGCCGCCGGTGTCGAAGGGGTGGGCTGGGTCATGGGCGCAACTGGCTCCAGGGGAACTCGTACCCGGCGTGCTCGGTCAACAGGTCTTTGAACTGCTCCGGCCCCGGCTCGTCCAACTTCAGCTTGCCGCCCCGCGGTAGGATCGGGATCAGCCAGTACAGCATCGGGTCTTGCGGGTCCACGAGTTGCCCTTCACGCGTGTAATCCCCGAGGAAGTAGACGCGGTACAGCGTCGGGTGGAACGGGCTGAGCTTCTGCGTCACGAAGTACTGCGTCGTCACGATGCGGTGCTCGGCCCGGTACAGTTTGACGTTCACGACCTTGAACCCCGGCGACGTGAACTCGACGGCCAGGTGCTTCGTGAACGACGGCAGCAGGAAGCGGGTCACGTCGGCCTGCGGCTGGGCGTACCAGCGGAATTCGACCTCGTAACTCGACGGCGGGTGCTCGATCCGCTTCACCCCCGGCACCATCCCGAGCGCCACCTTCTGGCGGCGGCTGTTGACTTGCACCCGCTCGTCCGAGTTGTTGCCCAGGTCGGTGTTCGCCCGCACGGCGTTCTCGGTCAGGGACAGCCGGCGGTAGTACGTCTGGCCGAGGGGGTCTTTCCACTGCGTGTCGCGGCGGGGCAGGGTGAACCACTCGTGCAGCGTCTTCGGCTTCCCGGTCGCCGGGTCGAGTTCGTCGAGTTCGTACGTCAACAGCGCGAACAGGTGCGACGCCGGGCCGGGTTCGGGCGAGTAAAAGTGGTAGGCGTTGCGCAGGTACGTGAACTGCATGAACGGCAAGTAGAACCGCTGGCCGAGTTGGTTCGTGATCCACGGCGACGATTCCGGCCAAGTCGTCGCCACCAGCAACGACGAAAAGTGGAATGCGATGAAGCCGAGGATCACCGTCCGTCGTCCGACCCGGGCCACCGCCATTAGGCCCGCGCCGACGAACCCCGCGCCGGCCATCACGCGCATCAGCATCTGGCCCGAGTCCCAGTGGTCCGGGAAGCCGAAGCTGTTGGCGGCGGCCGTCAGGGCCGCGAGCAGCCAGACGAGCGGCGAGTCCGGGCGGAGGCTCAGTGCGCCCCCGGCGAGCACCGCGGCCACTGCCACGGCGACGAGCCGCACCGTCCCCGACGGCCCCGGACCGTTCTCGCCCGCGACCAGGCCGACGAAGACGGCCAGCAGGCTCAACCCGAGGGCCGCCACCGTGAGGCGGACCACCGCGGACAAGGCGGCCGGTGGCAAGACCTCAACGGAGGGCGGGATCGGACTCGCGGGTAAAATCGGCGTGGGGTGTGGCGAAGTGTCGGCCATCGGTCCCCTCCTGGAACTGTGGTGCGCGTCGTGGCATCGGTTGCCAGTATACCCGACGGCGCGTACCGCGGCGTGGGTCGGCGGCCCGAACGCCGGGGAGCCGCACGCGCCGGGTACGAGGATTCCGTCCGACCGCTACGACGGGCCTCACTCGCCCATGTTTCTCAGCCGGAGCGGCGGCCGGGGTGGCACGCAACCCCCAACCTGCCCCGAACACCGGAAGCATGAAAACTGCGTAGTTTGCCCGGTTTACTATTGAATCCCCGGGAGGCGAATCTTACCATCTGCTTACGCCGGTCAACTCCCGCGGAACCTTCCTTGATGGCCACAAAATCCACGCCACCACTGAGTCTCACTGCCGGCCGACGAGAGTCCCCGAATCGGGGTTCGCTGCTGGCGGCAGCGTCGGGTTGACCGTTCGCGTTTGAAGTTACGGGATTTTGTTCGACACCTGATTCGGGAGGACGAGTTCGATGTACACAATGGTCATGATGATGGCGATGTCCGGTTCCACGGACACGACGGCCTTCGGCGGTAAGCTGTTCGGCGGCGGTTGCCACGGCAACAGTTGCCACGGCGCGATGGTCGTTTCGACCGGCTGCACCGGCGCGTATGCGGCCCCGACCGTTCCCGCCCCGGCCTCCACCGGCTGCTCGGGCACGAGCTGCCACGGTTCGACGAGCTGCCACGGCGGCAGCGGATTCCTCGGCCTGCGTAGCCACTTCAGCCGCAAGTCCGGCTGCCACGGCTCGACGGGCTGCCACGGCTCCGTCGCCCCCTCGACGGGCTGCACCGGTTACGCCGCCGCCCCGGCCGCGGCCGACTGCTGCGGCACGACGGCCGCGTACTCGACCGGCTGCGTCGGCTCGATCATCACCGGCAGCACCCCCGGTGCCGTGATCACCGAAACCCCCGCCACCGGGGCCAAGGAAATGCCCAAGGCGAAGGACGCCCCGAAGGACGCCCCCAAGGGCGAGAAGAAGGGCGACGGGGTCTAAGCGACCCGGCTGCAAGAACGACGCGCACGGACAGGGGTCCGGGTTCCGAGGCGAGACGGGCACGATGCCCGTCTCGCCTCTTGCGTTGACGGGCTACAATACCCGGAGTCGCCGCCCCGATGGCCCGGAGTCCGCATGGCGGTCCCTTTCTTGCGCCCGCGCGTCATCGACCTCGTCTTCCGGGTCTACGCGCGGCCCCTGCACCCGGAGTTCTTCACGCGCCGCAAGGTCCGCCGGGTCGAGCGCGCCGGGTTCACGTTGACCGCCGCCATCACCCCCGCCGGGCACACGCTGGAGTGGACGCGCGGCGGCGTCGCCTTCATGGAAGTCTTGACCGCGACCGGGGACGACCTGCCCGCCACCGGCTTGCGCTTGCAGCGGTGCCTCGACGGCTTGGACGCGGGGCGGAGTGGCCGGTGCGAACTGTCGGCCGACGTGCGGTACGAGATGAGTCTGCGGGCCGAGACCCTTTCGCCCGAGGTGTTCGGCCACGTCCAACGGGAGTTGATCGACGACGGGGCGCGCCGCGGGATGCTCTTCCACACCGCGAACCTGCGGCCCGGCGAATCCCCCGGGTCGTCGCCGGTGAGTTACCTGACGGTGGACCCGATCGCGGCGGGCCTGGCGGTGAGCGCCTTCCACACCTTCCCCGACGAGTTCGTTATCGTCCGCACGCAGTCGCTGGTCGAGTTCCCGACGGTCGGTGCGTTTGAAGAACTGCCGCGGTGAGTGATCGCCGGTTACGGGTCGGCGCGCTGGACCCGGGCGACGGTCAGCACCGGCACGTCGCCGTACTCCGAGGTGCTCCGGCGCGTGCCGAACAGCTTCGTCTCGCCCTCGCGCCACTGGCTCAGGTCCACGCCCGGCCCGGCTTCGAGGTAAGCGACGATCCGGCTGGTGCCGCCTTTGCCCGTCGCGCGGAACGAGTACCGCGGTTCCCCCTCGCGCTGGAACCCGGTCGGCCGGATCGTGCCCGCCCCGGTCCACCCGGTCGCGTCCGACTTCGGCGTCGGCGAGCGGTCGGTGCCGTTCCGGTCGCCGCGCACCGACCCCGTGGTCGCCCCGCCGGCTTCCCGCGCGGCCGGCCGTCCGGCGGCCCGCTGTTTCTCGTACACGGCGTGGACCCGTTCGTAGCACAGATTGGCCAGGTCCACGTCGCCGCCGGGCTGGTTCATGTCGCTGGCGAGTTGCAGGTAAAGCCGCTCGGCCCGCTGGTACTCCTGCCGGTCGCTGGCCTGCTCGGCCTGGAGCCAGAGGGTGTGTTGCGGCCAGTCCGCCGGCTTACCGCGGCCGGCCGTGCCGCCACCGCCGACCGGCACCGCGAGGGTCGGGACGCGCGCCGCCCCGGCCACGGGCGTCGATTCGGCGGCCGCCGGTGCGACCGTACTCGGTGCGGGGGATTGCACGGTATACGTCGTCGTCGCCTGGCCTTTGACGAACTGAACGGCCCCACGCGGCAGGTAACGGCACTCCCCTTTGACCGGCTGAATCGGCGTCCACCCGGTGCGACCGGGGGCGTTCGGCTCGAAGGAACTGGTGCCGATGATCTGCACGATGGTGCCGTCCGGCACCCTCTCTTTGCGCACTCCCAACGGGGACGCTAGGCCGGGCCGGCCCATCGCCACTTCGACATCCGGGTCGGCCTGGACGATGGCGTTGCGGGGCAGCATTTTCGGATTGCCCCCGTCGATCTCCTGCAGTCTGATCGTCCGAATCCACGACACCTGCCCGCGCGGCGGTTCGACGGCAAGCCACTGGTCGCCGACCTCGTGCAACACGATGACGAGTTCGCCGCGGGCCAGCGAGCCGGTCTCTTCCATGCTCCCGCCCGGACCGCTCCGCAAGCTGACGTTGTCCGCGGCCACGGTCGCCAGGTACGGCGTCGCCTGGGCCAGACCGACGCCCGTCGCCGCGAGCCACGCCAGACAGGTAAAGACGATTCGCACGGCGAAGCTCCGACGGCCCGGGGACAGACTGCAACCCCCCGCATACCGTCGGCCACCGCCCGCCGCAAGTTCACTCGAACGGCGATTTTTCCGGGGCTGGGCGACGCCGGCCGTTCGTCGGACAATGACTTCCCTTGCACATCCTGTCTTTTGGAGCCGACGCCCATGCCTGCCGCGACCCTTGCCGAACTCGCCAAGATGTTCGACCACTCCTTGTTGCAGCCGACCCTGACCGACGCCGAAATGGAAGCGGGGTTGATTCTGGCCCGCGAGTACAACGTCGCGTCGGTCTGCATCAAACCGTATGCCGTGCGGCTGGCGGCCAAAATGCTCGCCGGTTCAACGGTCCAGGCGAGCACCACCATCGGCTTCCCGCACGGCGGGCACGTGACCAAGATCAAGGTCGCCGAGAGCGAAATCGCCCTGGCCGACGGGGCGACGGAACTCGACATGGTCGTGAACATCGGCAAGGTCCTGTCGGGCGAGTGGAACGCCGTCGCCAGCGACATCGCCGCCGTCGTGGCCGTGGCCCACGCGGCCGGGGCGAAGGTGAAGGTGATCTTCGAGAACGCCTACCTGAAGGACGCGCACAAGATCGAGCTGTGCAAGATTTGCGGCGAAGTCCGGGCCGACTGGGTCAAGACCTCGACCGGCTACGCCGAGACCGGGGCGACCACCGAGGACTTGAAGCTGATGCGGCAGCACGCCCCGGCCCACGTCCAGGTCAAGGCGGCCGGCGGGGTGCGGACTTACGAGCGGCTGCTGGAAGTGCGGGCCATCGGCGTGACCCGCGTCGGGGCGACGGCGACGAAGGTCATCCTCGACGAGGCGCGGGCCAAGATGGGGCAGTAGTTCACGCGAGGCGGGTGACGGTGCCGTCGGGCGTGAACCGGACGCGGCCGTCGTTCCACCGGACCCGCACGTCCGACGCGCCGGCGCACACGTCCCAGAGCTTGGCCATCAGGTTGTCGTCGGTCATGGCCCGCAAGCCGACGTAGGAAGTCGTTAGCCGCGGGTTGATCTCGATGGCGAAGTCGGCGCTGCCGTCGGCGGCACCTCCCAGAATCAAGTCCACGCCGACGTAGCCGGCCAACCCCGGCACCGCGTCGATGGCCCGCCGGGCGAGCTCGACCGCCCGTACGGTCGGGCCGTCGGGCATCGGGATTTCGCCGCCGAGGTAGGTGAAGCGACCGTCGTCCGAAAGGTGCTGGACGCCCGGCAGCAGCGGCACGACGGAGTTCGGCCCGACGAGGAACGACGCGCTCACGGCCACGCCGGGGACGTAGGGCTGGACGAGCAGTTGGGACGCCGGCACGCCGTCGAGTTCGCCCGCCCGCCGCACCGCCTCCCACTCGGCCCGCGCGTCGATCCGCCGAACGGCGACCGACCCGGCCCCGAACCGGTGCTTGACGACGAAGGGAAAGTCGGGCGGTTCGCCGGCGAAGGAGAGCACGACCGGCGTCGGCACGCCCGCCCTCCGCCAGCAGTCGGGGAGGTATTCTTTGTCGCCCGCGATGTTCGTCGCCGACTCGGACGAGTTGAGAATGCGCTTCGCCCCGGCCTCCACCGCCCGATGCACTCGCTGGTTCAGCAGGCGGTCGGTCTCCGGCGCGATCACCAGGGTCGCGTCGGACTTCGAGGTGAAGTAGGCGAAATCGATGGAGTCCGCCGTCGGCCGGACGCCCGTGATCGTCGTCACGCTCACGCCAGGGATGCGCTCAAAGTCGGCGACGCACGCGGAGCGCATGGCGTTGCCCTCGCGCCAAAGCGAGTGGGCCGGGTCGGACGCCTCCCGACCCAACCCCAGTGCCGTGCAGTATTCGTAGACGAAGACGGTGCGCATCCCGCTAATGTAGGCGACTCGCGGCGACGGCGAGGTGCGACTGCCTCTCGCAAACTCCGCGCAGCTACCGGGGACGAATCGGCCGTGAACTGGCTCGCTGCTGAACTCAGGGACGACCAATGACGATCCGTACTCCGTGTGCCGGGTAGCGACGGGCCAAGGTCGGAGAGTCAGGCCGACTCGGCCGATGCCCGACGCGAGACTCAATTCCGCTTGTTCCGGAAGCGATCTCTCATTACGTCCTGAGAAACATCTGACGACAAGGGACGATTCATGGCCAAGAGAATCGAGAAGCCGAAGTCCAAGCTCGCGTCGGGCGCGGGCAAGCCACGCAAGCCTGCGGCCGAGTCGGAGGTTCAAGCGACAGGAGACGCGACGGCGGGCGGGCCTGCTCCCCGGCTCATCGACCCGCCGATCCGCGGCGCGGGGGATTGGCGCGAGGAGACCCTGGCCCGCGTGCGGGCGCTGATCCTGGAGGCCGACCCCGAGATGATCGAAGCGCGGAAGTGGAAGAAGCCGTCGAACGGGATGGCGGGGGTCCCGGTCTGGTCGCACGGCGGGATCGTCTGCACCGGGGAGACGTACGCGAAAGTCGTCAAGCTCACGTTCGCCCGGGGGGCCAGCATCCCGGACCCGTCGCACCTCTTCAATGCCAGCCTCGAAGGCAACGCGCGAAGGGCGATCGACGTCCCCGAAGGAACCCAGATCGATGGGAACGCGTTCAAGACGCTCGTGATCGCTGCTGTGGCCCAGAACGGGTCGCCGGCGACGAAGCCCAAGCCGGTGAAACTCCTATCCGGCGTCAATCCGCAAATCGCCAAAGCGGACGGCGACGCACCGGTGCAAGCGTTCATCGCCGCGATGCCGGGCTGGAAGGGCGATGTCGGGCGCAGGCTCGACTCGCTCATCGAGCGGACCGTGCCCAACGTCCGCAAGGCCGTGAGGTGGAACACGCCCTTCTATGGCATTGAGGGCCGGGGCTACTTCCTCGGCTTCCATTGTCTCACGAAGTGCGTCAAGGTGGCGTTCTTCCGCGGCACGTCTCTGCTACCGCCCCCGCCCGGCGAGTCCAAGCAAAAGGAAGTGCGCTACCTCGACATCCACGAAAGCGACCAACTCGGCGAGGCGCAGCTAACGGCGTGGGTGAAGCAGGCCGCCGCGTTGCCCGGCTGGCTGTCGTAGCGGCTGAATGATGTGGTCGAGAGCTTTGCGATTAGTTAAGGCGACTCAGCGGATGATGGGTGAGAAAACAGAATCGGGACGACAGGACGGCTATTGAACTTTTCCTGGCCGGAATTCAGGGTTGGGAGACCGGGTTGCGGCGGCGATGCTTGAAGGCAAGTCGAATCCTGGATGACAGTTGTGATTCGAGTCGGTGAACGGTATCGCGGCGCGAAGGGATACGTTTCACCGCAGCAATCCCTCGGGGTGTTCTTGAACTAGTCGCACGAATTCGTCGAACTCCTGCTCGTTCAAGTCCGAGATCGCCCAATAAGTCATCCCGGCCCGCTGCCAGTAACGAATGTGGAATCCTTGACGAGCTAGTCCCCGGACGGATTTCTCATCGTCGTCGGCAGCGGACCACGTGAAGAGGTTGATGGCATGCAACCGGCGGTAGTACACGAGGGCGGCAACCGGTCGGTCGGTCAGGTAATCCAATCGACCGCCGGACAGCGAGTATCCCTCCAGAGCCAAGTCAGGTATTTGGGGAGAGAAGTCGAGTTTTCCCCGGAACCAAGGCTTCACGGTGTGTCGGTCGGAGGACGCCACGTCCGTCAAGTGATCGACCTGGAGCGAACGGACGTGACCGGCAACGACCCGCTCCGCGAGTCTGTCATCGGCGGACGTTCCCGTCCGGGACAAGATCATACCGACGGTTGCGGACGCTCCGATCAGGAATAACACTCCCGCGGCCAGGGCAGCGAATTGCATGGATGAACGTTTTCGCCCGCGAGTGAGCGAAGGAGTGGCGAGTTGAATGCGAGCGCGGAGCGCGGCCGGTGCCCGGTGGTACAGCGACGCGGACGAGACGGCGGCCCGAAGCGTCTGTAGATGCTTCACTTGATCGGAGCATTCACTGCATCCGGCCAGATGCTTTTCGATCTCGACGTGCCGAACCAGGTCCAGTTCACCATCGGAATAGGGGTGCAGTAGGGGTTGTACGTCTCGACACTTCATAACAACTCCCCTTCCGGACTAGCAGTCAGTCGCCGGTGAAGTTGTTGACGACCTCGCGAAAGTCGGGACATGACCGTGCCGATCGGAACCTCCGTCACGGCAGCAATCTCCTGGTAACTCAATCCTTCGAGTTCACGAAGTACGATCACCTCGCGCAATTGGGGTACCAGCTCATCCAAAGCCTGCCGGACCAGGGCTTCATCGCACTTGCGAATGGCCAGGAACTCGGGATTCGATGACTCGTCGCCCCGGTCGTGAACGTTTTCGCTATAGACCAGCGCCACCTGTGCCCGCTGCTTCGCCAGCCAGTCAAATGATGCGCGGCGAACCACGCCCAAGAGCCACGCCCGCCCGTCACCACCCCGGAAGCTGCCGAAGTACCGCGCAGCGCGAAGGAACGCTTCCTGGACGACGTCCTCGGCGGCGTGTTCGTCCTGGGTCAACCACCGAGCCAAGTTGTAGGCGGCATCAAGGTGAGGCAGCGTGGCTTGTTCAAACTGCCGCCGCTCATCGGGTTCCAAATGCGGGGGACCTCTTCTTGTCAGGCGTCGCTCATTCGTCGAATTCCCAACATAGCATACTACCGCCGGAAGGATGATGTTATTCCCGGAGCCACTTTCTTTTTGGCGGGAGGAATATTTCGGCGGGAAGGCCGGTAGGGAAGTGCGAAGCCAGTTGCACGAGCAAACGTGGCCATTCCAACCCTAACCGTGAGGACAGAATCATGCAGGACGAAAACAGGACGTTTCGGCAGGAGATCCCGGCTGGCGACGGCATCGACCGCCGGGGCATGCTCAAGTGCATGGCGTGGGTAGGCACCGGATTAGTCTGGAGCGTGGCGGGCGGGGTTGCCTCCTCGCGCGTTTTCGGCCAGAAACCGACCATAAAACCGACGTTCACGTTCGTTCAGATCAGCGACAGTCACCTCGGGTTCGCCCGCGAGCCGAACAAGGATGTTGCCGGCACGCTCAAGCAGACCATCGCGCGGATCAACGCCCTTCCCGAGCCTCCCGCCTTCGTCCTGCACACGGGCGACTTGACGCATCTCGCCAAGCCCGACGAGTTTGACTCGGTGGCGCAACTCCTCAAAGAGGTCAAAACCGGCAAGGTGCTCTATGTCCCCGGCGAACACGATTTCGACGGGGACGGCAACAAGGAATACCTGAAACGGTATGGAAAAGGCACGGTAGGCACGGGCTGGTACAGCTTCGACCACCAAGGGGTCCACTTCATCGGTCTCGTCAACGTGGCGAATGCCAAGTCGGGTAGCGGCGACGGCGGCCTCGGCGTGATCGGAAAGGATCAACTGGAGTGGCTGGAGAAGGATGTGGCCGGACTCAAGGACAGCGTTCCCGTCGTTGTCTTCGCCCACGTCCCCCTCTGGATGGTCCACGAGAAATGGGGCTGGGGCACGAGAGACTCCGAACAGGCACTCAAGACCCTGAAGCGGTTCGGTTCGCTCACGGTGCTCAACGGACACATCCACCAGGTGTTGCAGAAAGTGGAGGGGAAAGTGACGTTCCACTCCGCCCGTTCGACCGCGTTTCCCCAGTCGGAACCCGGAAAGGGGACGCCGGGGCCGATCCGCGACCTTCCGGCCGAGAAGCTCAAAGCGGCACTGGGGCTGTCGGAGGTCTCCTATGTGGAGAATGCCGGCTCGCTCGCCATCGTGGATTCCACGCTCGAATAACCTGCCCGGTCGAACGGGAATTCTCGTAACGCTTCCGGTTCACTTCCCGGCTGGTCGGCGGCGCGAACTCGCGTCGCCGGCCCTGCCGGTTCCAATTTCAAAGAAATGCGGAGTGTGTGATGAAGACATGGTGGCCATACCCAGCCGTATTTCTCGCCGTGCTTGTAGGATTCCGGCCGGGGATCGCCGCGGCACAATCGGACACCGCGGTGCGGGATATTGGGAGTGAAGCTCGTAGTGTCTTTGCGGCCAAATGCGCCGGTTGCCACGGGTCCGACTTGGCAAAACCCAAGGGCCGTTTCGGATACGTCCTCGACCTCAAGCGGATTGCCGCGAACCCCGAGATGGTGATTCCACTACGCCCGGACGAGTCCGAGTTGTGGGTCCTCGTCCAGCGCGGCGAGATGCCCCCGCCCGACTCGCCGCAGGGAGTACTCACTCCGGCGCAAAAAGAAGCAATCCGAACCTGGATCGCCGCCGGTGCCCCGGAGGCGACTCCTGTAGCCCTGGGCTCCACTCACGCCGCTCAAGCGGAATCGTTGGCTCCCCCGCCTTTGGCCACGGCTGATCGGATACTTCACTGGGTCGGCAAGTTTCACTTGCTCATGCTCCACTTCCCAATTGCGCTGGTCCTCGCTGCGGGCGTCGGTGAGGTCTGGTCGGCCTGGCGGCGAAGTTCGATCCCATCGGACACGGTTCGATTCTGCTTGTGGATCGGGGCACTCGGCGCGATACCGACGGCCGGGCTGGGTTGGCTATTCGCCGCAGCCGGGACCGGGGCGGGTTCGCCTCAACTCTTGTTGACGCACCGCTGGCTCGGGACGACAGCGGCTGTGGTGCTGATTCTCACGGCGATCTGCGCCGAACGCGATGTCCGTCGAGGCGTCCGCAATCGATGGGTGCGGCTCCTGCTACTGGCTGGAGTTCTCATCACGGCAGTCACTGCCCACTTTGGCGGTCTAATGGTCCACGGCAGAGACTTCTTCACCTATTAATTCGGTCGGATCTTGATTCTGAGGCGGCTGACGCCGAGTGGCAAATTGTGCGGTTATTTTGAACCACCGAAAGCTCAATTGGAGTAAGGGATTGCAACGAGTGCCGAAAGATACTCTGCCCGAGCCGCATCGAATTGAACTGGACTCGAATTACGAAAGACGCTCGAATTAAAGTCGAGAAGCCCTTCGGCCTTGGCCGAAGGGCTTCTTTTGAAAAACAGTCGGGAGGACAAGACGGCTATTGAACTTTTTCTCCGGGAAATTCGGAGCTGGGAATCGGGGTTACGACGGCTTTTCCCAGGGAAACCAGGCGTTGGGCATCAGTCGTAACCCCCCTTGTTGAAACGACATTTTCTCTCCAGGCACACGGCACCAAGTGCCGACGGCACGGGTGGTATCGTCGTAACCTCCACTCTCGACAGCACTGTTTCAGGGCTTGCAACCAGTCAGAAAGTCGCGTACACTTTTCTGACTGGAGAGCAAGCTGATGAGAACCATACAAGACGACATACTGGAGCGGATTCGCGGACAAGGCCGGGGAAAGGTCTTCACGCCGAAGGACTTTCTCGACCTGGGCAGCCGTGACGCCGC
>JAYTSV010000236.1:0-3198 GCA_043745465.1 Fimbriiglobus sp.
CTTCGGGTACGCCCTCGACCTGGGGACGATGAGTTGGTCAAAGGCCACGTGAGACTCGCGCATCAGGGGCCTCAACTCGCTATCCATCCTTCGAGGTACGGTAGTGGCCTATTCGTGTGGAGATCGCCTCGGGCGACCTCCATTTGTTGGGCCGTAGAGAGCGATCAACACACGAATAGGCCACTACCCGAAATCCGGACCGTCAACGTCCGCCGACATTGCCAACGACCTTTGCGTCCCTCGCTCGCGCGTCGGGCTAACACGAATTACTGGTCCGGCCGTTCGGCCACGGCCATCATGCAGTCGCTGGCCCCGAGCAGGTACGTCAGCCAGGCGGCGAACTTGGCGAGGGGCTTGGCCGTGAGGGCGCGCTTCCAAAGAGCGGCCCCGGGGGTGCGGGCGGCCAGGCGGGCGCTCGACCGCAGCCAGTCCGAGTGGCGGACCTGGCGGACGCCCTCGACGCGGAAGCCGGCCGCGGTCAGCATCGTCGTCAGGGTGGCCGGGGTGAAGTGCGTCAGGTGCCGGGGCAGGTCGAGGGCGAACCAGGCGGGGCCGAAGGCGCGGGCCGGCCAGCTCGCGGCGTTCGGGCAGGCGACGATCAGCCGGCCGCCGGGGACGAGCACGCGGAACGCCTCCCGCAGGATCGCCATCGGCTCGTGGACGTGCTCGATCGACTGCCACATGGTCACCACGTCGAACGAGCACGGGGCCAGCGCGGGGTGCGGGAGCGACCCGGCCAAGGTGTGCAGCCCGAGTTCGGCCTGAACGCTGCGGACCGCGCCGACGGCCGAGTCGAGGCCGGTCACGGCCCACCCCTGGTCGGCCATGCGCTTGAGGTAACTGCCGCCGCCGCAGCCGAAGTCGAGCAGCCGGCCGCGGCCGACCCACGGCAGCGACCCGTCCCGCTCGGGGTGCCGCCGCCCGGTCCACCGGCCCCACGCCGACCAGGGGGCCGACGACCGGCCGGCCTCGCGGAGCTTGCGCGGCCGGCGGTGCGGGCGGTAGTCGTCCGGGTAAAAGTCGGCGATGCTCGCGGCGTCCGGACGGGGGTTGGTGAACAGCACCGCGCACTCGCGGCACTGCACCACGGCGAACGTCAGGGGGAGCGTGCCGGCCCGCGGGTTGGCGTCCGGGGCCTGGCACGCGACCGCCGTTTCGCGGGCACCGCACAGCGGGCACGGGGCGTCGTCCCAGGCCACCGCGGGCGGGGGCGGCGCGAGTCGGAGCTGGGGCGTGCGGAGTAACATCGGGGGCGTCCTGCCGGAGATCGTCGCCCGTTTTAACCCGCGTGCCGCGCCGCCGTCAAGTTGAAGTGCGGCGAATCCGCGTCCGCCCCGGTTTCCGATCAGGGCTGCCGTCTAGAAATGGGCTGCGGACCCCGGCGGGCCGCTCGCACCACCATTCCCCGGAGATTTCCCATGTCGTCCAGTCTGCTCAGGCTCCTCAGCAATGTCTGCTTCGGCGGCGGCTTCGTGTCGATCCTCGCGTCCATCGCCATCTGGGTGATGTCGAAAGACCCGGACCCGGCCCACGGCGAGCGGTTCGGCATCTTCGTGGGCCTGTGGGCACCGACCTTCTTCGCCCTGTCGGACCGGTTCGACCGGTACGCCACGTCGAAGGCCCGCTCGCTGTAACCCCGCCGCGGTCCGGCGGCCGTCGTCACTCGTCCTTGGCCGCGAACAGCTTCGCCCACCACGACCGGCGGGGCGCGCGGTCGCCGCTGCGGTACTCGGACACGGCCCGCGCCAGGACGCCGGCGTTCTTCGGCCGCTCGGCCGCGTCGGCGGCCAGGCACGCCTTGGCCAGGGCGACCAGTTCCTTCGGGGCAGTACACCGGTCGAGCATCGCCGTGGCGGACGAGATGTCGCCGGACCGGACCCGCTTGAGGACCGTGGACACCTTGCCCTTGTGCGGCGGCAGGCCGGTCAGGATCGTACACAAGATGCCGCCGAGGCCGAACACGTCGCTCTGCTCGGTGGCGACCGACGCCCCGCTCGCCTGCTCCGGGGCCATGTACGCCGGGGTGCCGATGGCCAGGCCTTCCTCGGTCCGGCTCAGGTTCGGCACGCTCATTTGCGTCGTCCCGTCGGCGTCCCTCGGGTCGGCGTCCGGGGACCGCGATTGCGGCGACGCTAGCACTTTCGCCAGGCCCCAGTCGATCACCTGGACGCGGCCGTGGTCGGACACGAGCACGTTACTCGGCGTCAAGTCCCGGTGGACGACCCCCTTGGCGTGCGCGTAGGCGATGGCCTGGCAGACCTTCTCGAACAGGGCCAGGTGGCGCTCCAACTCGACCGCCGGCTTGCCGGCGAGGAGGTCGTGCAGGGTCCGCCCGCGGACGTACTTCATGGCCAGGAACGGTCGCCCGTCTTCCAGCCGGCCGACGTCGTGCAGGGGCGGGATGCTCGGGTGGTGGAACTGGGCGTGGATGCGGGCTTCCTGGAGGAAGCGGACGACGGCCGTGGGGTCGGCGAGCTGCTCGCCGCGCAAGACTTTGATCGCCACGCGCCGGCCGAGGACCTTGTCCGTCGCGGCGTACAGGCTGCCCATGCCGCCGCTGGCAATCCACTCGCCGATGGCGTACCGGTTGTCGGACACCGGCAACGCGGACCAGCTCAGCCCGGCGGCGTCCCCGAGGGCGTGCAGGTCGGTCAGGAGCAGGGCTTCGAGCGACTGATCGGTCACGTTCGACCGGTAGAACGGCGTGACGGCGACGAGTTGCGTTTTGGGCGGGGGGACTTCGGGCATGGGTCCACACTGCGGCGTGAGGCGTCGGAGTTTGTGGAGTCGGCGGACCCGGGACTCCCACGGTCCGTGACCATCATAGCCCATGTCGAACCGCAGCACTTCCGAAAACTCAACGCAAGTTGAGCCGACTGTCGGGATGTCCGCCACGCCGCCCGCCGTCGAAAAAGGCGTCGCGGCCGACATCGGAGAACGTCGGCCGTCGGCCACACGCCGGCATAACGGCGTGGAGGCGAATGCTCGGACATTGGTCGTTGACACCGATGTGGTGGGCGGAGATGATGCGCGAGTGCGGGGTAGCGACGGCGGAGGGCGCAGGGATGGATGTGGTCGCGGAACATCGGCTCGATGTTTTGTACCCGGACGGCGAGATGGTCCAGATCGACATCCGCATCGGCCGCCCGCAACCGCACCCGGCCGGCAAAGGCGACTGGAGCTGCATCGTACAGGCCG
>JAYTSV010000237.1:0-39640 GCA_043745465.1 Fimbriiglobus sp.
CCGCCCAACTCGGACGCCGACAGGGTGTCGTGCCGGAAGGCCAGGGTGCCGACGCGGCGGGCCGAGTCGGCGTGGCCGAACATCTCGTACCCGGCCGGCGCGATCAGGTGCCGCAGGCGGTCGCACAACTCGACCTCGTGCCGGCGGATCGCGTCGGGCGTCCGCTCCTCGACGAAGTCGATGCCGGCCGTCATGCCGACGACGCCCAGCACGTTCGGGGTGCCGCCTTCGAGGAAGTACGGGTAGTCCTTGGGCTGCGTCGGCGTGGACGAATCGCCCCCGGTCCCGCCCTCGCGCCAGGCCCGCGGCTGCACGCGCGGGGCGACGTACAGGCCGCCGGTCCCGGTCGGCCCGAACAGGCACTTGTGCCCGGGGAAGGCGAGCAGGTCGATGCGCATCGCCTGCACGTCGATCGGCACGACGCCGATGGTCTGGGCCGCGTCCACGAGGAAAATGACCTCCTCGTACTCGCGGAGCATCGCCCCGACTTCGCCGACCGGTTGCACGGTGCCCAGCACGTTGCTGCCGTGGGTCATGGCGACCATGCGCGTCCGCGGCGTGATCGCCTTGCGGATCGCGTCGGGGTCGAGGGTGCCGCCGGCGTCGGCCTCGACGCGGGTCAGCGTGATCGTCCCGGCGTCGGCCATCGCCTGCAGCGGGCGGCTGACGGAGTTGTGTTCGAGGACCGTCGTGATGACGTGGTCGCCGGGGTTGATCGTCCCCTTCATGGCCATGTTCAGGGCGTCGGTGCCATTGAGGGCGAACACGATCCGGTCGGGCGACTTGCCGTTCACCAGGCGGTTGAGCCGGTGCCGGCCCTCGTCGAGGGCGTGTTCGGCGGCCAGCGCCATCTTGTGCCCGGCCCGGCCCGGGTTGGCCAGCGAGGTCCGGGCGAAGCGGTCCATCGCCAGGTAAACCTGCTCGGGCTTGGGAAACGTCGTCGCGGCGTTGTCGAGATAAATCACGGCAGGAACTCTTGGACGCGGATCGACCCGAACGCTTCGCCGCGCAAGGTGAGCGGCACCTCGGCGTCGGCCTCGAGGACCATTGTACGCCGGTAGCCGGGCTTCTTCCCGCCGCGCGGCAGGGTGTGGACGTGCAACCGCCGGCCGGTCAGATCGACCACCCAGTACTCGGGGATTTTCGCCGCCGCGTACAGCGCGAGCTTCACGCCGAGGTCGAACGCGAGCGTAGTTTCGGACACCTCGACGACGAGGGCGGTTTGGCTCGGCGTCGGGTGAACCGTGGTGTAGTCGCGGCGTACACCGATGGCGACGACGACATCGGGTTGCGGCGCGCTGTCTTCGGAAACTTTTAGCGGTGCCTGGCACCGCACTACCCATCCCTCGCCGCAGAGCCTCAGCAAGAGGATTGCGAGTTCCGAGGTCGTGAAGGCGTGGGGCGGTTTGATCGGAGCCTTCCGGGTGATGAGGCCGTGGATCAACTCCAGCTTCTCGTCCGGGCCGAAGAGGTCGTGGCGGTCCATCGCCTCGAACTGGGCCACCGAGATGGGGTAGGCGTAAGCCACCGTCGCGGCGCGCGCCACGGTGATTTCGGGCCGCGGTTCGGCGACACTGGTCATGGGGACACTCCTGGGCTGGGCAGAGGCGGCAGGAAGTCGCCGACGCGGATGGAGCCGAACGCCGCGCCGCGCAACGTCAGCGGCACCTCGTCGGCGACTCCGAGGACCACCGTACTGAGGTAGCCGGGCGACTTGCCGCCGCGCGGCAGGGTGTGGACGTGGAGCTTACCATTGACCAAATCGACCACCCAGTACTCCGGGATCATCGCCGCCGCGTACAGCTTGAGTTTGACGCCGAGGTCCAGCCTCAGCGTCGAGTCGGAGACTTCGACGACGAGGGCCGTCTGCGCGGCCGTGGGGTGTCGGACCAAGTAATCGCCGAGAGCGCCTTGCGCGACGGACACGTCCGGCTCGGGCATGCTGTCGTCGGACGCGATCACCGGCTGCTGCGACCGGACGCACCAACTCCGCCCGCACAACGATTCCAGGATTCGATCGAGCCTGACCGTGGCGAACGTGTGGGGCGTGTGGGTGGTCATTTTACGCGCCAGCATTCCGTGGAGGAGTTCGACCTTGTCGCCCGGCCCGAGGATGCCGTGGCGGGCCATCTCCTCGTACTTCGCCACCGACAGGCGGTACGGCATCAACCCGTCCTCGACGCTGGTCGCGGCGGTTTCCGGCGGCGGTTCGGCGACACTGGTCATGGCGGGACTCCCCTCGACGCGCCGACCGGCCGCGGCAACCTGCCGCGGCCGGTCGGTCTCGCATTGTACGCCGCGGTTAGAACCATTCCTTCTTGCCGACCTGGTACGTGGCGATGAAGTCCGCGTCCGACTTGGTCAGGTAAATGATCCCCTCGATCAGCCCGAGGAAACTGATGCACCCCAGCGTACACACCGACACGACGAGCTGAATGATGCCCGCCTGCGTGTAGCCCAGATAGAACTTGTGTACGCCCAAGCTCCCCAAAAGTATCGCCAGAATGCCGGCGGTCATCCGCTTGCTCTCGACTGTGTCTGCCATAACGCTCAAGCCTCGGGAAAGTGTCCGGTGTCGCCCGCCGGAAAGCCCGACGGGACTCGGCGTATCATGCCGAGTCCCGCCGGGCGTGCAAGAACAAAGCGAATAATCGCTCAATTGCCGATGTACTTGGCGTACAGGACGCGGGCGCGCTCGGTGTCGTCGGTCCCCTTGATGATCGCGCGGCCGTCCGGGAACACCGTGAACTCGTACCCGTCGGTGCCCTCGGTCACCGTGAACTTCATCAGAAACTTGTTCGCGCTCACGGCCGTCGCCCCGTCGAGGGACTTGCGCAACTCGGCGAAGTTCATGCTCCCGGCGCGGCGCTGGCTGACCTGCACGGCGTTGCGGCCGCACAGCGAGGTCGTCTGCGTGCCGTGCGCGCCGTCGAGCCACTCGAACTGCCGCAGGGCGCAGCACGGGCACTTACCCTTGCGGCCCTTCAGCGGGGCGATCTTGACGCGGCGGGAGGTGTTCTCCCAAATGTTGAGGATGTACAACTCGCGGTTGATGGCCTCGACTTTGCCGGCGAGAATCTTCAACGCCTCGGTCGCCTGGAAGCTGGCCACGATGCCGACGATCGGCCCCAGCACCCCGGCCGTCTCGCAGGTGCCGACCTCGCCCGGGCCGGGGGACTGCTCGAAGACGCAGCGAAGGCACGGGGTTTCGCCGGGGATGATCGTCATCGTCATCCCCTCGACGCCGACCGCCCCACCGTACACCCACGGCTTATTGAGCTTGATCGCCGCGTCGTTGATCGTGTACCGGACCTCGAAGTTGTCGGTGCCGTCGAGGATCAGGTCGGCGTCCCGGCAGAACTCCTCGACGTTGGTCCGGTCGATGTCCGCGACGATGGCCTCGACGGTGACGCCGGAGTTGATCTGCCGCAGCTTGGTCGCCGCCGCCTCGGCCTTGGGCAGGTTGTTGGTCACGTCGGACTCGTCGAAGAGGACCTGCCGCTGCAAGTTCGACGGCTCGACGAAGTCGCGGTCGATGATGCGGACGTGGCCGACCCCGGCGCGGACCAGCGTGTTGGCCAGCACCGTACCGAGGGCACCGACGCCGCACAGGGTGACCCGCGAGTTCATGATGCGTTCTTGCCCGGCCTTGCCGATGCCGGGGACGCGCATCTGCCGCGAGTAGCGTTCGAGATTCATGGTGCGATCTTTCCAGGCGAGCGGGGGACGGAAGTCCCCCGAGTTGGGCAGCAAATGCGGGCGGGCGCTCCGAGCATCGGAGCGCACTCCGGGGGGCGCACTCCCGGGGGGGCGCACTCGGGGGACTTCCGTCCCCCGCTCGCCGGTTAACGGCCGTCCGCGACGCCGTTGTCCGCGAGGAAGTCGTTGAGGAAGCGGACCTGTTGCTTCGGCCACTTCTCCAGTTTGGCGAAGCCGACGAGCGTCTTGAGGTCTTCCTTCAGGCGCTTCACGTCCGCGCCGCCGAGGCGCTGGAGGTACGTCACGAGGTACTGCATTGCCTCTTCGGCGACCTTGCCGTTCAGGACGTGCTCCTCGCTGCCTTCGAGGAAGACGTAGGCGTGGATCGTCGCCAACAGCAGCGGGTGGACGCCGAGTTCCTCGGGGATCAGCGGGAAGACCGACGCGCCGTCCGGCACGTCCTCGTCCTCCCCGTCGTCGCCCGCGGCGGCAGCGGCCCCCGGCTCGGCCGGGCCGTCCTCGTCGAGGCCGTCGAGGTCGTCGTCATCGTCGTCGGGCTTGGCGGTCACGGGTCAGCCCCCCGCGACGGCGGGAATCAGCGCGACCACGGCCCCGTCGGCCACGACCGTGTCGAGGTCGTCCAGATACCGCACGTCCTCGTCGTTGACGAGGACGTTAATGTAGTGCCGCAGTTTGTCGCCGTCGTACAGCTTGGCCCGGATCGCCGGGTGCCGCGCGACCAAGTCGGCGAGAACGGCCCCGACGGTCGCCCCCTCGACGGCGACCCGCGTCTGGCCGTCGGTCAGGTCGCGCATCGGCGAAGGAATCTCAACAGTCACGGGCATGGGGCACTCCTGATGCGGAAAACAGTTCACCACAGAGGGCACATGAGGGCGCGGAGAAAAACAGAATACCTGCGTTAGAATCGAGACATACTGAGTATGGAGTTCCAAACTTGAATTTGGTTTTCTCTCGCGCCCTCATGTGCCCTCTGCGGTGAAAATTTTCTAGTTCACACTAATACGGCCGCGCCGTAGGTCTTGGGCAGGCCCATGTCGCCGCCGGTGAAGACTTCGATGAAGGCGTCCAGGCTCGGCTTGATCAGCGCCGGCTTCTCGACTGCGCCTTCGACGGCGTCCTGGGTCTTCAGGCCGTTGCCGGTGATGCACAGGACGATCTCCTCGTCGCGCGGCAGGCGGTTCTCGGCCAGCAGTTTGCGGGCGACGGCGATCGTCACCCCGCCGGCCGTCTCGGCGAAGATGCCCTCGGTGCGGGCGAGCAGCAGCATCCCCTCGACGATCTCGTCGTCGGTCACGTCGTCGGCCCAGCCGCCGGTCGTGTGGATCAGGTTCTTCGAGAAGTACCCGTCGGCCGGGTCGCCGATGGCCAGGCTCTTGCAGATCGTGTTCGGCTTGCGGACCGGCTTGTGACGGTCGCGGCCGGACTTCACGGCGTCGGTGATCGGGTTGCACCCGGTCGCCTGCGCCCCGTACATCTTGGTCCGCGGCGGCTCGCTCACCAGGCCGACCTTGTACAGTTCCTCGAACGACTTGTGAATCTTGCCGATCAGCGACCCGCCGGCCATCGGGGCGATGACGTGCTGGGGGAAGCGCCAGCCGAGGTCTTCGGCGATCTCGTAGCCCATCGTCTTCGACCCTTCGGCGTAGAAAGGCCGGAGGTTAATGTTAACGAAGCCCCAGTTGTACTTGAAGGCGACCTGCGTACACAGGCGGTTCACTTCGTCGTACGTCCCGTGGACGGCGATGACCTTGGCCCCGTACACGCTGGTGTTGAGAATCTTGGCCTTTTCGAGGTCGGACGGGACGAAGATGTACGCCTCCAGGCCGGCCTGGGCGGCGTTGGCGGCGACGCTGTTGGCGAGGTTGCCGGTGCTGGCACAGCCGACCGTTTTGAAGCCGAACTCGCGGGCCTTCGACAGGGCCACGCTCACGACCCGGTCCTTGAACGAGAGGGTCGGGAAGTTGACCGCGTCGTTCTTGATCCACAGCTTCGAGACGCCGAGTTCTTTGGCCAGGCGGTCGGCGCGGATGAGCGGGGTGCAGCCGACCTGGGGGCCGACGGTCGGGGGACCGTCGAGGGGGAGGAGTTCGCGGTACCGCCACATGGTCCGCGGCCGCTGCTCGATCTTGGCCCGGGTCACGGTCGCGCGGATCGCCTCGTAGTCGTAGACGACTTCGAGCGGGCCGAAGTCGTCGGTGCAGAAGTTGACCGGGGACTTGGGGTAGATCTTGCCGCACAGTTTACACTGCAGCCCGATCGTAAACTCGGCTTGGGGGATGGCCACAAAAACACCCTGGAATGGTGGGCAAGGGTCAGTTTCGGGCGGCGGCCGATCCAGAGGACCGCACGAAAAGACCTCGGCAGAGCCGGGGAAAAGTCGGTGGCGGTGTGGTGAGATAAGAAACGGCGAACGGAGTTTCGGGGTACGAAGTCGCTCGCCAGTATCTTATCTGCCCCAACTCGTGCGGGACTTGCGTCCCACGGTCGTCGGGCAGGAGTTAGCACCAGCATCGAACGTCAAGCCTGGCGGCTGTCGGTCCGACCGGTTGCTGCGACGTCGTCGGGCCTGAAACCCTCAGTCGCTCTGGATAAGATACTCACCGTGATGTCGGCCTCGGCGGTCCGCCGGTCGGCGGTCCGTTAAGGTTGAAGTGATCATAAGCCCCGTCGCGCCAAAGGGCAACGCGCCCGCCCGGATTTTTTCCGCCCCGCCCGGCCCCCGCCCGGCCCCCGCCCCGCCCGCCCCCCGTGCCCCGCCGCCGGGAGCCGGTGCGTCCGTATCATGGCGGAGTCGTCGGATCGGTTCTTCGGGTGGAGTGAAGTCATGCCCCGCGCGGTCGTCTGCCCGAACTGTCTGGTCGAACTCGAGATCCCCGAAGACCTCGTCGCCCAACCGGTGCGGTGCGCGACCTGCGCGACCGTGTTCACGCCGTCCCAGGTCGCGGCCGCGCCAGTCGCCCGGCCGCGCCGCAGCCTCGACCGGGCCGAGTCCCGCAACACCGCCCTGGACGAAGTGCAACCGGGGCGACCCCGGGCCAAGCCGTCGGGTGCCGGCCGCAGCCTGTTCGCCGTCGTGTCGCTGTTACTCGCGGGCACGTTCGGCGTCTGCTGTCTGGGGTGCGTCGGGCTGCTCGTCGTCGGCCAGCGGCTCGACGACCCGGCGATGCAAGCGTATAAGTCGCCCGACGGGCAGTTCGAAGCCGTCTTCCCCGGGGTGCCCAGCCCGGCCCCGCTGACGCTGTCCGACGGGACCAAGTTGCTCGGCGTCGCCCACAGCCGGCGGATGATGGGTCAGGAATTCGACAATTGCTCGGTCCGGTACTTCGACCTGCCCAAGGCCCCGCGGACCGACGCGGCCCGGGACGCCGTGCTCGCCACCACGGCCAAGGCCGTCGTCGGGGCGCGCGCCTTCGACGTCACCGTCGATCAGGAGAAGACCACCGTGGACGGCTACCCGGCCCTGGAAATCACCGCCCAGGACGCCGACCCCCAGGTCGAGATGTACGCCCGCATCGTCCTCGCCGGCAAGCGCGTTTACGTCGTCACCTACGAGGGGCGTGGCCTGGCCCCGCAGAGCCAACGGCTCGACAAATTCTGGACTGCTTTCCGCGTCCTCAACCCCGACGCGGCCCCCGACAAGGCGAAAGACCGGTAGCCCGCGGCTACTGTTCCCGGTGTCACTCTCGGGTGCGAGGTTTTCCGATGGGTCGTGTCGTGCGGAGTCTTGGGCTGGCGACCGGGTTCTTCGGCGCACTGGCCGTCGCCGGTTGCACGCGGTGTTCAGCGGCATGATCGGCGTGACGCTCTTCGGCGTGCTGCTGACGCCGGTCTTCTACTACGTCATCGAGCGGCTCAAGGGCGAGAAGCACGCCCCCCGCGACCCCGACGCCAAGCCGCCCGCGATAACGACGGCGCTCGCCGTGCCGGTGCCGCCCGTGGCTCCGCCGCAGCCAACAGGTCGTGTTAAGGCAATGCCACTGAGCTCGGCTTGAAGTGATCGCAGCGCCTCGCCACGACTGGAGTTACCACACGTCACCACGGCAAGAACGCTGCGATTATGACTCGGTCTACCGATGGCCCCGACTTCGTCCCGCCGACCGCCTTCGAGTTTCTGCCGCATCGGCCGGCGCGGATTCCCGCCCTCCGGGACCAGGAGTTGGCCGTCCGGGAACTCCAGACGCACTTGACCGACCGTCGGCTCGAGGTGCGGAGCAAGACGCCCGTAGGGCGGTGCAGGACGTCTCCACGTGTAACCCTTCAAAGACCACGTCCACATCAGTTAACTCAGTGGCATTGCACGCGAGTGGGCCGCTCGCCGTCGCCTGCGGCGGAGCACCGGACGCGCGGGATTGGCCCGCACAACCGAGCTTGTCGTTGCCCTTTGTTGGCGGAGGATGGGCGGGCGGGAAACTTCCGCCGGCGGGCGAAAACATTCGGCAAAAGTTGCGAAATGCCCACCGGAACTGCTGGAACTGTCGGCCCGGCGGCGTTATCAAATGTCAAGACGGCGAAGCTGTACCGGTCGGCATCGTCGGCGTTTCCGGCGCTTTCGCCCGGGACGAAAGAATCAGTTGCACCGGGCGTAACCGTGATCTAAAGATTTGCGGCCGCGGACGATTCCCCCCGGAATCGCGCGCGGGAGTGAATTCTGCGGTCCGTTCGACCCGACTCGCACCTGGGGCGGACGAAACCGATTGCCGATTATTGCGACTGTGCCTGCGCTGCCGCACGATTTTTATTACGATCGCGTTGCGGGGCCGGGCACGCTGCCGGATCATTGTTTTTCAGTCGATACTAACTTCGGGTCTACCTCGGCGGGCACAGCGCTCGGAGGCGGACGGCCATTGTGATTGGCCTTGAGTCCGCGGGCGGCCGGTCGAAGCCCCTCGCGCAGCCGAATTGGACACCCAACGCCAGGACGCCACTCCATGTCTCGCCTCCGCCGCTACCGCTCCGACGCCGTGCAGTCTCCCCTGGAGACGTACCTGCGGGAGATCAACGAGACGGCGTTGCTGAGCGCCGACCAGGAAAAAGAACTCGCCCGGGCCATCGCCGTCGGCGACAGCGCCGCCCGCGACCAGATGGTCCGCGCCAACCTCCGGCTGGTGGTCAACATCGCCCGCGGGTACACCGGCAAGGGCCTCGCCCTGCAAGACCTGATCGAAGAAGGCAACCTCGGCCTGCTCCGCGCCGTCGAGGGGTTCGACCCGACGATGGGCACCCGGTTCAGCACCTACGCCAGCTACTGGATCAAGCAGAGCATCAAGCGGGCGCTGGTGAACACGGCCAAGACGATCCGCATCCCGGCGTACATGGTCGAACTCATCGCCAAGTGGCGGCGGGCCACGAACAAGCTGACCGACGAACTCGGCCGCCCGCCCCTGCCCGAAGAAGTGGCCAAGGTCCTCGGCCTGCCGAAGAAGAAGCTGAGCATCATCAAGAAGGCGATCCGCGTCTACAACTCGACCCCGCAGACCGACCAGGGCGACGCCGGCTGGTCGATCGAAGAGATGCTCATGGACAACCGCTCGAAGACCCCCGACATGGAGATGGTCGAGAGCGACGACTTGAAGCAAGTGATGGTCCTGCTCGAGAAGATGGACAAGCGCGAGGCGACCGTCTTGAAGATGCGCTTCGGCCTGGACGACATCGAGCCGAAGACCCTCAAGGAGATCGGCGAGTGCCTCGGCCTGACCCGCGAACGGGTCCGGCAAATCGAGAGCGAAGCCCTCCAGAAGCTGAACGAAAGCCTCTGCGCCGACTGACCCCGGCCGCGAACGAAACTGAAACGGCCGCCGGGAGTTCCCGGCGGCCGTTTCTCGTGGACGGGTCAGCGCGGCTTGCCCTTGGCGGGCCGGGCCGGAGCGCCGCCGGTCGGTGGGGCGGGGCCGCGGTCGAAGAGCCGCGTGACCCGGGGGACGGTGGCCAGGATGACCAGCGCGAGGCCGGTACTCAGGACGGCCGTCGCGTCCCGGCCCAGCCCGGCCGCCACGCCGACGGCGGCGGTCAGCCAGAGGCCGGCCGCCGTCGTCAGGCCCTTGATGTCCTCGTCGCCGTTCCCTTTCACGATCGCCCCGGCCCCGAGGAAGCCCAGCCCGGCGACGAGGCCCTGGACGACGCGGGACAGGTCGGCGTTCGACATGCCGTGCTGTTGCGGGATGAGAACGAATAGCGCGGCCCCGAGGGCGACGAGCATGTGCGTCCGCAGCCCGGCCACCTTGCCCTTGCTCTCGCGTTCGTAACCGAGGACGCCGCCCAGGACCGCCGCGAGAAGCAGCCGGATCGTGATCCGCGCCAACCCCGCCGCGTCCGGCAGGTCGGAAAATTCCTCCCGGACCGTCTCCCCAACTTGCTCCCACCAACCGCCCATGACCGCGCCTCCGAGTTCGGAATACGAGTAGTCTACGGGCGACCGGCCGGCCCGGGCGTCTCGTGGCCCCGCCGCAGGCGACGGCGAGCGGCCCACGGGAGTGGGCTGTTCCACCCCGGAATGGGGAGCGACAATCTGCCGGAAGTGCCCGGCGCACGCCGGTGGACGACAACTCGCATTCCGGGTTGGAACAGCCCACTCACGTGGGCCGCTCGCCGTCGCCTGCGGCGGAGTAACGGGAACGACTTCGCCAGCGAGGAGTCGCGCTACGTTCCGCCGAGACCGAGTTGCTGGCGGATGACCCGGCACAGCGTATCGGCGACTTCGCGGTGCCGGGGCACGGGGGCTTGCCGACCGGTCGCGGGGTTCCGGTACAGGTCGTGGCGCGAACCGTGTCGGACCAACTCGCAGCCTGCCTGTTCCAGTTCCCGGACGAACTCTTGCCGCTTCAAACCTCCAACTCCACCGGCTCGCGTTGTGCGAGGGCCGGAGCCGGGGTGCGGTCTTGTGTGACCACCAACTCGTAAGCGTCCTGGATGTTCTCTCGTAAAACGTCGAGCGTCTCGCCCTGACTGAAGACGCCCGGGACTTCCAGCAGCCGGCCGACGTACCACTCGCCGTCCCGCCAGAATTCGAGCGTGAACTGACTCCGCATCTCGCGTCCTCCCGGTGTGCGGTCACCGCCCAGCATACCCGAATCACGCCGCGGCCGCACGCACCGCCGCCAAATCGTCGCCGGTCAGGCGGTACTCGTGGCGCGTCCCGGCGTTGAGTAACACCGTCGCGCCCTCACCCGCCGAATACGCGATGTCGTGTCCGGAGGCCGTCAAGAGGAAGAAGGGGATGACCCGGTTGAGGGACTTGACGTACTCTCCAACGAACCGCTCGGCGTACCGCTTCTGGCTGAACACGGGGAACAAAAGTTCTCCCGCCCGCTGGCAGGTAAACGGGGGGTGGGCTTCGCGTGCCGAGAGGATCCTGGCCGACTTCTCAATGGAGTCGAGGAGTTGTTCCGGGGTCATCGTGTCGGCGTCCAAGCCGGCCTCCAGTTCCATCGGGACCGAAAGGAACGTGAGTTGCGTGCGGGCCACCACGGCCGCGAACTCCCGCCGGTCGGCCTTGCGGCTGAGCCGGGTCGGCCGATCCGGCAAGTCGAGGACGCGCGTCAGGAACGAGACCATGTCCGCTCCCCGTTCGCCAACAGCTCGTCGTACAGGTGGGCGAGGCGCTTCATGCGGGTCGGGAAGCTGTACCGGGTCTCGATCGTGCGGCGGGCGGCGGCGCGGAACAGGTCGCGGAGGTTGGCGTTCGTCAGCAGGCCGGCCAGGGAGCGGTCGAGCGCGGCCTGGTCGCCGGGGTCGATGAGGAAGCCGTTGCGGCCGTCCTGAACGAGCCGGGGGATGCCGGCGATGCGGGTCGCCACGCTGGGGACTTCGAGCGCCATCGCTTCGAGGAGCACGTTCGGCAAGCCCTCGCGCAGGCTGCTCAACGCGAACACGTCCATCGCCTCGAACGTAGCCCGCACGTCCGACTGCCAGCCGGGGAGGCTGACGCGGTCGGCGACGTTCAACTCCTTCGCCAGGGCTTCGAGCCGCGGCCGGTCGTTGCCCTCGCCGACGACGACGAGGCGCACGTCCAGGCCACGCGCCAGCAGCGTGGGGAGGGCGCGAATCTGGGCGTCGAACGCCTTCTCGGGGGACAGGCGGCCGACGCCGCCGACGAGCAGGCAGTCGGGCGGGTAGCCGAGCGCGACCTTGGCGTCGGCGACCGTGCGGCGGCGCTGGTACTCCTCGGTGTCGATGGCGTTTTCGAGCAGCACGCAATTCCGCGCGGGCACCCCGGCCGACAGTGCCGCCTCGAAGAGGTCTTCGGACACGCAGATCACCTTCTCGTACTTCGGCAGACAGAGCTTGTCGATGCGGTAGTACAGCGGCGTGCGGTCGGTCATCTCGACCCAGCCGTGCAGCGTCGTCACCAGCCGCATCGGCCAGAAGCGCTTCAGCAGAATGCCCAGGGCGTTGGTCTTATAGTCGTGGCCGTGCCACACCGCGACGTTTTCCCGCCGGCAAACGCGGAGCAGGTCGGCGACGACGCGCCAGTCCCACGGGCCGCGGTCGGGCACGGAGATCAGCGGGGCGCGGTAGCGCTCGGCCTGGCCGACGATCTGGGCGTACCCGGGGTCGCCGGGCGGGTACAAGTAGCCGCAAATCATGCGGTAACCGAGGCCCGTCAGGAAGCGCGGCGAGTTCAGGATGGTCTTGTCCGGGCCGCCGCCGGACCCGCTCACGACCCGGGTGTCGAACACGACCGGGGCCGGCCGGGGGCGCGGCGGCGGGGTGTCGGCGCTGGCCAGGTACGTCGTCGGCGTTGGGGGGGTGGCCAGCAGGTTCACGACGCACTCGCGGAGGGAAGGGGGGAGACGACGGCCGTCCCGGTCACGAGGTCGAGCAGCGGTTGCAGGCACCGGTCCCAGTGGTGGTGGTCCTCGACGAAGCGGCGGGCGTTCGCGCCCAACTCGCGGCGGCGGGCCGGGTCGCTCAACAGCCCGGCCACGGCGTCGGCCCACTCGGCCGGGGTGTTCGCGCACACCAGGTCGCGGCCGGGGACGGCGGCCAGCGCGGCCAGGGCGGGCGGGGCGGCGATCACCGGCTTCGCCATCGCCAGCGCTTCGAGCACCTTGTTCTGCAAGCCGCGGGACAGCCGCATCGGCACGACGATCACGGCCGCGCGGGCGACGTAGGGCCGCACGTCCGGCACCTGGCCGACGACGACGACCCCGGGCAACTCGCCCAGCCGCACGACTTCGGGCGTCGGCTTGCGGCCGATAACGTGGAACTCGGCGTCGGGAACTTTCGCCCGCACGGCCGGCCACACCTCGCGGGCGAAACTGACCGCCGCATCGACGTTGGGCAGGTAGTCGAGCGCCCCGACGAACGCGCACGCCGGCACGGTCGGGGCGTCGGCCGGGACGGGGGCGAAGTAGTCGAGATCGACGCCGTTGGTGGCGACGGTCGCCGTCCCTGCCCCGGCAAACGACTCGTACAGGCGGGCCTCGGCCGGGCTGACGATCGACACGGCCGCGGCCCACCCGGGGAGTTCGCACTCCAGCTTGCGCAGCCGGCCCGCCTCGAACCGGTACAACCTACGCTTCGGCCCGGTCACGGCGTCGGCGAAGTCGAGCCACTTCTGGCTATCGACATCGACCAGATCGACGAACCCGGGGAGTTGTCGCAAGCCGCCGCGGCGGAGGTACGGGGCCAACCCCGACCCGGACACGAGGGCGGCGTCGAAGTGGGCCTCGCGCAGGAACCCGGCGGCGATGGCATCGACGGCCGGCTCGTGGAACGCCCCCTCGGTCAGGCTGCGGCCGGCCAGCGCCGACAGGCCGGCGCGGAGCTTGCGCCGCCGGGCGTTGACGGGGACGATGGCGACGCGGGCGCAGTGTTTGTGCAGCGCGGCCAGGGTCTCGGGCGGCACCGGTTCGTCGGCCAGGGCCACCAGCCAGACCTCGGCCCGGGCGGCGAGCTGGCGGAGGACGTGGTAATTGCGGATGCGGTCCCCCTTGTCCGGGGGGAACGGCACGCGGTGCGTCAGGTAGAGCACCCGCGGCCGGCTCGGGGGGGTCGGCGTCATGGCGGGGGCTACACCGGCTGGAATTGCGTGGCGCTCTCGCCGGCCGGCGGCAGGGCCTGCGGGGTCAGCGTGCGGAAAAAGTGCCCGACCCGGTCGCGCTTCGCCAGGAAGAACAGCCGCCGCAGCCACGGCATCGACAGCCCGGTCGTCTTGGCCGCCGTGGCGACGATCAGCCGCAGGTCGAACAGGAACGACTGGTTGGCGATGTAGTACAGGTCGTAGGCGACCTTGTGCCGGACGCTCGTGATGTTGCTGTCCGGTTCCAGTTGAATCTGGGCGAACCCGGTCACGCCGGGCTTCACGTCGAGGCGGCGGGCGTACCCGGGCACCTGCTTGGCCAGCCCCTTGGCCGCGATCACCTCCGGCCGCTCCGGCCGCGGGCCGACCAGGCTCATCTCGCCCCGCAGGACGTTGAACAGTTGCGGCAACTCGTCGAGGTGCGACTTGCGGAGGAACTTGCCCAGCTTGGTGACCCGCATGTCCCCCTTTTGGGACCACTGGATGCCGGTCGTCGCCTCGCAGTTGTGGCCCATCGTGCGGAGTTTCAGGATGCGGTACGGCCGGCCGTGGAAGCCCGACCGCGTCTGACTGTAGAACCCGGGGCCGGACGACGACAGCCGGACCAGCGCGTAGCAGACGCCGATCACCGGGACGGCGGGCACGGCGATGGCGAGCGCGAGCAGGTAATCGACCGACGGCTTCATCGGGGCGTACCAGCCGGTGGCCGGGGGCAGTTCGACGACGGTCTCGGGCGCGAGCCAGTCGATCTCCGGCCACGGGGCGTGGTCGGCAGGCTCGGGCGGGGGGGTCGGGGGGTGGGCGGTCATGGGGGTCGATTCGGGGGCGTGTCGTTCGGTCGGTCCGTCTGCGGCGTGGGGTCCGTCCCCCGCCGGGTGTGGCGTCGTCATTTCTGACCCCCGACGCCTGGGGGGAGAGGAGAGGGGGGAGAAGGATCGGCGGCGGCGAGCCGTGCCCGCACCTCCGCCAGGAATGCGGGCACGAAGTCGTCCGCCGGGGCGCGGCCGGGGCCTTCGCCGCGCGGCACGACATCGCTCACGTACAGCTTGTAAATCCGCGAGTGCCCGGCGAAATCGAACCGCGGGTTGTCGGACGCCTTCCAGCCGTCGCCGGTGCCCCACGCCCAGTTCACGTTCAGCGTCACCGGGGCGTCGCCGGCGGTCTCGAACTTCGCCGCCCAGACCTCCGCGCCGGCCAGGTCGCGGACGACCGCGGCCCCGAGTTGGCGGTACCCGGCCCCGACGTAGCAGGTCTCCGGGGTGTGCGCGCCGAGCGGCCCCGGCTCGCCGTAGAGCAGCATGACCGACGCGGACCGGCGACTCGACTTGTGCGTATACGTCCGGCTCAAGTGGGCCTGGGCCTCGGCGATTTGCAGGTGCTTCGGCGGGATGACGTTGACCGTACCGGCCCAGTCGCCGAAGGCCAGGGGGACGGCGTCGAGGCGGGCCTGCACGTCCGCCGCCGCGGCCGACTCGCCGCGCGACGGCTTCAGCGCGCTCGAGAGGCCGATGCCCCCGAACACGATTGCGATCGCCGCGACTGGCCAGAACCGCCCCATCCCACGACCTCCTTGACCGCTCGCCCGGCCCGATCCGTTCCACGCCCCTCGCCGCGCGTTACGCCGGCAACTGCTTGACGTAGTTGTACCCGTAAGCGTGGATGTCCGGCTTGATGCCGTTGACCACCGCGCCCAACAGCGGGATGTTCAACTGCGTCAGGCGTTCGGCCGTCGTCATCACCTTGGGCAGTTGGCTGATGTCCTGGAGGATCGACAGGACGACGCCGTCCACGTGCTGGCCGACGAGCAGCGAGTCGGCGACCGGCAGGACGGGGCAGCTATCGACCACGATGAAGTCGAACTGGCCGCGGAGGCGGTTGAACAGGGTTTCGAGCGGGTGCCCCTGGGCGAGCGCGGTGATGACGCGGTTCGAGCACTGGCCGGCCGGGATCAGCCACAGGTTCGGCACGCTGGTCGGCTGGACCGCGTCCGACACGTCGATCTCCTGGCACAGCACCTCGGCGCACCCCGGGGTGAGCGGGGCGTCGAACAGCTTGTGCATGCTCGGGTTCCGCAGGTCGCAGTCGAGGATGAGCGTCCGCAGGCCGGCCGTCGCCATGCTCGTGGCCAGTTGGCTGGCCAGGGAGGTCTTGCCCTCGCCCTGCATGGCACTCGTGACCATGAGGATTTGCATGTTCTGCTCCTTGGCCGTGTGCAGGAGCATCGTCCGGGCCGAGTTGACCGACTCGTTCAGAACGAACCGCCAGTTCTGGGACTGGGCCGCGTCGCCGTTTTTGAGCGACTGCTTGCTCGGGAAGGCCGGGATCGTGCCGATGACCCGCAGGCCGAGGTCGTTGACGACCTGCTCGACCGAGTCCACGCGCCGCGACCGCCACTCCAGGAACGCCACCGCGAGCATGACGACCAGGCACCCGGCGAAGAAGCTGACGACGGCGAGGAACACCTTCTGGTTCAAGTTCTGGTTGAGGGTGACCACGGCCGGCTCGCGCATGACGACCCGCGTGCCGGCGGCGTCGAGGGAGTCCATGCCGACGAGTTGCCGCGTGACCAGCGTGCGGGCCTCGCGCTGCGGCGCGAGTTCGGCGGTGTCGATGCCGTGTTCGTGCCCGGCGCGGCCGAGGCTGTTGACCTTGGCCGTCGTCTTGGCGTGGTCGGCCTCCGTCTCCTTTCGCGTCGCCTGGCGCAACTCGATCTGGTACTTGTCGTTTTCGTTGAGCGCCAGCAGCGCCTTCTTCCGGTTCGCGCGGATGTCCTTCTCGACCGTCGATTTCAAGCGGTTGGTGCTGGCGTCCAGGTCGGTCTGGAGGAGGCGGAGTTTGTCCCGGCCCTCTTTGATGGCCGGCGTCCCGGGCAGCAACTTGGCCTCGTCGCGGTCGTTCTGCTTCTGCTGGGCGGTGCGGAGGGCGATTTTCTCCCGGACCTCCTCGTTCGTCTCCAGAGCCTTTTCGAGGTCCTCGGAGGTCACGTCGGTCTTGTCGATCTCGGCGACCCGCTTGATCCGCTGTTCGACCAACAGGTTCAGCAGGTTGATTTCCTTTTGGCTCTCGTAAAGCTGCTTGTTCAAGTCGCTGAGTTTTTCCGTCTCGAACTTGAGGAGCTGGAGGTTGGACAGTTCGTTGGCCCCGCCGCCGGTTTCGGCCAGCTTCTTGAGGTGCCCTTCGTGAACGGCGATCTGCTTGTTAATGTCGGACAGCACGGTTTCGAGTTGGCTGCGGCTGCTGGCCCGCTCGGCCTTCTCGCCGGCGGCCGCGTCCTTGAGGTACAACTCGACTAGCACGTTGACCGTGTCGCGGATGCCGGCGGCGTTGTCGCCGCGCATGACGACGGCCATTAGGTCGTCGGCCGGCCACTCGATCTTGACGTTCTCGAACACGTACCGTACCGGATCGTCGGCCGACTTGATGTCGGGCAGTTTGGCCACGCGGGGGTCGGCGACGACGCGCTCCAACAGCGACCGGCCCTTGATCAGGTTCTCTTCGCGCTTGCGGAACAGCGCGAACTCGCCCTCGCCGCCCATGTTCTGGTAGGCCCCGAGGCGGTTGACCGGTTTGACCTGCAACTGCGCCTGCGCCCGGTGCTTGCCGTTGGGCATGGCGAGCCAGATCGCGGCGGCCGCGGCCATGCCGACGAGCAAGCCCAGGAACGTGGCCAGCACGAGCCGCCGCTTCACAGCGTTGAAGAGTTCGAGGATCGTCGGCCACGACCGCGCGGTCGCCGACAGGGCGACCGTCTGGCCCGGCGCGAGGGCGACCCCCGGCGCGGCGTAACCGGGCGGCTGGGACGTGGCGAGCGAGGCCGAGTAAGGCATGGAATTGTCACCGGTGTCGTGGCTGGTCCGTGGCATGGTCGGTCGTCTCCCGGGGCGAGTCACACAAGGCCGCTCGGCAGTCCGAAGCCTCAACCCGCCGCGGGTGAGATGTCGGCCGAGTCGGACAGGCACCGGAGGGGGCACCTACTCAATGACGAGAAAGCACCGGTTTCTGTTCGATTCCGAAAATTCGTCCAGCGAACTTAGCACGACCCGTGCCACCGGCCCGAATTTTCGGGCCTCAGGGGAGGTCGGCGGGCGACGGCGTCGTGGCGAGACGCTCCGCAAGTCGAGTCCATCGAACGAGTTCCGTCTTGCGTCGCCGGGCGTCGCGGGCCGATTCGCCCCCCGATCCGGTCGGGCACTCGGTTCGCAACGGCGTTAAGCCCCCTTAACGGCCGACAACGCAACGCAACGAGCGTAGGTCAGGAACTTCCGTCTACAGTAGCTTTTTTACAAACGGCAACCTAGAGGGGTCGTGCCGGTTTTCGCATTTTGCGCGGTCCTGCCTCGTTTGCGGAACGTTGGGTATTTTCGCTGTACGACTCCCCGCCGGTCGGACGATGTTGAAAGGGAGTAACAAGCTCTCAAGCGGCTCCGGGGTTTTCCCCCGCCGCGGGAGCCTTGCGCATCTTCTGGTGTCCGGTGTTTTGAGGGGGGTTCGATCATGTCCCGACTTGTCCCGCGTGTTCGCCTCGCCGGCCTGGCGGCGGGGGCGGTCCTGGCCGCTTTCGGCACCGGCTGTCAAACGAGCGGTGCCCCGCGGCCGCTGTTCGGCGGGACCGTCGCCAACTTGAACAGCGTGCCCGACGACGCCAACCGGCCGGTCGCCGCCAACCGCGGGCCTTTCTCCGGGCAGACGCCGTACGTCCGGCCCGCGCCCAAGTCCGAGCCGGCCGACAACGCGCTGCTGCCCAAGGAGTTGAACAAGGTCACGATGCCGCCGTACACGGTCGAGGCCCCCGACCTGCTGCTCATCGACGCCCAGCGGCTGATCCCGCTGCCCCCGTACAAGATCGAGCCGCTCGACGTGCTCTACGTGTACGCCCCGAAGGCCCTGGACAAGGAGCCGATCAACGGCCCGTACCCGGTGGACCCGGACGGCACGATCAACCTCGGCACGACCTACGGCGGCAGCCTGCGGGTCAACGACTTGACCGTGCCCGAGATCGAGAAGCTCGTCTCGGACCGGTTGAAGCGGACCCTCACGCCCGAGAACGCCGTCGTTACGGTGTCGCTGGCCCAGTCGCGCGGCGTGCAGCAGATTCGCGGCGAGCACCTCGTCCAGCCAGACGGGACCGTGTCCCTCGGCCTGTACGGCAGCGTGTACGTGGCGGGGATGAGCAAGCCGCAGATCAAGCAGGCCATCGAGGCGCACCTGGCCCGGTACATCTACCGGCCCGAAGTGTCGGTGGACGTGTCGGCGTACAACTCGAAGTTCTACTACGTCATCACCGACTTCGCCGGCAGCGGCGAGTCGGTCACCCGCATCCCTTCGACGGGGAACGAAACGGTCCTGGACGCGATGAGCCTGGTCGGCGGGTTGTCGGCCGTGTCGTCGAAGCGGATCTGGGTCGCCCGCCCGGCCCCGACCGGCAGCGGCGACCAAATCCTGCCGGTGGACTGGCGGGGCATCACCCGCCGCGGGACGACCTCGACGAACTACCAAATCCTGCCCGGCGACCGCGTCTTCGTGATGGGCGCGCCGCTGGTCAAGGTGGACAGCGCCATCGGCCGGGTCACCGCCCCGCTCGAACGGATTCTGGGCACGACGCTGTTCGGGTACACGACGGTCCGCACGATCGAGACCGGCGGCCTGGGCCTGGGCGGTTTGGGCAGCAACACCGGCGGCACCACGGTCAACGTCGCCCGGTAACGGGCCGCCGGCCGGTACAACTGGCGCATCCGGCGGGAGTCTACCGACGACTGCGACCGGCTCGGCAATCGACGGCGGCAGGGGTTCACGAGAACCCCTGCCGCCGTCGATTCGTTTCGTGTCGGGACCACCCCGCCCCGCGTCGGCGATTGACTGGGGCGGGCTTTGGTCTACGCTGGACCCAGGAAGGGTCCGGTCGAACTCCGTCGGGTGAGGATCACGCCATGCGATGTCTCGTCAAGTTTTGCCTGCCGGCCGCGTTCGTCGTCTTCTCGGTGGCCGTCGCGTCGGCCCAGCCGTCCCCCCAGGCGGGACCGGTCTCCCGGCCGTCGTTCAGCCCGTACCTGAACCTCGTCAACCGGGGGAACAACCCGGCGCTGAACTACCTCGGCATCGTCCGCCCACAACAGCAGCAGGCGCAGCAACTCAACCAGCTCTCCCAGCAGTACAACCAGACGACCAACGCCCTGCAGAACTCGGTGAACGGCCTGGCCGAAGGGATCGACCCGAACGTGCGGTTCACCGGGTACGTGGCCGTGTTCAACAACACCGGGCCGTACTTCAGCCGGAACCCGATCTCCGGCAGTGGCGGCGGCCTCCGCAGTGGCGGCGGCAGCGGCGGGGCGGGCGGCTTCAACACCATGAACCGCAGTGGTGGCGGCGGGTCGAGCGGGATCGGTTCGGCCCCGCGTGGCGGGAGCAGCCCGGTCCGCCGGTAAAGACTCTTTCAGTGACGTTGCCTTCAAAACACTGGGCGGGACGCCCGGTGACGCCCTTCCCTCGAAAGGATTCGACCATGCGACGGACGTTCCGCGTCGGGCTTTTCAGCCTGATCGCCCTCGGTGTGAGTGTCCCGGCGGCGTCCGCCCAGAACTGTTGCGGCGGGACTGGCGGGGGGTGCGGCCCCCGGTCGAGCAACTCCGCGAGCGGTAGCAACTGCGGCGGCATTCTGGGGATGAAGGCGTTCCCGTTCTCGGACGAGCGGTACATCCGCCAGTTCTGCGGGCCGCACGTCGCCGCCGGGTCGTGCTTCGGCTACTTCAAGCCGCAAATCACCCCGTGGGGCGAGGCGTGCCCGCTGTACGGCGACGCTCGCGTCGATGCGGCCGCGAGCGGCATGTACAAGTACCCGTCGAGCGCCGGTGCCCCCCGCGAGCCGCAGCAACTGCCGACCCCGGCGACCCCGGCCGCCCCGCCGAAGTCGGACGTGCCCAAAGAAATGCCGAAGGCCCTCGACCCGACGACCCCGCCGAAGGCTCCGTCCGGGCCGATCGTCCCGTCGAAGCCGCCGTCCGCCCCGGCGACGATCCCGAAGGTCGGGCAGGGCCTGACCCCGCCCCCGGTCCCCGAAGTGACCGTCCCGCAAATCCCCGCCCAAGCAAAATATTGAGCGCCGGGAGTTCGCCTGCGGCGGTCAGCGGCGGGAGGCTTTCCAGACGAACGGCACGGCCAGCGACCGATACCGGGCCGGGTCGTGGCGGGCGTACAAGTCGTGCCCGGCGTCCTCGAAGAAGTGCAACTCGGCGTGCCCGGCGATCTTGGCGTGCAGGGCGACCGACTCGGCCGGCGTGGCCAGTTTGTCGCGGCCGCCGGAGATCATCAGCACCGGGATTTCGGCGGGGATCGCGTCGATGGCCCGGATCGGCTGCATGTGTTCCAGCGTCGGGATCATCGCCGGGGCGAGCAACCGCAAGCCCTCCTCGACGGCCTGGCGGGCACCCCACGGCAGCGTCTGGCGGAGGCGGTTTTCGACGGCCGTGGTGATGTCGCGGAACGGGCACTCCAGGATGTACCCCTTGACCCGCGGCCCGAGTTCGGCGGCGGCGTAAATGGCGGCCGCGGCCCCGAGCGAACTGCCCTGAACGACGATCGGCTTGCCCGGCCGGCGGCGCTCGATTTCGGCCACCGCCGCGATCACGTCGAGCCGCCCGCCGTAGCCGATGTCGTTGTAATCCCCGGTCGAATCGCCGTGGGCGCGGAAGCTGATCGCGGCGGTCGGGCAGCCGGCGTCGTGGAAAAGTTTGAGCACGGGCAGCATCGCCCCGCGGTCGCCCATGTTGCCGTGCAGCGACAGCACCGTCGGCGCGTCGCCGTCCGCCGGGGCCGCGGGGCCGGAGGCGAACCAGAAGCCGACCTGCTCGCCGTCGGAGGCCGTGAGGCGGGCTTCCTCCAGGATCACCCAGGGCAGGACGGGGGCCGGCTCGGGGTACTCCGGGGCGCGGCGGGAGACGTAGTGCCGCGCCAGCCAGGCCGAGAAGGCGAGCCAGAACGCCAGGCCGAGGGCGACGACGAGGAAGATCATGCGCACCAATCGAAACAGGGGTGCGAGGCGCGACCGGGTGGCGGCCGCGGGCTCGAAGATTTGGGGGGTCGGTCGTATTTCGAGTGGGGGCTGGGTCACGTCAATCCTTGGCGCGGCCGAGGTACTTGCCGTCTTCCGTCTGGATCAGCACCAGTTCGCCCTCGACGATGAAGCTCGGCACCTGCACGGTCAGCCCGGTTTCGAGGACCGCCCGCTTCTGCTGGGCCGCCGCCGTCGCGCCCTTGATCGTCGGCTCGGTCTCGACGACCTTGAGCTTGACCGTCTGCGGCAGTTCCATGCCGAGGGCCTTGCCGTCGTAGAAGGTGATCTTGCAGGTGTCGTTCTCGCGGAGGTACGGCATCTTGTCCTCGACCATGTCGGCGAGCAGGGTCACCGGCTCGAAGGTCTCGGAGTCCATGAACACGTAGTCCGAGCCGTCCTTGTAGCTGTACGCGTAGTCCTTCGTGTCCAGGTAGACGACATCGACTTTGTCGTCCGGGTGGACGCGCTCGTCCACGATGCTGCCGGTCTTGAGGTTCTTGAGCTTCAAGTACAAGATCGCCCGCCAGTTCCCGGGCGTGTTCAGGTCGCGCTCGAGGCAGTACAGGAGGTGCCCGTTCATGTTCAGCACCATGCCGCGCCGAACGTCGATCATTTTCGTCGAAGCCACGGAGAAGTCCTCGCGAGTGTTCCAAGCACTGACAGGGTAGCACCCGCCGCGCCGGGCGAGAAGGGCGCGCCGCCACAATCGGCACGCCGGCCGGTCACTTCGACTCGCGGACGCTGAATTCGAGCTTCCACCGCTGGCTGCCGTCCCGGCTGTGGCACCAGACTTCGAGCTGGCCGACTTCGGTCACCTTCGCGTTCAGGCTGACCGGGACGACGCGGCCGGCGTTCGCCTTGCCGTCGAGGGTGACCCGCATCGGCGACAATTCGTCGATCTGCGCCTCCCAGTCCTCGACGACGGTGCCCGGCTTGTCGTCCCGGCGGACGGTCGAGCTGAGGAAGCGGAACTCGACCTCTTCGCCGACGACCAGGCCGAACTCCTGACCCGGCACCTCGTTCTCCGTCCCCTCCTCCATGCCGAACGGCGCGACGCACACGGCTTTGAGTGGTGGACTCATGCCGGGCACGGCCGGCGTCGCCGTCTCGACGCCGATGTAGTAGGCACGGGCGGTGCCGCCGCGGATGCGCACGCCCTTGCCGCGCCGCACCAGGCCGTAGTAGGCCGCGCCGCGGGACACGGCCTGGTCGAGATCGACGCCGGCGAGGGCGCGGACCGCCTCGGCCTTCGCCCCCTTGGCCCAGGCGTTCAACACCTTCAGGAAGCGGGCCTGCAGCGCCGGGGCCTTGAACACGCCGCCGTTGAATAGCACGGCCGTCGGTAGGGCGACCGCGTCCGCGCCGCCCTTCTTCTTCTTGCCGCCCGGCTTCTCCCGGGACGCCAGCGCCTCGGCCTGCCGCGACAGGAAGTGGGCCAGGTGCCGCGTCACCCCGGCGTCGGCGACGTAGGGCAGGCCCAACTCTTGCAGGCCCATGCTGCGGCCCCGCGCCGGCTCGGCCGTCCGCTCGCACTCGGGGAAGAAGCCGTCCACGAGGACCTTCTCCACGTCCGCGCGCGGCAGGTCGTACTTGACCGTCCCGCCGACCACCGACCGGCCCTTGCCGAGCACCGTGACCGGGGCACTCGCCAGCTTCGGGTCGCTCAGCAATTGCTCCTTGGCGGAGCGGGCGGCGTAAGTCAGTTGGGCCATCTGGTTGGCGTCGAGCTTGGTCCCGTCCTTGGCCAGGGCCGCCGCGGCCGTGTGGGCGACGGCCAGGTCCATGTTGTCCCCGCCGAGGAGCAGGTGGTCGCCGACGGCGAGGCGGGTGAGGGCCAGGTTGCCGTTCTCTTCGCCGACCTCGATGAGCGTGAAGTCGGTCGTGCCCCCGCCCACGTCGGCCACCAGCACCAGGTCGCCGACGGAGACGCTGTCGCGCCACTTGTCGCCCAGGTTGTCGAGCCAGGCGTAGAAGGCGGCCTGCGGCTCTTCGAGCATCGTGACGTGCTCCAACCCGGCGGCCCGCGCGGCTTCGACGGTCAGGTCGCGGGCGGCGGCGTCGAACGAGGCCGGGACCGTCAGGATCACGTCTTGCAGTTCGAGCCGGTGCTCGGGGACGGTCTGGGCCATACCCGCGTTCCACGCCTCGGCGAGGTGCTTCAAGTAGCGGGTGCAGGCGTCCAGCGGGGAAATGCGGCGGTCGGCTTCGCTCGCGCGGAAGGGCAGGATCGCCGCCTTGCGGTCCACGCCGGGGTGGCACAGCCAGGACTTCGCGCTAGCCACCAACCGCGTCGGCACCCTGGCCCCGAAGGCCCGCGCGAACTCGCCGGCGGCGTAGTCCCGGTCGGCGTCCCACGGGAGTTTCAGCGCCCCGGCCGGCTGCTCGCCCGGCCCCGGCAGGTAGAGGAACGACGGCAGCAGGTCGCGGGCCTCGACGACCCCCGGGCCGACGACCTGCGAGATCGCCAGGGGCAGGACGCGCGCCGCCCCGTCGGTCCCGGCGTCCGCGTAGGCGAGCGCGCAATTAGTGGTGCCGAGGTCGATGCCGACGACGAAGCGCGGGGTCATAGGGGTGCGGGGGCCGGAGGTAGGGGCGCGGGCGGCGACGGGACGAATCCCGACCGGTGCGTATTTTACGGGAAGCCGCGCCGCCCAGAAGAAGACTTTTCCCCGTCAGGCCCCCGTATGCCCCCGCCCGCCCCGCACGCCGTACAGTCCCCCGCCGGGCGGCTCGCCGTCGTCGGCCTGGTCGTCTTCCTGGCCAACGCCGGGCTGCTCGTCCTCCAACTGGTCGCCGGCCGGCTGCTCGCGCCGTTCGTCGGCTCGTCCCTGGAAACGTGGACGGCCGTGATCGGCGCGTTCTTGACCGGCATCGCCCTGGGCAACGGCCTGGGCGGGCGGTACTCGCGCCGCACCGCGTCGCCGGCGGGGCTGGCCGGGGTGCTGCTCGCCGGGGCACTGGCCGCCGTCTGGATGGTCGCGCTGCCGGAACTGTTGCGGGCGACCGGCCTGCACCGCGGCCTGCCGTTGAGTTTGCGCGTCCCGGTCCTGGCCGCGCTGCTCTGCCTACCGGCCGGGTTCACGCTCAGCCTGCTCACGCCCGCGGCCATCCGCCTCGGCCTGCCGGACCTGCGCCGCGCCGGCCGGGTCGCCGGGCTGATCTTCGCGCTGGGCACGCTCGGCTGCCTGGCGGGCAACTACGTCACCGGGTTCGTGCTGATCCCGCACGTCACGATTAACAGCATCGTCTTCGCGACGGCCGGCCTGCTCGTGGGGACGGCCGTCCTCGCCCGGTTCGGCCTGTCCCCGGCCGGTGACACGGCGGTGTCCGTGCCCGGCGCGCGGCGGCCGGTCGCCGCGCAACTGTCGCTGTCGCGGGCGTGCGCCATCGTCTTCGTCTGCAGCTTCGCCGGGATGACGCTCGAACTGGCCGCGTCGCGGCTGTTAGCCCAGGTCGTCGGCGTGTCGCTGTACACCTGGACCGGGATCATCGGCGTCATGCTCGCGGGCACGGCCGCCGGCAACTCGCTCGGCGGTCTCCTCGCCGACCGGCCGGCCGGCCCCGGCCGCGCCACCGGCCGCGAGCGCCTGGCGTACTCGCTGCTGGTCGCCGCCGCCGGGGCGGCGCTGGTGTTGATCCTGTTCGCCGTGCTGGTGCGGAGCGAGACGTTCGGCCAGGTGCCACTGGTCCCCCGCGTGCTGCTCTGGACGTTCGCCCTGTTCTTCCTGCCGATGCTGGCCCTGGGCACCGTCAGCCCGCAGGCGATCCGCCTGGCCGTGACGGACGTGGACGGGGCGGGGGCGACGGCCGGCCGCGTCTACGCCTGGTCCACGGCCGGGGCCATCGCCGGGACGTTCGCCACCGGGTACGTGCTGATTTCGGGCCTCGGCATGTTCCGCACGATCCTGCTCGTCGCGCTGCTCCCCGGCCTGTTGACGCCGCTGCTCGTGCGGGTCCACGAGACGCGGGCGCTGCTGTACGGCCTGAGCGTGATCTTCGGCGGGGTCGTGACGGGGGGGCTGATGGTCGGCGGCTACCCCCAGAGCATCGAGCGCGAGACCAACTACTACACGATCCGCGTCGAGGACTGGACGATGGCCGACGGCTCCGCCGCGAAGGCGCTGCAACTGGACCTGCTGACGCACTCGTGCGTCAAGCTCGACGACCCGACGTACATCTACTACCCGCACGAGAACACGCAGCTCGACTTCGTCCGCCTGGCGGCCGCCGCCCACCCCCCCGGACAGGGCGGGGGCCCGCGCGTGCTGGTCGTCGGCGGCGGCGGGTACACGTTCCCCCGGTGCGCCGGGACCGTCGTTCCGAACGTCGAGATCGACGTGGTCGAGATCGACCCCGGCGTCACCCGGGTGGCCTACGACCGGCTCGGGCTGGACCCCGCGCTGCCGATCGCCACGTTCAACCAGGACGGCCGGCAGTTCCTCGAAGACCGGGCCGGCGGCGACCGCTACCACGTCGTCACGCTGGACGCCGTGAACGACTTCTCGGTGCCCGGGCACCTGCTCACGCGGGAGTGCAACGAAGCGGTGAAGCGGGTGCTGACGCCCGACGGCGTCTACCTCGTCACGGTCATCGACGTGCTCCAGAACGGCCCGCTCTGGAAGGCCGTCGTGCGGACCCTGCGCGAGTCGTTCGCCCACGTCGAAGTGCTGACGACGACGGGCGAGTACTACCCGCAAGTCCGCGGCGTCTACTGCCTGTACGCCTCCGCCGTGCCGTTCGACCAGGCCCAATTCGAGGTGAAACTGAAGGCGGCCGGGCAGCCGCGGTGCTCGACCTACGCCGTCGCCCGCACCGAGATCGACCGGATGCTCTCGAACGCGCCGACCATCCTGACCGACCAGTTCGCCCCTGTGGACAACATGATGTCCGGCGTCTTCCGCAACCGCGAGTGACCCGCGTTCCGCAGCTCCGCCGCAGGCGAACTCTTGGCGAGCGGCCCACGTGAGTGGGCTGTTCCAGCCCGGAATGTGGGGCGGCAACCTGGGGGAAGTTTCTTGCCGCTCGCCCGGGCAAGTCACTCGCATTCCAGGCTGGAGCAGCCCACTCACGTGGGCCGCTCGCCACGATTCGCCTGCGGCGGAGCCGGGTTACACCAACTGCTTGATGGGGTCCGCGCCTTCGACGCCGACGAGCTTCTGGTCGAGGCCGCCGTAGAAGTACGCCAGCTTGTTCGGGTCGAGGCCCATCTGGTTCAGGATCGTCGCGTGGATGTTCTTGACGTGGCAGCGGTCGGTCACCGCCGTGCCGCCCAACTCGTCCGTCTCGCCGACGCTCACGCCCGGCTTGATGCCGCCGCCGGCCAGCCAACTCGTGAAGCCGTAAGCGTTGTGGTCGCGGCCGGTGCCCGAGGCGTACTCGGCCGTCGGCTGGCGGCCGAACTCCCCGGTCCAGACGACGATCGTCGAGTCGAGCAGCCCCGACCGCTTCAAGTCCTTGAGCAGCCCGGCGATCGGCAGGTCGGTGTTCCCGGCGTGCTTGCCGTGGTTGGCCACCATGTCGGTGTGGGCGTCCCAGTTGTCGTCGTTGTGCGCCCCGCCCGAGTAAATCTGGATGAAGCGGACGCCGCGCTCGACGAGTCGGCGGGCGAGCAGGCACTTGCGGCCGAAGTCCGCCGTGCGGGCCTTCGTCGGGCCTTCGATGCCGTACATTTCGAGGGTTTCCTTCGACTCCTTGGTGAAGTCCACCGCCTCGGGGGCGTGCTGCTGCATCTTGTACGCGAGTTCGTAACTGGCGATGCGGGCCATGAGTTCGGAGTTGTCGGCGCGGCTCTGCAGGTGCGCCTCGTTCTTTTCCTTAAGCCGGTCGAGGATGTCGCGCTGCTGGTCCCGGGTCATGCCCGGCGGCAGGGCGAGGTCGTGGATCGGCGTCTTGTCGGCCCGGACGACGACGCCCTGGTACGCCGCCGGCATGAAGCCCGAGGCCCAGTTCTTCGGCCCGGAAATCGGCCCGCCGGTCTTGTCGAGCATGACGACGAAGCCGGGCATGTTCTCGTTGACCGAGCCGAGGCCGTACGTCACCCACGACCCGAGGCACGGGTAACCGGAGAGCACGCGGCCGGCGTTCATCATCAACATCGCCGACCCGTGGATCGGGCTTTCGGCGTACATGGAGTGGACGAAGCCGATGTCATCGACGCAGGTGCCGACGTTCGGGAAGAGGTCCGAGACGTACTTGCCGCACTGGCCGTACTGCTTGAACTTCCACTTCGGCCCGACGACGCGGCCCTCGTTCTTGTGCCCGCCCCGGCCAAAGGTCTTGACGGTGATCGTCTTGCCGTCGAGGGGGTACAGGGCCGGCTTGTAGTCGAAGGTCTCGACCTGGCTGGGGCCGCCGTACATGAACAGGAAGATGACGGCCTTGGCCTTGGCCGGCTTCATCGACGCCTTCGCGCTCATGGGGTTGGTGAACCGCGTCGGCGCGACCTCGGTGGCCCCGGCGACGGAATCGCCCATCATCCCGGCGAGCGCGGCCCCGGCGAACCCGCCGCCGGTCTGCCAAAGGAACTCGCGCCGCGTGCGGCCGCAGAACTGGTTCGGAGAGATCATCGACAGGCTCCTAATTCCACACGGACAGTTTGAGTTCGGGGACTTTGTCGAAGTCGCGCCGGTTGCGGCTCACCAAGGTTGCGTCGTGGGCCACGCAGATGGCAGCGATGCGGAGATCGTGAGTCTTGACAGTAATTCCTAAAGCTCGCCATGATTGAAACAAGACATCCGCATCAACCGTATACGGTATGATTCTGAGCAACCGAAAGTCCGAGATTGATCGATACAACAATGCGTAGGCCTGAACTAGTGTCTGCCTCGCATTTTTTGCTTCGGATTGCCGCACAGTATTGAATCGCCCACGAATGACCTCCTCCCAAACGACCACTGGTATCGCATGTCCGGTCGTCGGGATGGCATTGAGTAGCTGTTGGTACTCAGGCTTGCCCTGGAGAATTAGGGTCACGACATCGGTGTCAAACGCTATCATGGGAAGTACCCGGAATCTCAGCGGCATCACGCTGCCGGTAGGCTTCTTCACGGATTTCCGTCAACGTCTCGTCGTCGCGGTATTTGCCGAACAACGCGGACAGTCCCGTTGCCGAAGGGTCGAGTGACGCCACCGTTTCGGATTGCGGGTCACCCTCGGCGTCACGCTGCCGGTACGCCTCGTCGCAAATCTCTTGGAGAACCTCTCCGTCGAGTCCGGTGAACGAGCCGGCCCAGCGCATCGGGTCGCGGACCGGCGCGACGATATCGATGCGGACGATCTTGCGGGTGCGTAGCTTCTCCGCGACCATGCCCTTCACCCCGGCGACGGCCAGCGCCTCCGTCTCGGCCTCCGCCCGCAAGTCGGGGAAGGCCAGCGACGCGGCCACGTAGTGGCCGTTCACTTGCTCGATGGCGACGAACTGTTCCACGACATCCCTCCCATGTGTTTCTTTCCCGCCCGATCCTACGCTGTCATCAAAGAGTTCATCGAGAGGCTCCTAGTTCCACACGGACAGTTTGAGTTCGGGGACTTTGTCGAAGTCGCGCCGGTTGCGGCTCACCAAGGTTGCGTCGTGGGCCACGCAAATCGCGGCAATGCGAAGGTCTTGCGTCCCGATGCGGACTTTCGCCGCACGCCATTGTGAGAACAGGTCATGTGCCCGTTGGTTACAAGACAACACTTGCAGTTTCCCGAGCTGGTCCAGTGAACTATGAAGCAGTTCATACTTCAGCATCAGCAGGTCGGCTTTCTTGGTCGCTTCGGCTGAACGGATGGCATGAAGCCGTCCTCGCAAGACCTCTTCGCAGTTGACAATCGTTGCGAATCGCTGTTTGACTGTAACCGCCTCAAACTTTCGGAGGTAATTCGCCTGGCCCAAGAGTATGAGCGACAATACGTCGGTATCAAACGCCATCATCGGGGAACTCCTCACGGAACTGCTGGTCCCGGAGGCGGTACGCTTCGTCGCAAATGTTCTGCAGGTCAGGGTCACCGGCCATTGACCCGAACATGTCATCGACGGGCGTGTCGGGGACTGTGACGAACACCAGTTCGCGGATACCCGGCCCCTCCACGATGTATCGTCGGATATCGACCAGTGCCGCCTCGCGCGTGTCCGCCACGACGCGAACCTGGGGATCGACGACCGAAGTCGCAACGTATCGGCCGTCGCGGTGTTCGAGCCAAATCGGGACGTTCATCGCGGACTCCTCCGGTGGGGACTTCACGCCCATCTTACCCCCGCCCGCCGTCAATCGACGTAGACGAACTCGTTGGTGTTGAGCAGCAGCAGGGCGTAGCGGGTCAGGGCGGTCTGGTCGTCGAGGGCGTGCTTCTTCTGCAGGGTCCGCACGAAGTCCACGTCGCGGGCGACCTCGGCGGGGGTCGGCGGGCGACCGGTCGTCAACCGCAGGGCGGCGGTCACTTGCTTGCCCAGGTCGCCGGGGGCTTCGCTCGCCATGTGCTTGGCGAAGGTCGTGGCTTGCTCGTTGGCGAACTCGCCGTTCAACAGGCCCAGCGCCTGCGTCGGCACCGTCGTCGTGTACCGCACCGGGCAGGTCGTGTCGGGGTCGGCCTGGTCGTGGGTGGCCAGGATCGGCACCTGCAGGTTCCGCTTCACGTGGACGTAGATGCTGCGGCGGTTCGCGGCGTCGGCCTTCGCCGGGTCGTAGTGCCAGCCCTGGCCGGGGACCGACTGGCCGGCCAGTACGGCGGCGGGGATTTTCGGGAACACGCTCGGGCCGTACATCGTCCGGTCGAGCTTCCCCGACACGGTCAGGATCGTGTCGCGCATCTCCTCGGACCCGAGGCGGCGCATGTCGAACCGCCAGCGGTAGGTGTTGGCCGGGTCGAGTTTGAGGTTCTCGGGGCTGGCCGTGGCCGACAGTTGGTAGACGCTCGACCCCAAGATAAGGCGGTGCATCGCCTTCAAACTCCAGCCGCGGGCGACGAATTCACTCGCCAGGTAGTCGAGCAGGTCGGGGTTCGTCGGCTTCTCGCCGAACTTGCCGAAGTCGTTCGGCGTCGGCACGATCCCCCGGCCGAAGTGGTTGTGCCAAACGCGGTTCATCATCACCCGGGCCGTCATCGGGTTGGTCGGCGACGCGACCCACTCGGCCAGGGCGGTGCGGCGACCGGCCTTGCCGCTGCCCGACTTCACGACGGGGTCGGGTCGGCCGAAGACTTCGGGGAAGCCGGGGGTGACGACCTTGCCCTTCGACCCGGGGTTGCCGCGGATCAGCAGGTTCGTCTCGGGCGGGTTCGGGTTCGGGTGATTGACGCTCAGGGCCAGTTCGCGGTCCGCTTCCGGGAGTTTCTTCAACGCTTCGAGGTCGCCGCGCAACTTCAGGTACGCCGCCTTGGCGTCGCCCTCCAGCACGCCCGGCACCTTGCGGACGATCTCGTCCCGGTGGCCGTCCTGCACGGCGAGTTGGTCCTTCGGTGCCATCGTTTTGATCGCCGCGTCTTCGATCGGCCGCATCTGTTCGCGCAACGCGTCCATCTTGACGCTCCGCGCCTTCAACTCGACCTCGTACACTTTGCGGCGGTCGCGCGGGCTCACGTCGCTGACGTTCGTGGCCGAGTTCGGATCGCGGTTGCCGTCGATCGGGCCGATGTCCCGGAAGAAGGCGACGAGCTTGTAGTAATCTTCCTGCGGGAAAAAGTCGCCCTTGTGGTCGTGGCAGCGGGCGCAGTTCAAGGACATGCCGAGCATCCCCTGGCCGACCGTCGTCACCAGGTCGTCGAGGCCGTCGTACATTGCCAGCGGCTTGTCGGCCGGCTCGTCGTCCCAGACGCCCAGGCGGTAGAACCCGGTGGCGATGACCGGATCGGCGTTGTCGCCGACGCGCGGCATCTCGTCTCCGGCGAGTTGCTCCTTCAAGAAGAGGTCGTACGGCTTGTCCGCGTTCAGGCTGCGGATGACGTAGTCCCGGTAGCGGTAGGCGAACGGCTTGGCCCCGTCCCGCTCGTACCCGTTGGTCTCGGCGAACCGGACCACGTCGAGCCAGTGCCGGCCCCACTTCTCGCCGTAGGCCGGGGACGCCAGCAACGTCTCGATCAACTCGGCCACGGCCGACTCGCGGTTCCGCCCGGCGGCGGCCTCGAAGGCGTCGATCTCGGCCGGCGTCGGCGGCAGCCCGGTCAGGTCGTAGGTCATGCGGCGGACCAGCGCCCGCGGCTCGGCCGGGGCGACCGGGGTCAGGCCCTTGGCTTCGAGCTTACTCAGTACAAAGGCGTCGATCGGCGTCTTCACCCAGGCGGTATTCTTGACGGCGGGCGTGGCCGGCTGGACGACCGGCTTGAACGCCCAGTAGTTCTTGTCGGCCCCCTTCGGCTTCTCGGCGTGCGTCACCCCGGCGTTGCCGCCCGACGGGAACGGCAGGCCGAGGGTCACCCACTTGACGAGGACCGCGATCTGCGGGTCGGTCAGTTTGCCGGTCGGGGGCATGTTGTACCCCGACTCCTCGTTCTTGTACCGCACGGCCTTGACGATCAGCGACTCCTCGACCTTGCCGAGTTCGACGGCCGGGCCGGTGTCGCCGCCCTTCAAGATGGCCGCGCGGCTGGTCAGGGCGAACCCCGCCTTGAGCTTCTTGGGGTCGTTGCCGTGGCACTTCAGGCAGTTGGCCGCGAGCACCGGCAGCACCTCCTTCTCGTAGAAGGCGAGTTGCTCGGGCGGAAAGGCGGGATCGGCGGCCACCGCTGGGACCACCGGCAGGACGCCGAGCAGCGCAATCGAGAACCATCGCATCGGCAAGACCCTGGCGAGGGAAGGGGGACCGGCAGGTCAGTCGATTATAACGCGCGTTTGCCGGGGAGGGCGAGAGTCTTTTCTAAAGGTGGTTGCGAAAATCGCCGGCCGACACCCGCGGGCGACCCGCGCGGACATTTCCCTTGCGACTCCCGCGCGTCCTGGCCACGATGCTGCTACAGTCCGTCCCGGAGGGTATCGCGCGATGTTCGACTACTTCCCCTGGCTGCTTTGGGCCGTGCCCGTCCTCGCGGTCGCCTACTACTTCGGCTTGCCGCTGGTCGTCCGCTCCTCGTGGCGGATGGCGGCGCACCCGGACTTCAAGGTTCTCGACCTCAAGGCGATCGAGCCGGCGGTCGCGCGCTTCCTGGCGGGCCACGCCACGACGCTCCTCGAACTCGGCTTCGACGAGCCGACGCACCTCCGCGTCCCCAACGCGACCCCGAACGTGACCGCCTACCTCATCGCGCTGGTCAACCGGCAGACGGGCGACAAGGCCATGGTGACCGTCATCGTCGGCGACGCGATGCCCCGGCTCGAAACGTGGTACGTCGAGTTCAGCACCCGGTACGACACGGGCGAGGTGTTCGACACGCTGAACAGTGCCGAGTTGAACCCGTTCCCCCCCGGCCCGCAGGCGGTGCGCACGCAGGTGCCGGGCGTCCGCGACGTGGAAGACCTCCTCGACCTGCACCGCTTCGTTCAGGCGAAGCACGCCCCGGCCGGCCGGCCGTGGGTCTTCGAGCCGGGCACCCTGGTCGAGTACCTGGTCGAGTACGCCTGGGTCAAGCCGTTCGGCCGCGAGGTCGCCCGCGGAACGCTCTACCTCGACGCCCCGGACAACGCCTACCGCATGACCGTCCTCGGCGCGTACCGGATCGTCGGCGGCCTCCTGCAGCCGTTCAAGGCCCTCCGCGAACTGGCGATGCGGCGCGAGGAGCGGCGCGTCCTCGACGAATTCGGGTCAGCCCGACGCGCGAACGAGGGACGCGAAGGTCGTTGAGAATGCGGTCGTCGAAGTCCGTACCGTTTCCACCCGCAAACAACCCCCGACGATCTTTGCGTCCCCTGCTCTCCCGCGAAGCACCACCTTTTCGGCGCTAGATTGCCAGGCACTGTGCCGACGCCTTGACTTGCGTCACCTGGGCGGGCGTCAACCCCGGCGTCGTCGTGCGGTTGACGTCGACGGGGTGCATCAGGTTGTTCGGATCGGTGATGTGGACCGGCGTGAAGCTGGGGGTCAGCAGCACGTGACAGACTTCGTGCGCGGTGCAGAACTTAGTCCCGGCCTTCGCGACAATGCAGGCGGGGCGATCCTTCAAGTGCCCGCCGCAGCCGTTGATGCTCTCGGAGAAGCGGTCCACGAAGAACACCGCGATGTCCGTCGCGGGGACGCGGCCGCCCAACTGCAGGAGTTCCGCGAACTCGCCCGTGGTGACCTTCCAGGTGCAGCTGCCGTCGATCTGCTCCAGGGCCTTGGCCTTCGCCGGGTCCAGCAAAAGGCTCTGGCCGCTGGCGAACTCGACCTTGATGCCGAACTGCGCGTAGACGACTTGCGTGTTGGCCAGGATCGAGTTGAACGGGATGTCCGTGAGGCTGATGCTGCGGAAGTGCAGGCGGATTTTGTGCGTGAACGCCTTGTCGGGGTTCGGCATGCCCAGGGCGGCCCGCGTCAACGGGCCGACGATCCCGTCGGGCGTCAACCCCTCCCGGGTCTGGAACGCCTTGACCGCTTTCTGCGTGAGCGGGCCGAAGATCGAATCGGCGATGAGATTCGGGCTGGGGAACAGTTGCCGGTTCAGCTCGCGCTGTAACGTACCGACCTCTGGCCCTCGACTCCCCACACTGAGTAATGCCACGAGCGTTCCTCCTGATAGTATCCCCACACGGAACCGGACTCGTGCCTGGCGGCTGGGCAACTCGACCGGGCGCGAAAGTCCCCCAAACTCAGGGACACTCGCGGGCTTGCGGCTGTCCCTAAGTCGCCAGCGTAAACGTCAGAGCGCGCAGGGGCAACGAGAAAATCAGGCGCGGTACTGATTTTTGAAAGTTTTTGTGATGTGCCGGTTTTGCTACCCGACGTAGATGCCCGAGGCGTTGCCGTCGAGGGGTTCGATGTCGAAGGTCGTCGCCGGGGCGGTCGGCCGGGCGGCGATGGCGGTCGCCGCGTAGGACCGCACGCGGCTGACGGCGTCCGACGGGCCGGACCCGGTGATCAGCACGTCGCCGGTCGCGCCGGGTTTGGTGGCGACGCTCACGCCGCCGCGGTCGGCCGGGTCGCCGCTGAAGAAGTCAGCGGCGCGTTGCGGCGTGCCCAAACCGAGCAGTGCGCCGCTGAAAATGCTGACCCGCGGGCCGCCGCCGGGGCCGGCCCCGACGACGAGGTCGGCGAGCTTGTCGCCGCCGGTGAAGTTGCCCGCGGCCACGTACACGCCGTTCCGCAGCGACGACTCGAAGGCGAAGAAGTTGGCCAGTTGCCGGGGCGCGCCGGCGAGCAGCGATTTGCCGTCCCAGACGGTGACGCGCGGGCCGCCGCCGAACCCCGCCGCGACGATCAGGTCCGGGGTGCCGTCGCCGTTCACGTCGCCGAAACTGACGCGCGCCCCCCCCCGGAAGGCGCGGTCGTCGATGCCGAAGAAATCGACGACGGGGGTCTGCGTTTTGCCGTCGAAGATGCGGACCCGCGGGCCGCCGCCCTGGTCGGCCGACACGGCCACGTCCGGGACGCCGTCCCCGGTCAGGTCGGCCGCGGCCACGAACACGCCCCCGGTGAACCCGGTCTCGAACGGCGTCAGGCGGAACAGGTTCAGGGCCGTCGCGCCGTTCACGCCCACGACCACCGACGCGATCCCGGGGCCGGAGCCGACGAGGTAGTCCGGCGTGCCGTCGGCGTTCAAATCGGCCAGCGCCGTGCGGACGCCGCCGGGCATCGTCGCGCCGAGCGGGAACAGCGACGACCGGACGAGGCCGGCGTCGGTCACGACCGTGACCGCGCTCCCGGAGGTCGGGCTGCTCACCAGCGTCGCGCCGGATGTCAGGGGCGGGAGCGGCACCGTCGGGGGCACGCCGGGGACGGTCGGGGGCACGCCGGGGATCGTCGGGGGCGGCAGGGTCACCGGCGGCAGGCCGGGTACGACCGGCGGCAGGGTCGGGTCGCCGCCCCCGCCGCCGACCGCGGTCACCCCGAAGGTGACGGCGACGAAGTCCGAGTCGAGGCTACCGTCGGATACCTTGAACAGCAGCGTGTCCGAACCGGAGAAGCCGGTGTCCGGCGTGTACGTGAAGGCGTTGTTGGTCGTGTAGACCGTGTTCGTATCGGCCCCGGTGCTGGCGAACTTGCCGTGGATCGCCGGCTTGACGATGGTGTAGTGCAGTGGGGTGCCGTCCGGGTCGGTGCCGGCGAGCGTGACGGCGACGCTACTTCCCTGGGCGAGTGCGATCGTCTGGGCCAGGGCCGTCGGCATCTGGTTGAACGACCCGGCCGTCCGCAGCATCCACCCGGCGTCGCCGGTCGTGACCGGGTTGACCGGTTGGGTCGGCCGGTTGGCGAAGCGGAAGTCGTAGATGAAGTCGTTGTGCAGGTTGCCCCGGGTGGAGTCGCCGGCGATGTCGTTCTGCGCGTACCCGGTGACGGTCCACGGGTTGCCGTTCACGTCCACGATGCGGGTGGCCCAGTCCTTCGACCCGGCCCCCCAGAGTGCGTTGACGAGGGCCAACTGGTTGGTCGAGCGCGCCCCCCGGGGGTCGTCGATGCCGTAGATCGCGGGGTAGAGCCGGACCGCCTGCGTGACCCACGGGTTGGCCGCGTCGTCGGTGAAGGTCGCCGCCGCGCCGGGGTTCTTGGTCCACCCGTAGCCGACCCCGGTGCCGCCGTAAAAGTTGAGCCGGACCGCGTCGCGCAACAGGACCGCGGCGTTGTCGTACTGGAAGGCCCGGTTGGCGTCGTTGTACACGACCGTCATCAGCCGGGATGCGCTGAGCAAGCCGGAGTAAATCTCCGAGTTGTCCGCCAAGTTCCGGACGGTCCCGCCGGCCTCCGACACGAACAGATTGTCCGTCTGCCGGTCGGCGAGCAAGACGTTCATCATGCTGATGATCTTGCTGCGGAAGTTCGGGTTGTTGAAGACGGCCTGGTCGCCTCCGAGGCGGACGTAGTCCCAGGCCGTCTGGAAGAAGACTGCAATGTACGGGGCCTCGGAGGTCGGCGCGGTCGTGCGGACGAAGCTCCCGCCCGTGCGATACCACTGCTGCTGGATGATGTACCCGTTCGCGGCATCCACGTTGAGCAGGTACCACTGCAGGTAGCGCTGGGCGGTGGCCAGGTTGTCCCCCGGGCTGGCCTCGTTGCCCGAGTCGAGCAGCCCCTGCACTGCCAGTCCAGCCTCGCGCGGGTCGGCGACGCGCTGGGACGGGTCGGCCGCGGGACCGCCGTTCTCCCAGGTGTTGAAGATCGCGCCGACGGCAGTGATGTTCCCGCTCGTGACGATCCGCTGGGCGCGGACGAAGTCGCCGACGTTCGCGGCGATGAACGCCGGGGTGAGTCGGTCTTCCAGGGGGGTGACGGCCAGGGGCACCGACGGACGCGAACGACTCATTGCGGCAACTCCGGCAGGATATTCCAACTACTCTGACCGCGACATTCCCCGCCGTCAACCTGCATTCGCACGGCCCGGCGCGCAAACTGGGTGCGCGCCCGCCCGGCGGAGTCGCACGCGCCCCCACCGTCACAGACGGACCACGACGCGGCGAGGATTGCCGGAAGTAGGCCGAGTAAGCTGTCGCGCGAGATCGCGATCCGCCTGTCGATCAGAAAGTGAGCTTTGAGGATGACAGTCTTTTCGTGTCGGACGTTGCCCCAATATCGAACGGCATCGCTTGGAACCTCCCTGCCACGTAGTGCGAAACTGGACGCCATTCAATGGAATGAAAAGATGCTCCACTGATGTCGCAACGCGGCTGTGCCGACGCGGCAACCGTTCGCATTCCCAATCGCCCGCTCCCGCGGAATTCCTCGACGGCCGGCCCGGGATCGAATTGACTGGCACCCGCGCCTCGTCTACGTCTATGATGTTTGCACTCCCACCCACTCGCTTGCGGGCAAACTCCCCGTTAACACCACCGATGCTACTGCCGCCGACCTCCGCGCGACGCTCCTGGAGGGTGGCGTGCGGGCCGCGCTCATCGAGTTGAACCGGGCCGCGCCGTACCGGTTCACGGCGCTCTACCAGTTCGACAACCCGCTGGCGCGCAACCTGTACTTCTACGACCGCGAGAACCCGAACGTCGTGGCCGGCGACGATTACCCCGTCGAGGCGAGTTACTGCGTGTACGTCCGGGACGGCGGCACCCCGTTCGTCGTCGAGGACGGGCCGGACGGGCCGGTCCTCGACGGCCCGACGGTCCACGGGCAGGTCAAGGCGTACTGCGGGGTGCCGGTGTTCGACCGGGACGGCCACACCTTCGGCTCGCTCTGCCACTTCGACGTGAACCCGGTCCCGGCCGACGCCGAGTGCGTCGCGCTCATGGAAACCCTCGCCCGGCTGCTCGCCCGGAACTGACCCGGCGCGCCCGACCGTGAAGCCGGCCATGGGCTTTTGCCCCTGCGCGCCGTTGACGGCGACCGTAGAGTATGCTCGACGTTCACTCGCACAGGAGCCACCGATGATCCCCCCCATGTTCCCGACGCCCGAGGGCGACGGGGCCGAGTTCCCGGCCGGCTTTCACCCGACGGCCATGTCGAACTTCGGCCCCTTGGCCCCCGTCATGCAGCGCGGCGGCAACTACGCCCGCCAGCGGACGATGACGCTGTCCGACCTGCTCATGGAGAACCGCATCATCTTCCTGGGCAGTTCCCCGGACAACGGCACCAACGGCGTCATCACCGACTTCCTCGTGAACTACACCATCCAGCGGATGCTGTACCTCGTCACCGAGAACAAGACGGCCGACATCCACTTGTACATCAACAGCCCCGGCGGCTCGGTGTCCGCCGGGCTGGCGCTGTACGACACGATCCAGTTCCTGGAGTGCCCGGTCAACACGTACTGCATGGGCTTCGCGGCGAGCATGGCGGCGGTGCTGTTGGCCGCGGGGACCAAGGGCAAGCGGTACGCCCTGCCGAACGCCAAGATCATGATCCACCAGCCGTCCGGCCAGGTCGGCGGACAGATCTCGGACATCGAGATTCAGGCCAACGAGATGATGAAGGAGCACGCGCGGCTGAACGAGATTCTGGCGAAGCACACCGGCCGGACGGTCGAGGAGATCGAAACGGCCAGCGCCCGCGACAACTACTTCACCGCCATCGAGGCGAAGGAGTTCGGCCTGGTGGACGACGTGCTGACGAAGGCGGTCAAGGGGTCGCCGGTCGCCCCGCCCCTCCTCGTCTAATTGACCCGCACAAGTTGCCGCGCCGGACGCACACTCCGGGCGCGGCGTCCCACTGCCCTCACCCCCCCGCCGCCCGCCGCCCGATACCAGAGTCAGACGAGCGGCGGCACGCACCGAACCAGGACACCCCCATGCCGTCGATTCCCTACGTGATTGAAAGCAACGGCCGCGACGAGCGCGTGTACGACATCTACTCGCGCCTGCTCAAGGACCGCATCATCTTCCTCCAGGGCGTCGTCCAGGACGAGATGGCCAACGCCATCGTCGCCCAGCTCTTGCTCCTGCACTCGCAGGACCCGAAGGCCGACATCCACATGTACATCAACAGCCCCGGCGGCTCGGTCTCGGCCGGCCTGGGCATTTACGACACGATGCAGTTCATCACCTGCCCGGTGGCGACGTACTGCGTCGGCATGGCCGCGAGCATGGGGGCACTGTTGCTCCAGGCCGGGGCCGCCGGCAAGCGGTTCGCCCTGCCGAACGCGCGGATCATGATCCACCAGCCGCTCGCCGGCATGGAGGGGAACGCGACCGAGATCAAGATTCACGTCAAGGAGTTCTTGAAGACCAAGAAGAAGCTGAACGAGATCATCAAGCGGCACACCGGCAAAACCCTCGAACAGGTCGAGAAGGACACGGACCGCGACAACTTCATGTCGTCCGAGGAGGCCCGCGACTACGGCCTCATCGACGGCGTGCTGGAGCGCATCGC
>JAYTSV010000238.1:0-11482 GCA_043745465.1 Fimbriiglobus sp.
CGTGAGCGACTGGAGATCGAGACATCTCCAGTCGCTCACGCGCTCGGCTCGCCGGGGTCGCGTTTTAACCGGGTTTCGGTTTGGTGCCGTAGTCGCGGATGTTTTGCGTGGTCGCCGAAGGTTGCTTCTTCGGCTTCGCATCGCTCGGAGTCGGTTTGACTTCCTTCAAGGCCTTGAGCGCCTTGTCGGCGATGTCGGTGCGGAAGTGAGCACCGGGGAACTGGATGAGCTTCACGGCCTCGTAAGCGCGGGCCTTCGCGTCCGCGAGAGTGTCGCCCAAGGCGGTGACGCCGAGGACGCGGCCGCCGTCGGTGACGATCCGGTCGCCGTTCACCTTCGTCCCCGCGTGGAAGACCTTCACGCCGGGCAAGGCGTCGGCCTTGTCGATGCCCAGGATCATTTTGCCGCTGTCGAACTTGCCGGGGTAACCGCCGGAGCACATCACGACGCACACCGCCGGCCGTGGGTCGAACGCGACGAAGTCTTCGGGCAAGTCGCCGAGACGTTCGTCGGCCACGGCGTCGAGCAGTTCGAGGAAGTCGCCCGTCATCCGCATCAAGATGACTTGCGTCTCGGGGTCGCCGAAGCGGGCGTTGAACTCCAGCACGCGGTGCCCCTGGTTCGTGAGCATCAGCCCGGCGAAGAGCATCCCGTTGAACGGGTTACGGCTGCGCTTCATGGCGTGGACAATCGGCACGAACACCGACTCCTCGGCCCTCGCCATGACTTCCGGCGTACCGGCCGGGGCGGGGCAGTACGTGCCCATCCCGCCGGTGTTCGGCCCCTGATCGCCGTCGTTCACCGCCTTGTGGTCCTGGCACGGCGGAAGCAGCAGAATGCTCCGGCCGCTGACGAAACCGAGGATCGAAACTTCCTCGCCTTCGAGCCGCTTTTCGACGACGACCTGGCGGCCGACGGCCTGGCCGAACTCTTCCTTGACCATGATGCGGTCGATCGCCTTGCGGGCCTCGGGGTTGTCCTTGCAGACGATCACGCCCTTGCCCGCGGCCAGACCGTCCGCCTTGACGACGACGGGGTAGTCGCGCGTGTCGATGTAGGTGCGGGCCGCCTCGGGGTGGTCGAAGACGCGGTAGTCCGCCGTCGGCACGTCGGCGTGCCGCATCAGGTTCTTCGAGAAGACCTTGCTCGACTCGATCCGGGCCGCGTCCTTCGTCGGCCCGAAGACCTTGATGCCGCGCTGCCGCAGGTAGTCCGACAGGCCGAGGGCCAGCGCGTCTTCCGGGCCGATGACGACGAGGTGGACGTTTTCCTTGAGGCAGAAGCGGGTCATCCGCTCGAAGTCGGTCCCGTCGAAGGTCACGTTGGTCGCCGACTGGGCGGTGCCGGCGTTGCCCGGGGCACAATAAATGCGTCCGGCCGAAGGCGACTGCGCGAGCTTCCAGACGATGGCGTGCTCCCGGCCGCCCTTGCCGACGACGAGGACGTTCTTTTTCGCAGGGGTCATCGGGCGGACCTGTCAGCCGGGCGTTTCGGAATGCAAAGAGCTACGGTGCAAGATAGCCGGTGCCACACCCGTGCCAAGCAGACTCCGGGAGTTTCGTTTCGCCTAATTGAGTTTGTTAGCCTACACTATGCCGTGGGAAGATTTCATTCGGGTGCCCCGTCATGAGCCTGCGTTTCTCTCGGTTGGTCCTGTCCGTTGTGGCGAGTTGTTTGACCCTGATGGCGTGCGGCTGCCGCGAGTCGGCCGGGCCGGGGCCGGTCGGGGCGGGGCCGCTCAGGGTCGTCGCCACGACGAGTATCATCGCCGACGCCGTTCAAAACATCGGTGGCCAGCACGTCATCGTCACGACGCTGATGCCGGCGGGGACCGACCCGCACAACTACTTGCCCACGAGCGCCGACACGGAGACCTTCGCGGGGGCGCACCTGATCCTGTCGAACGGCCTCCACCTCGAAGGCAAGATGTCGTCGCAACTGGAAGGCCGCCGTGTGCCGAATCAGCGGGCCGCGACCGTGAGTTGGCAACTCGACCACGCGACGCAGGTGCTCAAGGTCGATGGCGGCGCGGAGGACCCGCACGTCTGGTTCGACGTGTCGCTGTGGATGAACTGCGCGATCACGATCAAAGACGAACTCTGCACGAGCGACCCCGCCCACACCGCCGCCTACGAGGCGAACGTGAAGCGCTACCTGGGCGAACTCGGTGCGCTCGATCTCGAAGTGCGTGCTAAGGCGGCGAAGCTCACGGCGTCACTCGGGGCGAAGCCGGTCCTGATCACGTCGCACGACGCCTTCGTCTACTTCTCGAAGGCATACGGCTTCGAGGTCCACGGCTTGCAGGGCGTCAGCACCGCGTCGGCGACGAGTTCGCGCGACACCGAGTCGCTGGTCACCCTGATCGGCGAGCGCGGCATCACGGCGATCTTCACCGAGACTTCGGTCCCGCCGCGGGGGCTGAAAAAGGTGCTCGACGACGTGAAGGTCAAGTACCCGAAGCTCGGCGAGGTGCGGCTCGTCGAGGGGCCGGACGCCCTGTACTCGGACTCCCTCGGCCCGGTCGGCACGCCGGGGGCGACGTACATCGGCATGGTCCGGCACAACATCGACACGATCGGGAAGTTCCTCCAGCCATGACCGCCCCGCCGGCCATCACCCCCCTGCCCGCCGTGCAGGTCCACGACCTGACGGTCGCCTACCGCGAGAAGCCGGTCCTCTGGGACATCGACCTCGTCATCCCGGCGGGCGTGCTGATGGGCGTCGTCGGCCCGAACGGCGCGGGCAAGACGACGCTCATCAAGGCGATGCTCGGCCTCGTCACGCCGGTCAGCGGGCGCGTCCTGATCCACGGCCAGCCGTACCAGGCGAACAAGCGGTCGGTCGCCTACGTGCCGCAGCGCGGCTCCGTCGATTGGGACTTCCCGACGACGGCGTTCGACGTGGTCCTGATGGGCACTTACGGCCGGCTCGGCTGGTTGCGCCGGCCGGGCGAACTCGAACGGGAAGCGGCCCGGGACGCCCTCGCCAAAGTCGGCATGGCCGACTTGGCCCGCCGGCAAATCCGCGAACTCTCCGGCGGCCAGCAGCAGCGCGTCTTCCTGGCGCGGGCGCTGGTGCAGGAAGCCCCGGTCACGTTCATGGACGAGCCGTTCCAGGGGGTCGATGCCATCACCGAGGCGGCGATCATCGACATCCTGCGCGAGCTGCGGGCGAACGGCCGGACGGTGCTGGTCGTCCACCACGACCTCTCGACGGTCGCCGAGTACTTCGACTGGGTGACGCTGTTGAACGTGCGGAAGGTGGCCGCGGGGCCGACGGTCGAAGTGTTTACGCCGGCCAACTTGCGGGCGACTTACGGCGAACGCCTGGCCCTGCCGCCGGGCGTTTGACCCCGCGCGGCTATACTAAGGTCATGCCCACCGGCCCCGAAATCATCCTCACGCTCAAAGTGCTCGTGAGTGCCGTCACGGTTCTGTTCGCCGCGTCGATCGTGGCCATCGCCACCGGCCACCGGCGACTACACGGCCGCATCAACCTCGCCTTCTTCGTGCTGACGATGACGACCGTCCTCGGCTTCGAGTTGCTCCTCCGCCTCGGCACCGACGTGAGCGCGAGCTTTAGCCCCGAAGCCCGGCAAGCCCTGCGGGTTCACCTCGTCTTCGCCGTACCGTCGGCACTGCTACTGCCGCTGATGCTCTGGACCGGCGCGACCCGCCGCCGCCGACTGCACCGCCCGGTCGCCGGCGTGTTCCTGCTACTCTGGAGCGCGACGGTCTACACGGGGCTGTTCACCCTGCCCAACGAGTAGCGTTGACAGGCGAGCCGGAAGCGTTACCGCCCGGAGTCCGCCACTGGAGTCCGCCGGCGGCGGTCACATCGTCAGGTGGTCTTCGGTCAGGCGCTTCGGCAGCTTGACGATGAACGCCGACCCCTTGCCGACGACGCTCTCGACGCGGATGCGGCCGTGGTGTTGCTCGATGATCTGCCGGCAGACGCTCAGGCCCAGGCCGGTACCGCCGTGGCCGTTCTCGTCGGGCAGTTTGGTCGTGAAGAACGGCTCGAAGATTTGCCGCAGGTTCTCCTGGGCGATGCCCGCGCCGGTGTCGGCGACTTTGACCTCGACCGTCTCGCCGTCGGGGCTTTCGCGGACTTCCAGCCGCAATCGGCCGCCGTTGAGCATCGCCTGGCGGGCGTTGATGACGAGGTTGACGATGATCTGCTCGATCTGCCCCGGCACGACGACGGCGCTCGGCCGGCCCTCGAACCGCTTTTCGATCTGGATGCGGTGCTTGCCCAAATCCTTCTCAGTCAGGACCAGCACTTCTTCGACGATGGCGACGAGGTCGGTCAACTCGCGGTCGGTCGAGTTGTTGCGGGCGAAGCCGAGCATGCTGTTGACGATCCCGGCGGCCCGCTGCCCGCCGCGGAGAATCTTCTCGAAAGCCTGGACCTGCGCGGCAGAAGTCTGGCCGCGGCTGCCCATTTTAGCGTAATTGATGATGGTGGTCAGGATGTTATTGAACTCGTGGGCGACGCTCGACGCGAGTTCGCCGACGCTGCTGAGCCGCTGCGCCTGGAGCAGTTGCTGCCGCAGGGCGTCGGTCTCGCTCATCGGCATGGTGGGCGATTCCTGAGTCATCATGAAGCCTCTCCCTGCAAGAATCGGACCGCTCCTGACGCCGCATTGCCCGGCCCCGGTGTCAACCGGTCCCCCGCCGGGCGTGGCGTCAGGTCGATCGATCCTGCTAGTCAGAAGTATCGGTTGCGCCGGTTGGACCACTTCACGCGAACGACGCGGATGCCGGGAGGTTTCGCCGCCGATTTCGGCTCAAGTTTACCCGGCTTGCCCGTCATACCGTCGGCCGCCCCGGGACCGGCCCCAGACCCGTCGGCAAACCGTCGTTGAGCCGCAAAACCGGCTCCGGAACGGTGAGCACCGATGTGGCTTCGTACCCTTGCGGCGTCGGCGTCAGGCACGACACCGCGACGTTCGGCACCCTGCCGATTCGGCCCCACGCCGTCGGCCCGTGGTCGGCGAGGAGTTCGAGCAGCAACACCTTGCAGACGATGCCGTGGGCGACGACGACGAGCCGCGCGCCGGCGTGGGCGGTAACGGTCCGCTGCCAGGCGTCGAGGAGCCGCGTTCGCAAGTCGGCGTAGCTCTCCGCGCCGGGTGTGGTGTAATCCGTCGCGCCGGCGGTCCACTGGGCGACCGTCTCCCGCCAGGCGACCTCGACTTCGCCGAACTCGCGGCCGCAAAAATCGCCGACCCGCCGCTCGTGGAACCCCGGCTCGATCGAATGGGACACCCCGCACAGCCGCGCGACCGGGGCGGCAGTGGCAACTGCCCGGCGCATCGCCGACGAGACGACGACCGTCGGCCGCTGGGCGACGAACCACGCCCCGAGCGCGTCCGCTTGCCGCTCGCCGAGTCGGCTCAAGACTTCGTCCGACTCCGCCCCGTGGAAGACGTGCGGCGTCGCCGTCTCGGCGTGCCGCAATAACCAGACGCACTCCGGCAAACCCATCGCTCGACCCTCCAATGGTTTCGGCCCCGCCGCAGGCGAGTTTTGTTAGCCCGACGCGCTAGCGAGGGTCGAGCGGTCGAGGACGAAGTGGGCAGACGTTGGCGGTACGGCCCACGACCCCGAACATTCTCATCGACAGTTCGACCCTCGCTGGCGCGTCGGGCTAACTCGCCTGCGGCGGAGCCGCAGACTTACCCCGGCGGGCGGATGGCCAGCCAGGGGGTGCCGACGCGGCCGCGGCGGTGGACGCCGGCGGTTTGGCACAGGGGGCACGTCACGACGAGCGGCGTGAGAACCTGGGCCGCGGCCTCGGAGACAGTCCGGTCGTCGTCGCGCTCGGCCAGCGGCAGCAGGACCGCGTCGCGGAATTTCAGCCAGGCCCGCAGTTGCCCGGGCAGGCGGTCGGGGAGTTTGCGGCCCAGCGGCAAGCGACTCGCACCGAGTTGGAGCCGCCACAGGCCGTCGCCCGCCTTGACGATTTCGATCACGGCGTCGGGGTCGGCGACGACGACCGGGCCGACGGCCAAGCCGCGGGCGGTCACCAGCACCCGGCCGAGTTCGGCTTCGGTCGCCTCGTCCAGTTCGAGGACGAGCAGTACGTCCGGGTGGACGGCCAGGAGTTTGCGGCTCTCGGTCGGCGAGGCTTCGGCGAACTCGAAGACGGTCGAAGCGTTGCCGACCTTGGCCCAAAGAAAGCCCCGGCGGTTCTCGAACGCGACTTGTAAGAGCCGCAAGTGGTCCGGCAGCGCGCCCGAAATCAGGTCGCGGAAGTTGGGCAGGAAGCGGGCGACGGTCATCAGGTCGGCCGCACTCAGGCCGGCGTCGAAGGCGTCCGCCAGGACGAGGACGGCGAGTCGGGCGAGTTCCCCGGGGCGTTCCTCGGGCACGCTTAACACCAGTTGGGCGGCCGCTTCCCCATACGCCGGCGGCAGTTCGGCGCGGACGAACGGCCGGAACGCGCCCGCCAGCCCGGCGATCTTTTCACGGCCCAGCGTCGCGCCGTCGAAGGCTTGCAACACCCGCACGGCCGCGAGCAGTTGCATCTGCGCCGGCCCGCGGTCGGCCAACACCGCGGCGTGTTCGACGAGTTCGTACACCGCCGGCGACCGGGTCACGGGGTCGCCGAGGCGCAGGCTGACCCGGCACAGTCGCGTCAAGAACCGGACCGCGGCGGGCGACCGGCCGATGCCGGGCGCGAGGTCCGACCAGGCCAGTGCGAGGGCTTGCGTCGTCGCGTCCCGCAGCGGCTTGCGGGCGTACCGACCGAGCAGGTAGCCGACCAGGGCGAGGGCCACGCTGACCGCCGCGGGCACGACCGGCGAGACGACTCGGCCGGGGATCAGCATGATCGCCAGCGTGCCGAGGATCAGGGCCGGCAGCGCGGCGTACACGCCGGCGAGGCGCGACGACAGGCGGGGGCTGACGCGAGTTAACGTCTCGATGTCGCCGCGCGGCCGGCCGACCTCGACGGCGCGGCCGCCGGGGCCGTCGCGCACCTCGACGAAGTATCCTTCGGCCGAGACGCGGCCCGCCCCACACGACGCCTCGGGCGGCAACTCGGGCAACGGGTCGGGGATGGCGTTCAAACAGACCGGGCAGAGGCCGGCGCGGTCGGCGTCCGCGGCGGTCAGCAGTTGCTCGACCTCGGCGGCGTCCGGCGGACCCTGGCTGGCCAGCGCCTGGAAGACGAGCCGCCGGTCTTCCTCGGGGTAGTAGGCGGCGTGCGCGGCGAAGCTCTCGTCGAGCAGTCGCGCGTCCCGGCCTTCCGCCGCGGCCGCGATCGTGGCCGCTAAAACCCCGCGCGGCTCGACCGCCTGGCCGTCGTGGAACAGCAGCCCGTGCCGGGTCCAGAGGTGCCGGATGAGGCTGAAGCGCGTCAGCCGCTCGTCGCAGCGCGGGCACCGCAATGCCGTGTTCGCCTCGGCCGCTTCGACGAGCACGTCCAGGGTGTCGCACCGAACGACGTGCCGTTCGAGGTCGAGCAACCGGTCGAGCGCGACCGCCTTCGACGTGCCGTCGGTGAGCGCCTGCACGATCGGCGTGACGGACCGCGGGTCGTCCGGCACCGCGCTCAGCAGCCGGCCGGCGACGGCGGTCCGCAGGGGCAACGGCAAGTCCGCGTTCTGGAGGACCGGCAGGACCAGCGGGGCGAGACTCGCGGGCACCGGGTCCGGCAACCAGGCGACGAGTTCGAGGGCCGGTGTCGCGCCGCCGGGGCCGGACGTGTGCAGTGCCGCGAAGGCTTCCGGCACGCGACCAGCGGCGTGCGCGACCCGGGCGAGCCGGCGGACGAGTTGACTGCGGACGCGACCGTCCGGGGCGGCCAGCGCCTCGCGCGCCAGCGCCGCCGAGTCCGAATTGCGGGCGTCGGGGGTCATCGCGGCTTCGTCGGGTCGGGGAGCGCGAGCCACAGGTCGAGGGCATCGGCCGTCAGCGGGGCCGAACTCGGGTGGTCGGCCAGCGCGACCGCGAACCGCTTCAGCGAACGCTCGGCGGTGGCCCGAAAGCGCGGCTCGCCGGTCTTCGCCGTCAGCCGCACCAGGCCGCGCGTCGCCAGGGCGTTGGCGGACGGTTGCGCCCCGTCGTAATGGTCCTTGCCGCGGGCGAACAGTTGCTCGCCGTCGTTCGGCGTCAGGAAGAAGCCGCCGGCGGCGGGGTCGTCGTGGTACTTCACCATCTCGTCGGCCAGGGCTTTGGCCGCGGTCAGCCAGCGCTCGTTCTTGGTCGCGTCGTGCAAGTTCAACAGGCCGTGCAACAGGTACGCGTAATCGTCGAGGAACGCCGGGCCGCGGGCGGCGGGCTTTTCGCCCGGCTTCGCCGCGTAGACCCGCAACAGCCGGCCACTCTTGTCGCGCATCGTCTTCAAGAGGAAGTCGGCGCACGTCTCGGCGGCCTGCGTGTACGCCGGCTCGTCGAGCGCGGCCCCGGCGGCGGCGTACCCGGCGATCATCTGGCCGTTCCAGCCGGTGAGCACCTTGGTGTCGAGGAACGGTCGTTCGCGCTTGGCCCGCGCGTCGAAGAGTTGCCGGCGCGAGGCGGCGAACTCGGCCGGCGGCGGCGTGGTCGCACTCGAAAGGTTGACGCGCGGGATGAAGGCTTCGCCCTCGAAGTTCGGCTTGCCGGCCAGCGAGTAGTAGTCGCGGAAGGCGGCCTGCTTCTCCGGCGGGCCGAGCACCGCGTCCAGTTGGGCCAGCGTCCAGACGTAAAACGTCCCCTCTTTGCCCTCGCTGTCGGCGTCGAGCGCGGAGTAGAACGCCCCCTCGGGCGAAGTCATTTCGCGGGCCAAGAACGCAGCCGTCGCGCGGACCGCCGGGTCGAACGCCGCGTCGCCGGTGAGTTGCCGGTGGACGGCGTACACTTCGAGCAGTTGGGCATTGTCGTACAGCATCTTCTCGAAGTGCGGGACGGTCCAAGTCCGCTCGGTCGAGTAACGGTGGAAGCCGCCTCCGAGTTGGTCGAAGATGCCGCCCTGGACCATCCGCTCCAGCGTGAGCCGGACCGACTTCGCCAGGTCTTCGTGCTTCGGCCTCGCCGCCTGCCGGACGAGGAAGAGCAGCGTTGGGGCCTTGGGGAACTTGGTGCCGCGGAACAGCCGCAGCTTCATGCCGATGCCGCCGTGGTCCGGGTCGAACTCGAAGGCGTCGGCCGCGGCCGTCACGAGGTCGGCGTCGAGCTTGGCCACCGGGGTCGCGCGGCTCGTCTTCTCCAGGCTCTCGACGGTCAACTTGGCGACGTACTCCGCCTGCTTGACGAGGCCCGCGTGGTCGGCGGCGTCGAGTTCGAGCACCTTCTTCAAGACCGTCTTGAAACCCGGCGAAGTTTCACCCCTGACTTGCTTGTCCTCGGGCGGCCAGTAGGTGCCGCCGAAGATCGGCTTGCCGTCGGGCAGCAGGAACATCGACAGCGGCCACCCGCCCGACTCCTTGAGCGTCTGTAGCGCGGTCATGTAGACCTCGTCCACGTCCGGCCGCTCTTCGCGGTCCACCTTGATGCAGACGAAGCTCTCGTTCAGGATCGCGGCGACGGCGGGGTTCGAGAACGACTCCCGCTCCATGACGTGGCACCAGTGGCAGGCACTGTAGCCGATGGAGAGGAAGACGAGCTTGTTCTCCTTCTTGGCGGCCGCGAAGGCTTCCGGCCCCCACGGTCGCCAATCGACGGGGTTGTGGGCGTGCTGGAGAAGGTACGGGCTGACCTCGCCGGCGAGCCGATTCGGCTTGCCCTTGCCGGCCGGCGGGTCGGCGGCACCGGTCGGGGCGAGAAGCGCCAGGCTGGCGAACACGGCGGCGGCGAGACGCATCGGGGAACCCCGCATTTCCGGGAACTGGCGCGGCGGGCGGAGTGTCGGTTACTATGATGCGTGCGGGGCCGTTCGCCCACCGAAATACCGACGACGGGAGCTTGAAATGAAGATGTTGCGAACCCTCTTCGCGGTGGCCGTCGCGGTCGCCGGCTCCACACTCGCGGGTCGCGCCGACGACGCGGCCGACGCCCTCGCCAAGCAGCACCTGGCCGTCAAGGCGAACATCAAAGCCGGCAAGGTGACGCTGGCCACCGCCGAGACGGCCGACCTCATCGTCAGTGCCCCCTACCCCGCCGAGCGGGTCGCCAAGATCGCCGCCGAGGTGCAGAAGGCGTACACCGCGGCGCTCAAGACCTTGAAGTACGAGGCTAAGGACGACCCCATCGCCGGCAAGCTGGCCGTCTACGTCATCACCGACCCGAAGGCGCATAAAATCTTCCTCCTCCAGGCCCTCAAGCGGTCGCCGCGCGGCAAGGAAGCGGTCGATGTCCAGTTGCGCGGGGAGACGCCCCAGATCGTTATCAGTGCCGGGGCCGACGAGAAGCCGACCGAGGCGGGCGTCACCGCTCAAGCCTCCCGGGCCGTGGCGTCGGCGCTACTCAACGTCAAGGCGGGGACAACGACCGACGACGCAGGCCTGCCAGGTTGGCTCGAAGCCGGCTTCGGCAACGCCGTCGCCCTTCGGGTGGACGGCAACGCCTCGAAATTGGCCGCGCACCGGGCCAAGGTCAAGGCGCTCGCACAGAAGTCGCAAGGCCAGGCGCTCCAACTCAAAGCCGTGTACGGGGACGCGCCGTCGGCCGACGCGGACGTGCTCGTCACGAGCTTCCTGGAATACCTGGTCTTCGGCCCCGGTGCGGAGAAGTTCCCCGCGATCCTGACGGCGCTCAAGCCCGGCGAGGGGAACGAGACGCCGACGATTTGGACCGCGTTCACGGCCGCCGACTGGAAGACCGAAGCGGTCGAAGCCAACTGGCGGCGCTGGGTGCTCACGGGCAAGTGACTTCGCCCGCCGGCTCGCACCACGCCAGGGTGACGAACCATTCGAGGACGCCGGACCCCTCGCCGATGTCCCCGCGGCGGACCGCGATGCACGCCGCGGCCCCCTTCTCGAACGGCACGGCGTGCTCGCCGACCCCGAGGAGCCACGCGGCATACGCGGCGATGTCCGGCATGTGCCCGACCAGCACGACCGTCTTCACGCCGAGTTCGGCGACGTGCTTCGACAACTTTTTCGGCCGCAACTCGCCGGACTTCAACAGGTCGAGGGCGAGGACGGCCCGGCCGGCCGGGAGGAGCGGGGCGAGGGCCTCGGCCGTCTGCACCGTCCGCACCAGGGGGCTGGTCGCCACCACGTCCGGGGCGACGCCGACGCGGTGCAGCGTGGCGGCGAGTCGAGCGGCGTGTTGCCGGCCGAGGTCGGTCAGGGCGCGGTCGAAGTCGGCCGTCGCATCGCTCGTGTACGAGCCGACGGCTTCGGCATGGCGGACCAGGATGAGGCGCATCGCGTTTCCCCCTTCACGATTTCCTCACGCGGTTCCCCTACACGGGGCACCGGTGCGGTTCGTACACTGTCTGTTGTTCCACCACCTGACGCAGTACGCACGATATGAAGCGCAACGACATCCGCAACGTGGCCGTGATTGCCCACGTTGACCACGGCAAGACGACTCTGGTCGATCAGATGCTC
>JAYTSV010000239.1:0-11379 GCA_043745465.1 Fimbriiglobus sp.
CACGTCCTCGGCCAGGATCACCTCGCGGATCGACGAGATGCGGGCCTTCTTCTCGGCCTCGTCGGCCCCGGTGAAGAACATGTGCTCGGTGCGGCACAGGCCGATGCCCTCGGCCCCGTACTCGCGCGCCTTCAGCGCGTCGGCCGGGCTGTCGGCGTTGGTGCGAATCTTGAGCGTGCGGCTCTTGTCGGCCCACGTCATCAGGGTCCGGAAGTCGCCGGTCATGGTCGGGGCGATCGTCTCGACCTTGCCGATCATCACGTCGCCGGTCGTGCCGTTGATGGTGATGAAGTCGCCCGCCTTGACGACGTGCCCGGCGATGGTGGCGGTCTGCGCCGCCTCGTCGATCTTGACCGCCTCGCAGCCGACGACGCACGGCTTGCCCCAGCCGCGGGCCACCACCGCGGCGTGGCTCGCCTTGCCGCCGGTGCTGGTCAGGATCCCCACGGCGAGGTGCATCCCCGCCACGTCCTCGGGGCTGGTCTCCTTGCGCACCAACAGGAGCGGCTTACCGGGGTACTTGGCCGCGAATTCGACGGCCGCCTCGGCCGACAGCACGACCTGGCCCGACGCGCCGCCGGGGCTGGCGGCGACACCCTGGGCGACCGGCTTGACCTGCGACTTGGGGTCGAGCTGCGGCTGCAGCAGGTGGTTCAACGAGTCGGGCGGCACGCTCTTGACCGCCCTCGACTGGTCGAACTTGCCCTCATTGCACATCTCGACGGCGATCCGCACGGCGGCGGTCCCGGTGCGCTTGCCGTTGCGGGTTTGCAACATGTACAGCGTACCGTCTTGCACGGTGAACTCGATGTCCTGCATGTCCTTGTAGTGGACTTCGAGCTTCTCGCGGATGCCCATGAGTTCCTTGTAGACCTTGGGCATCTCGTCGTTCAACTGGCTGATCGGCTCCGGGGTGCGAATCCCGGCCACCACGTCCTCGCCCTGGGCGTTGATGAGGTAGTCGCCGTAGAAGACGTTCTCGCCGGTGTTCGGGTCGCGCGTGAACGCCACCCCCGTACCGGAGCCTTCGCCCATGTTGCCGAAGACCATCGCCTGCACGTTCACCGCGGTGCCTTTGAGGCCCGTGATGCGCTCGATGCGGCGGTACTCGATCGCCTTGTTGCCGTTCCACGAGTTGAACACGGCGTTAATGGACAGCATCAATTGCTTCTTGGCGTCCTGCGGGAAGTCCTCGCCGACATGCTTCTTGTAGACGGTCTTGTAGCGCGTGACGAGTTCCTTCAAGTCGTCGGCCGACAGGTCGGTGTCGAGTTTGGCCTTCTTCTCGTGCTTGAGGGCGTGGATTTCGTGCTCAAACGCCTCGTGCTCGCAGCCCATCGCCGTCGAGCCGAACATGTCGATGAGCCGGCGGTAGCTGTCGTAGGCGAAGCGCGGGTTGCCGGTGAGTTTGGCAAGGCCTTCGACCGAGGCGTCGGTCAGGCCGAGGTTCAGGATGGTGTTCATCATCCCCGGCATCGACAGGGCGGCCCCGGAGCGGACGCTGACCAGCAGGGGGTCCACCGGGTCGCCGAAGGTCTTGCCGAACTGCTTCTCGACGAGCTTCATCGCCGCGTCGATCTCGGGCACGGCCGCCTCGGGGAGCTTCTGGCCGTTTTCGAGGTAGCCGGCGCAGACTTCAGTCGTGATCGTGAAGCCGGGGGGCACGGGGATGCCGATCTTGCACATCTCGGCGAGGTTCGCGCCCTTGCCGCCGAGGAGTTCCTTCATCGTGCCGTCGCCGTCCGCCGTCGTGCCACCAAAGTAATAAACGTGCTTTGCCATCGAACGGGTCTCACTGATCGAGAGGAGGGACGGACCGCGACGCCGCGGGCGAGTTTCACGGGGAGTTTTAGCGACCGGCGCGGCAACCGTCACCGTGCGGGCCGCGGCGATTTCATCGTTCGCCGCGAGTTCAAGCAAATTTTCGCGGGAATTCCGCCGGCCCGCGTCGTCTCGATTGTGCCATGACTGCCGCCCGCCTGGCCGAACTGATCGACGCCCACGCGGCCGCCCTGACGCTGCTCGCGCGGACGTACTGCGCCCAGCCCGAGGACGCGGTGCAAGCCGCCTTCGGCCGGTTGGTTCAACGCCGAGTCGAGCCGGACGACCCCGCCGCCTGGTTGTTCCGGGCCGTCCGCAACGCGGCGCTGGACGCCGCCAAGGCGGAGCGGCGGCGCAGCCGGCGGGAGGCGGAAGTCGCCCGGCCGGAGGCGTGGTTCGCCGAGGCGAGCGTTGATGGCCTCGATGTCGCCGACGCGGTCGCGGCTTTGCGGGCGTTGCCGGACACCGAGCGCGACGCGATCGTCGCCCGGCTGTGGGGCGGCCTGACCCTGGAGCAAGTCGCCGACGCCGTCGGCTGCTCGACCTCGACGGCCCAGCGGCGGTACGAAGCGGGCATCGCCCGGTTGCGCGAAAGGTTCGGTGTGCAGTGGCCGACGAGTTGATTCACCTGGCGAAGTTCACCCCGACATCGGTAGACCGCGACGCGATCCTCTACACCGCCGGTCGCGCGTCGGCCCCGAGTCGCCGGCCGTGGCAAGCCGCGTGTGCGGGGTTGGTCCTGTTGCAAGTGGCGACGGTGTTGGCGTGGCAGAGGTTCCCAGTCCCGACGCCGGTCGTCGTCGAGCCGGTGCCCGAACCTCTGGTAGTGCCCGAGGAGCCGCGACCGTGGCAGCCGCCCGACCCGTCGTCGTACCTCGCGCTGATGGCCCACTTCGACGACCCGCCGCCGCCGTTGCCGAGCGGCATCTTCGCACCGCCGGGCAAGCCGTTGACGGCACGCAGCATCCTCGACTGAACCCCTTTTCCCGGAGACCCCCATGCGTTCGCTGATCTGGGCCACGGCCCTCATGCTCACGTCGTCCGTCGCTTCTGCGCAACCCCAGCCGGAGGCGAAAGACGGCAAGCAAGTCTTCGCGATCACGCTGTCGCCGATGGCCGCGCCGAAGCCGCTGTCGAACTACTACCTCACGCCGCAGTACAAGGAGCAGCAGCCCGGCGACCAACTGTCGGGGTTCATGAAGTGCTTCATGGAGCAGCGCAACTTTTACAGCACCGAGCCGGAGAAGCTGCGCGAGAAGTTCAACGAGATGACCCTCGACGAGTTGCCAAAGGATTCGCGCACCCAGGCGAGCGTCATGGGGGGGATCGCCTACCCCGAGAAGTACCGCGGCATGATGGCCAACATGGACCTCGCGGCACGCTACACCCGCACCGAGTGGAACGACTACTTCCACATCCGGGAAGACGGCATCGGCTGGTTGTTGCCCGAGGTTCAGTACATGCGCCACATCGCCAGCGTGCTGAACGTCCGCCTCCGCGGTGAGATCAAGAACGGCGAGTTCGACCGGGCCATCGTGACCGTGCGGAGCATGACCGGGCTGGCGAAGATGTTTGAGACGCATCCGTCGATCATCGGCAACCTCGTCGGGATTGCCATCCAGTCCATCGCGTGGAATCGCGTTGAGGAGATGATCGCCCAGCCGGGATGCCCCAACCTGTTCTGGTCACTGGTCGAGATTCCGAACCCACCCCACACCATCGCGCGGGGCTACGAGGGCGAGCGCACCTTCATGACGACTGAACTCGACTACCTGTTGACGCTCGACCGGCCCCTCACCGGACCGGAGGAGTCCAAGTGCCTCGCCTTCTTTCAACAACTGATCAAGGAAGAGTCGCCCGTAAAAGATGGCGTTGAGAAGTCAAAGGCGGCCCAGGAGAAGCTAGCCCGGTTCGTCGCGGACAAGGCGCGCGTCGAAGCGGCCCGCGACCGGCTGGTCAGCGTCGGCAAGATAAAGCCGGAGGCTGTCAGGGGGTTCAGTCCGATGCAGGTGACCATGACTGACGACGTGCTGACCTACCACATTTTGCGCGACGAGATGATGAAGTACCGCAACGTGGCCTTCGAGACAGCGTTGGCCGGTATCGACGCGCAGGAAAAGCTGTTGCAAGCCGCGAAGCCTGAGATGGTCCTCGCCCCGGCCCTGTTGCCCGCGATTCGGAAGGTCAAAGTCGCCGAGGTCCGCACCGCCCAGCGCGTCGCCCTACTGCGTATCCTCGAAGGCCTTCGGCTGCACGCGGCGGCCAGCAACGGCGAACTGCCGGCGACGCTCGCCGACACGAAGTTGCCGATGCCGCTCGACCCCGTCACCGGCAAGGCGTTCGAGTACAGCGTCAAGGACGGCGTTGCGACCCTGACTGGGGGACTCATCGTCTTCCACCCGCAGCGGGTTTACGAGGTCCGGTTGCGCAAGTGAGGCGGGCTGGGCGGGGCGAGTTGGGGTAGCAGAAGCGGCGGCGGCGGGGTAAGTTGGCCCCGCCGCGGTTCGTGGTCGGCCCCTTGGTATCGGTGCGCGGAATGCTGAGCCACATGCAGTCGATCTGGACGTTCCGCCACTTCTGGATGGCGCTGGTCAAAATGGACCTGCGCACCAAGTACCGCCGGTCCGTCCTCGGCATCGGCTGGTCGGTGCTGAACCCCATCATGATGTCCGCCGTGCTAATGCTCGGCTTCGGCCCGATCCTCGGCGGCGGCCGGCCGATCGCGGAGTACGGCGCGTTCCTGCTCAGCGGCTTGTGTACCTGGGAGTTCATGCGGAACTCGATGTCCATCGGCTGCACCGCGTTGACGCAGAACGAGGCGTACATCCGCCAGTGCCCCCTGCCCTACGGCATCTACCCGCTGCGGACGGTCGCCGGCACCGGCATCCACTTCCTCATCACGCTCGTCGTCACCGTCGGCATCAGTTGCGCGCTGACGGGCAGTACCTTCCCGCTGGCGAACGCCTGGATGCTAATTCCCGTCGTGCCGCTGTTGTTCGCGTTCTGCTGGAGCCTGGCGGCGATCTTCGCCTTCGCCAACGCCTACTTCCACGACACGCAGCACCTGACGGAAGTGACGATGACGTTGATGTTCTTCCTGACGCCGGTCATGATCCAGCCCGAGAAGCAGCACCTCGCCATCCAGGCGATGAACGCTTACAACCCGTTCAACGTGTTCATGCAACTCGTGCGGCACCCGCTGTACCTGAACTCGTTCGCCCCGGCCGAACTGTGGCTCCAGGCCGTCGGCCTGACGGCGATCCTGTTCGCGCTGGCGTGCAGCGTCGTCGGGACGCTGCAAAAGAAGGTGATTTTCCAGCTCTAGGTCCGCCGACTTTCACCGGGATGACCGCCTCGATGGCCAAGCTCGAACTCGACGACGTGAGCCTGACGTTCTCCATCCGCCAGCAGCGGAAGGTGACGCTGAAGGAGTACCTCACGCGCCTGCTCTTCCTGCCCTCGCGCAACCCCAAGGTGGCGGTCCACGCGCTGCGGGACATCACCCTGTCGGCGGCCGACGGCGACCGCATCGGCATCATCGGGCACAACGGCGCGGGCAAATCGACGCTGTTGAAGATGCTCGCCGGGGTCTACCCGCCGACGCACGGGACCCGGGTCGTTGAGGGCCGCGTCTGTTCGTTGTTCGACATCTCGCTGGGCTTCGAGCACGAGGCCAACGGCTGGGAAAACATCAAGTACCGCGCGTACCTCATGGGCGAAACCCCGACCAGCCTGGAGAAGAAAATTCACGGCATCGCCGAGTTCAGCGAGCTGGGCGACTTCCTCAACATCCCCGTCCGCTACTACTCCAGCGGCATGCTCGTCCGCCTCGCCTTCTCGATCTCGACGGCGATCAACCCCGAAGTCTTGCTCATCGACGAGGTGCTGAGCGCCGGCGACATGGCCTTTCAAATCAAGGCCCGCAACCGCATGAAGGAGATGATGGCGACCGCCCGGCTCATGGTCCTCGTCACGCACGAGGTGACCTCGGTCGAGGAAATTTGCAACCGCGCCCTGTGGATGCAGCACGGCTCCGTCGTCATGGACGGCCCGCCCGACAAGGTCGTCGCCGCGTACCGGGCCAGCATGAGCGCCCCGACCGAGGCGGCCCACGTCGGCGGCGGGATCGACGGGGGCGGCGACGCCGACCAATCGACCGACGACGACGAAGAGATGCGGGCCGTCGCGTGACCGACCCGGACGGCTTGCTCGTCAGCGTCGTCGTCGTGAACTACGAGGGCGTGGGCCACTTGCCGGCGTGCCTCACCGCCCTCGCGGAGCAGACCTTGCCCCGCCACCAGTTTGAAGTGATCGTCGTCGAGAACGCCTCGATTGACGGTTCCGCCAGGCTAATCCGCGACCGCTTCCCGTGGTGCCGACTGGTCGAGTCGCCGACGAACCTCGGCTTCGCCGCCGGCAACAATCTCGGCCTCCGCTCCGCCCGCGGCCGGTGGGTCGCGCTCCTGAACAACGACACCGTCGCCGACCCCTTCTGGCTCGAAGAGTTGCTGCGGCCGTTGCGCCAGCCGACCGATGCCGCCGTGTCGAAACTCGTCTTCGCCCGGAACCCGACGGTCATCAATAGTGCCGGCCTGACACTGCTGCGCGACGGCCGCGGGGCCGACCGCGGCTTCCGCCACGCCGACCGCGGCCAGTTCGAGCGCACCGAGTCCGTGTTCGCCGGTTGCGGCGCGGCCGTGATCGTGCCGCGCCCGGTCGGCGAAGACTTACTCGACCCGCGTTACTTCCTCTACTACGAAGACCTCGAACTCGGCTGGCGACGCCGGCACTCCGGGCAAGCGACGATTTACGCCCCGCGGTCGCTGGTGCGGCACGCCGTTGGGGCGACGGCCGGGGAAAGCTCGCCGCTGTCACGCTTCTGCGTCGAGCGCAACCGCGCGCTGACGAGCCTCCGCCACGGCGACGCGCCCCTGGCCTTCTTCGCCGCAGTGACGTTGCTGGCGAAGGTCGTCGTCGCCTGGTTACTCGCTGTGCGGAGCCGCGACTTCCGCACGGCCCGCGCCACGACGGCCGCCGCGTTCTCTTACGCCCGGCACGCCCCGGCCGCACTCCTCAAGCGCTGGGGCGGGGCCGCGTGAGAGTCCTCCTCAACGGCCTGCCGGCGATGAAGCGCAAGACCGGCGTCGGCTACTACACGGCCGAACTCGCGGCCGCCCTGGCCCGCCAGTTCCCCGGCGACGAGGTGACCTCGTACCCCGGCGACCTGCTCGGCCGACTCTGGAACCGCCTGCCCAAGCGGCCCCCCGGACCCGACGCGACCGCCCGACCGACCCGCCCGCTACGGGCGGCCCTGTCGGCGGCGGGCAAGTCCCTCACGCGGGACGCCATCGGCCTGCACTTCGGCGCGTACTCCCGGCACTACCCGTTCGACGTGTACCACGAGACCAATTTCGTCCCCTTCCCGACCCGACTGCCGACGGTCCTCAACGTCCACGACCTGTCCGTGTGGTTGCACCCCGAGTGGCACCCCGCCGACCGCGTCGGCCACCACCGCCGGCACTTCCTCGATGGCTTGCGCCGGGCCGACCGCATCTTAACGATTTCCGACGCGGTCGAGCGAGAACTCGTCGCGCACTGCGGGGTGGCGGCCGACCGGGTCACGACGGTTTACTGCGGCGTCAGCCCGAACTTCCGCCCGCACGCATCGCAGGAACTCGACGCGGTCCGCCGCCGACTCGACTTACCGCCGCGCTACTTCCTGGGCGTCGGCACGATCGAGCCGCGGAAGAATATGGCGATGCTGTTCGAGGCTTACGCCTCGCTGCCGGCCGACGCACGAGAGCGGTGCCCGCTGGTCGTCGCCGGGCCGTGGGGCTGGAAGTCGGAGGGCGTCCGCGAACTGTACGAGCGCGTCGGCCGGGGCCGGGGCATTCGCCACCTCGGCTACGTCGCCGACGCCGACCGGCCGGCGCTCTACGCCGGGGCCGCGGCGTTACTTTACCCGAGCTTTTACGAGGGCTTCGGCCTGCCGCCGGTCGAGATGCTGGCCTCGGGCGGGCGGGTCATCGCCTCGACCGCCGACGCCGTGCGCGAAGTCTGCGGCGACTCGGCCGAGTACCTCGATCCCTACGACCGGGACGCTTGGCGCGCCGCCCTGCTCGCCGCGACCGACTCGCCCAACGCGACCGATCTGGAAGTCGAGAATCGCCTGCGGCAAGTGGCCCGCTACACCTGGGACCGAGCCGCCGTCGAGACGCGCGCCGTGTACGAAGCGGTCGCCCGGCGCTAACCGGCCGACTGGCGGATCAGGATGACCGACGACACGGCGTTGAACAGCCCGTGCGCGACGACCGCGGCGGTGATGCGACCGGTCCGCACGGTCAGGTAGCCCAACCCGCACGCCAGCACGAAGAGCGGCACGGGCGACGGCCAGACGGCCGAGTGCGCCGCGGCGAACAGCGCCGACGATGCCAGAACGGCCCGGACCGTCCGCACCGGCAAGCGCGGCCGTTTCGACCCGAACCACTCGACGGCGAAACTGAGCAGCACCAAGCCGACAACGAACCCCGTCGGGCCGAGTTGCGGTTCCCACGCCATCCCCCGCGTCGCCGCGAAAGCGAGGGCGACGGCGAACGCGAGCACGGCGTGGGCCTGGCGGCGGGCTAGCCAGCGGAGCATCACGCCGCGAAAAAGGAGTTCTTCGATCCACGGGACGACGAGGCAGACCGAAACCAGGAAGAACGCGATCTCGCCCGTCGAACGGCCGACGCCCGTCTCGGCCAGAGGGTGCGCCTGTTCGACGCCGCCCCACGCGGCATTGAGCGTCTTCGAGAGCCAATAGATCGCGTGAACGACCGGCGTGAAGATGACGCCGGCCACGGCCCCCCGCGCCACGTCCGAGGGCAGAGACCGCCGGTCGAACCCCGGGCGGATGTCGTGGACGACGTAGCGTAAAAAAGCCGCGCCGCCGATCAACGCCGGCAGTGTGAGAAAGCCCGCCGCCATTTGCCGCAGTTGATTCTCGCGGGCGGAATCCCGGCGAAAGGTCGCCGCGCTCGCTCCTCCGGCGACCCCCCCGAGGGACACTTCGTAGGCCACCGCGTTCACCGTCACCGGCGGGACTGAGCGCCCGGACAACCCCGCCGACGAAAGCCCGACGATGCCGAGGCTCATTACCACCGTGTAGCCGCAATACAGGACGAGCCAGTCGAGCAGCGTGCCTCGAAACGGCACCAACTTCCACCGCGGCCAAAACGCCCCACGCCGGCTCAGCAACCGCCCGGCAACGACGACCGGCACGACAACCGTGGACGCGATCGCCCAGGCGGCGAGAAAGTTCGGCAGTTCGCCCGGAGCGTCAGTCGGCATCGTGAAAGCTCGCGTGCGCCGGGGTCGCCGGATTAGTCGGCGGGTGGGAGGCCGAAGACCGACTCGGCCAGGCCGCGGACCAACAAGTTGCCGGGTTGGGTCGGCTGGTGGTACCCCCACATGCCTCGGACCATTTCGTAGCTCATGATCGCGCCGATGAACATCAACGGCAGCGTCAAGAACAGCACCACGGCGGGGAGTGCGCCCCACTTAGCCGGGGCCGCGACGACCGTCTGCACCGGCGCACCGGCATAATCGTCGTCGTCGCGGACGCCGCGGAGCGCCCCGCTGGCGGACGCCCCTCGTTCGAGGTCGTCGTCGAGGGCGTCGTCGCCGGCGAAGCTGCGGCGGCCCTTGCCCCGGGGCCGGTCGTCGTCGTCCAGGATCGGCTCGCCGTCGTCGATCACCATGACCTGGCTGGCGCTCTCGTCGTCGTTCGGGTCCACCATGTCGGCCGCGTCGATCTCGAACCCGTCCTCCCCGGACAGGTCGGTCGCGTCGGCGACGACTTCGGACGAAGAGTCTTCGCCCTCCAGGGACGGCAACTCGAAATCGGTCTCGAAGATGTCGCCCTGGGAGTTGTCGGCGGCGGGAACCCCGCGGCCGCGGAGCTGCTCGTTGGCGACGATGTCCGAGATGCCGGAGTTGTCGTCCAGGGTCAACTCGAACTCGCTGTCCGAGTCGGGGCCGGTCGAGCGGCTGACCACCTTCTTCGGGCCGGTGAGCTTGTTACTCGCCGCCCCCGTGGCGTCCAGGGACAGCTCGAAGTCGATGTCCGAGTCGCTGTCGTTCGGCGCTCCGGCGGGGTTCAACGAGCCGGTCTTGGGGCCTTTCCGCTCCAGGGACAAACCACTGTCGGCCGGCCGGCCGAGGTTGATGCCGCTGTGCCCGGCCTTCGAGTCGCCGGGGAGCAGGAACCCGCCGAGATCGACTTCTTCGGAACTGTCGGAGGTGAGTTCGAGTTCGAGTGAGTCGTTACTCGGGTCGAGGCTCAGCTCGAACTCGCTGGAGCTGTCGTCGGCCTTGGCCCCCTTCGGGTTCTTCGTCGGGCTGGGAATCTTCGCCGACTCCGGCCCGGCGAGCTTCGTCCCCGACTTGGGCGCGGACAGCTTGCCCGACCCGCTGCTCGGCTTGATGACGGCACTGCTCGGGCCGCTGAGGTCGATCGAAATCTCCTCGGTCGGCATCGATTGATCGGCGGTGCCGCGGGCGACCGGACCGGTGGCCGGGTCGAGCCGCACGTCGCTGTCGCTGCCGGACTTCCCCGACTTGCCGATTTTGACCGGCGGCGGGGCGGAGAAAATGTCGTCGTCCGCGGCAATGAGGAGCGGCTCGTCGGCGGCCGCGAGGCGGGGCCGCTTGGGCGTCTGCTTGGGCATCGGCGGGGCGTCGTCGCTCACGGCGAAGGCGAAGTCGTTCGAGTCCTCGGCCGGGGCCGACCCGACCGGGCCGGGGACGAGGCCGGGGTCGCTGGCCGCCCCGAGCACCCGGGCGAACTCGTCGATGTCGGCCGCGCGGAAGTGCGGCGGGTTGCCCGGGATCATCTGCACGTCCTTGACCCACTCCGTCTTGAGCTTGCGCTTGAAGACGTCGGTCGTCAGGCCCAGGCGAGCGGCGGCTTCATCGAGGGTGTACAACTTGGCCATCGGAGTGTCTCGGGAGTTGACGGGGCCGCACGCACGGGTCTGCTTGCCTATCTTTCCCGATTGTAAGTCCCCGTGCCGCACTCTCAAGCAAAGATTTCCGATCCGCGTCGCAAGTCCGCGCCGCGAACGCCGCGCACGCCGGTCGTAAGGGGCCGACCGCGAACCTTCCGCCCCGCCCGCCCGTCCGGACACACGGGCCACGACGGTCGGTCATCGGGACGGTTTCCCCCTTGGCAAGGCGTGCGGCGGCGTTAAGATTCACTGTGAGTAAGGGGATGTAGCTCAATTGGTTAGAGCGCCGGACTGTCGATCCGGAGGTTGCGGGTTCGAGTCCCGTCATCCTCGCTGAACCGGAACCCCCGCAAGCGTAGAGACTTGCGGGGGTTTTTCGTTCCCCGTCCTCTCACCCTTTCCGACGCCGCAGCGACCCAGTTGTCCCCAAAGTTGTCCCCGGTCCGCGTCCGGGGGCGTCCTGCCCCGGCAGCCCGCGTCCAGTTGTTCCCGGTTGTTGCCGAGGGTTGGCCGCGTCGCCCCGCGGGCGGCTCCGGGCTGTCTCGGCTTCGCGTCAATGTCGTCCACTGGT
>JAYTSV010000240.1:0-11363 GCA_043745465.1 Fimbriiglobus sp.
GATCGACGGCAGGGTGGACGAGGTCTGGACGCATGCGGCGGCGCTCTTCTTCACGTTCGTCGGCACCGACGAAGGCGACGAGATCAGCGGTGCCGCCGCTGATGCCGGCTACAATGCCGCCGACGACACGATCACCGGCACCATGCGCTACCACCAGGGTAACGATCTCCCATTCGTTTGGCGGCGAGTCCGGTTGCCGGGATCAGGTGCATCAAAGCGTACCACGAAGCGGAAGAAGTCAACGTAAGTATGGTGAGATGGCCTCCCCAACTACTGCGAGGGGTCATCAGAACGCAACTTTACGTCACCCTCTCAGGCCGGCGTCTGCGACGTGTGGCAGTTGTTGCTGTCGTTTGACCAGGGCTTCATGTTCTGCCCTGTTTTTCCAGATTGAGTCAGTGACCACTTCTTTCTCCCTTCATCCAGTGCGTTCCGCGCTTGGGTAAAGCCAGAAACTCAGTTTCTCCTGCGAAAGCAGCAGCAGGAGGTAAATAATCTTGTGGCCTGTTCGTGAAGTTGAACAACGAACTCCTGCGGTTCGCCAGCCCGTCGGCCGAGGCGCTGGTGCGGTACGACATGGCCCGGGCGGCCGCGACGAAGGCCGACCTGGCGATGCTCGAAGGCACCGGCCCGCTGCAGATCAAGGGGCTGCTGACCTACGCCGGGCTGCCGACCCACGCCGCCCGGATTCCCGGGGCCGCCGGCGACACCTTCGCGCCGGAGGACGTGGCACTGATGGAGGCCCAACTGCCGGACGCCATCGACGCCCCGACCGCGTGGTTGATGCGCAAGGCGCTGCTGGCCGCGCTCATGAACCGCCGGGCGGACGCGGCCGCCGAGGGGGACGGCGCGGGGCCGTTCGTCTTCGCCCCGTACCGGTCGGCCGCGGCCGGCCCGCCGGCGCAGCTCTTCGGCACGCCGGTCGTGCGGTCGTCCCAGGTGAGCGAGGCCCGCGTGAAGGGGGCCGCGACCAACCTGACCTACGCCCTGTTGGGGTACTTCCCCGACTGGGTCGTCGCCCGGCTCGGCGTGATGGAGTTTTTGGCCGGCAACCAGGGCGACACGGCGTTGCAGAACGACATGACGTACCTCCGCGGCATCCAGCACATCGACGCCGGCCCCCGCCGCCTGGAAAGCTTCGTCCTGTGCGACCAACTCAAAATCGCGTAACCCGCAACCGACGACCGGCGAGCCAGGAGCGTCAGCGACTGGAGATCAACGCGCTCCAGTCGCTGACGCTCCTGGCTCGCCGGTCAACGCCCCGACTCACTTGGCGAGACTAGCTTTGCGGCACCGAGTCGGTGGGGCACCTTGTTTGATGCTTTTCGTAGCCCGTTGGTGCTTCCAGACCTCGTGGTCGAGCAGCCGGGGGGTGAGGCTTGGGTAATGCCCGACGAGCCGCTCACACGCAGCGCGTAGCAGCGGCAGCGCCTCCCGCGCTGACACTTCACGGGCTAACGCTGCAGCAAGGAACCGAAGTACCATCCGGTCTCCTTTAACGAACTGGTCGGACCCGGCAAGCATCCAAAAATAATCCAGCGATAGGCCACTACGCTGGCCGTGGATGTCGTGGATATCTTTCTCGAACTTCGCATTGTCCGCGACGCGGGGTACGTCCTGAAGGTACTCAACGCCGTAGGACTGTAGACACTGGGCGAATTTGGTTACAGCCTCGGCCTTGAGGATGCCATTTTTCGTTGAGGTCAAGTTGTGGTTGCTGTAAACACACTTTGCCATCAAGGCCGGGTCGGACTGCTCGGGACGGTTGCAAAAGGCGGTAATGCTCTCCTGATTGGCGAGCAACGGGAGTATTTCGCCGGCTCGCACCCTTCGCTGTTTAGTGTGTTCGCAATAGCGGGCGACCACTTTTTGGACAGTACCATACCTGATACCGATGGAGAATACTGCGTCGATTACGCACAAAGAAAGGCTCTGGTAGTGGTATTCATCTCCCAGTGACCCCGTAGCGAGCGGGAGTACCCGTTCCGCGTAAACAGCAACGTCAGCCCCATCTGTTTCCAAGCCCACGGCTTAACCTCTGAAGTCTTCTGTTATGGCGTGGAACAGCAGCTTCACGCGGCGGGGACCACTCGGAGACGGCGTTCGCGGTTGGCCGCGAAGGCCAGGCAGGCCCGGATGTCCTCGGCGGTCAGGTCCGGGAAGTCGGCGAGGATGTCGTCGGGGGTCATCCCTCTGGCGAGGTATTCGAGAACGTCCTGAACGGTCATGCGCAGCCCGCGGATGCAGGGCTGCCCACTCCGCTTGTCCGACTCAATGGTGATCAAGTGGGCGTAGTTCATGCCACCAGCGTACCCGGCCGCCGGACCTCGGTCAACGCCCCGCCGCGTGACCGACCCCCTCGTTCTGTGCCCCGAAAAGCCGCGCACCGGTGGCCGTGTCCCCGGCGCGCGGCTTTTTCGTACCCTTCGCCCCGAAAGGATCGCGCCGATGGCCCTCGTCAGCCCCACCGAGTTGAGCGTCTTCTTGCCCGGCACCGACGGTGCGGACGCGCCGCTGATCGCCGAGTTGCAGGCCGCGGCCGAGTCGTTCGTCGCCGACTTTTGCGGCCGGGACTTCGCCGGGGGGACGTTCACCGAAGTCCACCCGGCCGCGGCCCGGATGGTCTTCCTACGCAACTACCCCGTCCTCGCGGTGACCGGCGTCACGGCCGGCGGTCTGGCCCTCGACGCAGCGGAGTACCTCGTCCACGCCGACCGAGGGGTGATCGCCGTCCCGAACGGCCCCGGCGTGCCCGGCGTCCTGGCGGTGACGTACACGACCGCCGCCGACGCCGTGCCGGCCGCCGTGAAGCAGGCCGTCATGGACCTCGTCGCCCAGTGGTTCCGGCAGGTCAAGACGGCCCAGGCGACCGGGCACCGGAACGTGCTGTCGGTTACGGCCGCGGACGGGTCGGCGACGCAATACCCCTGGTCGCAGGCCGCCGGGATGCGGCTCCCGCCGGCCGTCGCGCAACTCCTCCGCGCCCTCCGCCACCCCACGCTGTGACTCCGCGCCCCCGTCGCGCCCCCGTTCGCGCCAACGCCGGGGGTAGTCGGGCGTTACACCCTTCGGACGGCTTGCTGGACGGCCCGCCGGAGCACCGCTATCGTGACGCCCGGTACGATTTCGCCAGTCTGGACCTCGCCGGGTAGCCTCATGGACGGAGACGGACCGGGTCGCCTGCCCGCCGAGCCGGCCGAACCGGCGACGCCCGGGGACCCCGAAATCGGCTGGATCGTCGCGGCCCAGGCCGGCGACCGCGACGCCTTCGCCCGCCTCGTCGAGTGCTACTGGGACCGCCTGTACCGCTGGATGTACCAACTAACCCGCGACCGCCACAAGGCCGAGGACTTGACGCAAGAAACCTTCCTGAAAGTCCTCGCCGCACTCGGGTCGTTCCGCACCGGCACGAACTTCCGGGCCTGGCTGTTCCGCATCGGCCACAACAACTTCGTGAACCTGAAGCGGGCCGAGCGGAAGAACGTCCAGACCCTGAGCGACGACCCGCCGTCGCGCGACCCGGGCACCCCGGACGGCAGTGCGGCCGACCGCGAATCGCTGCGACTGGTCGCCCGGGCCGTCGAGGACCTGTCCGCCGAGTTCCGCTCGGCCCTGCTGCTGCGGGTGGACGATCAGTTGTCGTTCCGGGACGTGGCAGCCGTGCTGAACATCACCGAAGAAACGGCGCGGTGGCGGGTGTTCAAGGCCCGGCAGAAGCTCATGAAGGCGATCGGCCCCGGCCTGTGGGGCGGCGACGCGGACGACGAACCGACCGAGGGACCGCGATGACCTGCGAGACGCTGCAACACACCCTGACGGCCCTGCCCGACCCGCGCCGGCTGCCGGCCGACGTGGCCGCCCACGTCCGCGGCTGCCCCGGCTGTGCCCGCTTCCGCCGCGGCCTGATCGCCCTCGACCGGCTCGTGCCGCAACTCGACGTGCCGGCCAGTCTGCCGGAAGTCCGGACGAACTTCCTCGCCGCCCTGGCCGTCGCCGACCTGCCGCCGATCATCGAGCGCCGCCGGCCGGCGCGGCGCGACTCGACCGGGTCGCTGTCGGCCCTGTGGGCGGCCCGCGAGCAGTGGCAGTACGCCGCCGGCGTGGCCGCGATGCTGACCGTCGGCGTCGGCGTCTGGTGGGCCTCGACCGGGGCGCGGCCGGCCGGCACCGGGGAGGTCGCCAAGCTGCGGCACGAGCTGCTGTCGAAGGAAGTCAAGCACCTGGCCGCGCTGACCCGGGCCGAGACGCCGGCCGAGCGGGTCGCCGTCTGGTCGGGCCTGGCCGCCGACCTGCACGCCGAGGCGAAGCTAGTGTACAAGGCCGCGCCGGACCAGGAGATGGCGTCGCTGAGCCGCATGTACGCGCGGACGGTGACCGAGGGCATCGTCCGCCAGGCCAAACTGCTGCCGCCGGCGCTCACCCCGGCCGAACGCCTGCACGCCCTCGCCGACGCGGACGGCAAGCTGCAAGCCGCCGAGGCCGACGCCGACGCGCTGGCGAAGGAAGCCCCGCCGGCCGCGCGCGGGGAGTTGAAGAAGATGGCCGGGACCGCCAAGGCCGCCCGCGTCGCCCTGCAATCGATCATCCGGACGGGGGCCTAACCGCCATGAAACGCCTCACGTTGACGCTCGCCGCCTTCGCCCTGTTGTCCGTCTGGGCCGACGCCCAAACGGCCCCCGCCCCGGTCCTCGCGGCCGACCGCCTGCGGCTCCTGCACGCCAACCGCGACCTGCTCGAAGACTTGCTCGACCGGGGCCTGAAAGTCGGCGATGCGGCCACGCAGCTCGACCGGGCCGACGAGTGCCGCCTGGCCCTCGGCACGCTCGCGGACGCCCTGAACCGCGCCACCGAGGAGCCGGCCGTCGATGCCGACCGCGTCGCCGAGTTAACCGACCACCTGACCGAACTGGTCCAGTCCGGGCTGGCCCCCACGCTGGCCGAAGCGCGGGCCAAGGTGCGGACCGGGTCGCCGGGCAAGGAGCAGCTCGCCAAGATCGAAACCGCGGCGACGACCGACCTGACGGCCGTCCGCAACCAGTTCCTGCTCGACCCCCGCTTGGCCCGGTCGCCGAAGCTCAAGACCTGCCAGGAACGCCTCCGCGACGCGGTCGCCAAGATCGCCCCGAAAGAGTAGGCCGTTCACCGCCGCGGGTGCGGACGAGAAGCCGAACCGTGAGTTCACCTGTGACGTGGCCTCTGACCGCTCAGGCCGGCAGGCCATCTTCGGTCATTGGCCCGGTTCTTTTGGCAATTCCAACGGGTGAACCGTCACGTCGCCCAGATCAGCCGTCGCGCCAGACTTGACGATCACCGCGATCCCGCTCGGCGGGCCGGCGAACACCCCATTTGTATGGGCCGTCACCCACTTGTAGGGCGCACCGGGAATCAGCGACGGAAACACGACCGCGCCATCTTTGTTCGGCGCGAGTTTCTCGTACCGCTTGGGATCGAGGGTGCCTGCGGGACGGCCGAAATAAAAGTTTTGCGGGAAGGCCATCGCCAATGTCTTCGGGTCGGACGCGCGAAAGCCGAGTACCAAGGCCGTTGAGGACTGGATGGCCATGGCGCTGTCTGAGGCTGTGACCGGACGGTTTTTCGGATCCAGACAACGCACGCGGGCCGAGCCGCACGGTTCGAGCGTGACCTTCAGCGGCTTGCCGGCCTGCACCTTCGGGTCGAACCGAACCGTCGTCCCCCACTGGTGCTCGGGGTCGAAGAAGTACAGTTCGATCGGTGCCGAAGGGTCGCACCCCTCGACCGCGAACCGGCCATCCTTGATCGGCCGATCCCACTCCTCTTCGCCGTAGTATTGTTGAGAATGGGTCTGCAATGGCGTGGCGGTGAAGACCACCCCCCGAATTACCGCTTCCCCCTTCGGGCCGACTACGGTGCCTTCGGCTGTCACACCCCGTGTCAGCGGGATGTCCAGAGTCAGTCCTTTCGCATCGGATTTCGTCTCGACCTCCGCGACGCCCTCGACCACGGACCACCACGGCCCGTGTTTGCCGGACAGGATTTCGCCGCACGATGTGAGCTGCGATACGTAGGCCGAGTCCGGCGCTTTCACCAGGATCACGCCCGATTCACCGGCCGGTACGGGTTGTTCAAAGGTGCCGTCGGCGGCCGAATACCGGTAGTGGTACTCGTTCGACCAGTACGTGCGCAACGCGTCATCACGGCTGATCGTCTGCGGTTTCTCGCGCCGCAGGATGTGAACGTACCCCGCGTGACCGATCGGCCTGCCGGTGCCCCGATCAAGTATTTTGCCGCGCACGAGAATGCCAACGGGCATGGCAACCGGCAGATCGATTTCCGCTTTGTCCTTCGGCACCTCGACCGGGCCGGCCGACCAATCGGGGCACGGCGTGCCCGGCGGTGCGAACGCATACACGTGGACGCGGGACGCCCACGGGCCGCAGCGCACGCGGTAGCGGCCCCTTTCGTCTGTCTGCGCCCAGATTGCGGCAGAGTGCGAATCGGCCGCCACCTCAATGTCCGAGAACGTGACGCCGACCCATGCCTTCGACAGCGCGGCGCCGGTATCCTTTCGACTGACGACGCCGGTGACGTAGATCGGTTCGGAGAGTCGAATCTCGACCGGCTTCTCAACACCGCCGTCGAGGGCGATGATGCCCTCTTGCTGGCGAAGTCCCACCTGCGTGCCGCGTTCGTACAACGCGAAGCGTTCGTCATCGATCCGGATCCAAATCTTGATCGCGTCGGTCGGAATCCCGCGCAACTCGAACGTCCCGTCCTCGGCCGTCTTCGTGGTCAGCGGCCGGAGCTTTACGCCGGGACGAGGGGAACCAAACCAGTTGATCGTGTACCCGTCCGAGATGAGGGACCGGACCTCGATCGTGACTTGGCCAGCAACCTTGCCGTCGGGGCCGACAACTTTGCCGCGGATCTTCCGCTCGGCGGGCAACACAATTTTGCCGACATCCAACAGCTTTCCGTCGGGGTCGATGTCCACGAATTTCGTCCCGTAGCCGTGCGCGATCACACAGAGTTGGTGGCTGGTGTCCGCCATGGTGCCAGACTTGAAAGAGAATGCGCCCGTTCGATCCGTGGTACCCCGCCCCAGTTCTAGGCTTGGCACCTTCGGGAACGGACAGCTTTGCCGCTGGTAGCCGAAGGCAAACACGTCCGCGCCGGCGACGACTTGACCCTGGGCGTCCACAACGACGCCGTTCACCGTTTCCTTCTCCACGCGGTGCCTGTAGCGAGCGATGGCAGGGTGGTCCCCACCCGGGGGAGGGGACTCGTCGGCGAAGGCCGAAACGCAAACCACGAAACTGAGCACGAAAACCAATGATGCACGCATCGTGACTCCTTAAATGCGAGTGTGTGTAGGAACGGCTGATCGCCTCCGGCAGTCGAATGACGTTTGCTGTGGTCCTGCATTTCAGCTCGACGCCGCTGAAAAAGTGATTCGGCACTGAAGCCGTCTCCGCTGCCGAACCCACGGTTCGGCTTCTCGTCCGCACCCGCGGCGGGGAAATTCTTCTCCCACATCTCCCGGCCCCCTCGGGTACAATCGGTCGGACTTCGACGCGGCGTGACCGGGAGGACCCCCTCGATGCCTGGCCCGTTTCCCGGGATGGACCCGTTCCTGGAGGACCGCGCGCACTGGCCCGCGTTTCACAAACTGCTCGTCGCCGCGCTCTACCAGGGGATGCTGCCGGGGCTGGTGGACCGCTACCGCGCCCGCGTCGGCGTCCGCGAGTACACCGCGCAGACGCCGCTGTTCACGTCGATGCTGACCGAGGACCACCGCGAGGAGTACCTCGAAATCCGCGCCCGAGACGACGGCCGGCTCGTCACTCTCGTCGAGGTCGTCAGTCTGGGCAACAAGACGACGGCGGTCGGCCGGACGGAGTACCTGGCGGTGCGGGCCGGGGCGGCCGAGGCGCGGGCTGGGGTCGTCGAGATCGACCTGCTCACGCAGGGCCGGCCGACCTTCGATTACGCCCGGGACGGCCTGCCGGCCCACGACCACACCGTCACCGTCACCCGCGGCGGCACCCCGGAGCGGTACGAGATTTACACCGCGGCCTTCACCAAGCGGTTGCCGCGCTTCCGGCTGCCGCTCGCGGCCGACGACAAGGACACCATTTTCGACCTGCAATCGGCCGTGAACCGGGCCTACGAGCAGGGCGGGTTCGCCGACGAACTGGCGGCGGCTTACAAAGGTCCCCTCCCGCCCGACGTGAAACTCGCGGACGAGACGCGCGCCTGGGTGCCCACGCACCTCGAAAGCCGCAACCTCCGCTAACCGGAAAGCCCGCCGTCATGGACTACGTCGCCTGCGGGGCCGTCGCCGTCATCGCGGCCGCCGTCGTCGGGGTGCTGCGCGGCCTCGACGTGCGGCTCGTGCTGCTCGCGGCGGCCCTGGCCCTCGGGGCCATTTCGGGGGACGTGAAGCCGATCCTCGGCCAGTTCCTGCGCACCTTCAGCGACGAAAAGTTCGTCGTGCCGATCTGCACGGCGATGGGCTTCGCCTACGTCCTCAAGGCGACCCGGTGCGACGCCCACATGGTCCGCGTCCTGGTCGCCCCGCTCCGCCGGGTCCGCTGGCTGCTCGTGCCCGGCGTGGTCGCGGCCGGCTTCCTCGTCAACATCCCCGTCATCAGCCAGGCGAGTACGGCCGTCTGCCTGGGCACGGTCGTGGTGCCGCTGATGCGGGCCGCCGGGTTCTCGGCGACCACCATCGGCGCGACCCTGCTCCTCGGCTGCTCGGTCGGCGGGGAACTGCTCAACCCCGGGGCACCCGAGTTGAACAGCGTCATGGACAAGGTCGGCGGCGACCCCCGGCTCGTCGTGCCCCACGTGGCGACGCTGATCGGGCCGATGCTGGTCGTGTCCGGCGCGGTCTTCTGGCTGCTGAGCCTGCGGCACAAGCCGGTCGAAGTGGTCGGGCCGGCGGCGGTCGAAGCCGTCGAGCGGTTGAACCCGTTGAAGGCCGCGGTGCCGCTGGTCCCGCTGGCCCTGCTGTTCCTGTCGGGGCCGCCGTTGAACCTGGTGACGATCGCGCCGGAGTGGGTCGGGGCCGCGCCGGGCGGCCGGGAGTACAGTTCACGGCTCATCGGTTTGGCGATGCTGCTCGGGGTGCTCGTCGCCGCCGTCGTGTCCGGGCGGGCGGCCAAGGGGTGCATGAAGTCGTTCTTCGAGGGGGCCGGGTACGGGTTCGCCAACATCGTCAGCCTGATCGTGACGGCGAACTGCTTCGGCCGCGGCATCGAACAGGCCGGCCTGGCGAAGTACCTCGGCGACCTGATCGCGGATTCCCCCGGGTTACTGCACCCGCTGGCCGGGTTCGTGCCGTTCGCCTTCGCCTGGGTGTGCGGGTCGGGCATGGCCACGACGCAAAGTCTTTACGGCTTCTTCCACGGCCCCGCGGTGCAACTGAACGCCGACCCTCTGGCCCTGGGCGCGCTGGTGGCCGTGGGCAGCGCCGCCGGCCGGACGATGTCCCCCGTCGCCGCCGTCGTCTTCATGTGCGCGACCCTGAGCGGCGCGAACGGACCGGACCTGGTCAAGCGCGTCGCCGGCCCGCTCGTCGCCGGGCTGACGACGATCGTGCTGCTCCGAACGCTCGGCGTGATTTGACGCGACTGGCCCGGCTACTTGCGGCCGGCGAGGTACGCGGACAGCGCGGCCAGGTCGGCGTCGGCGATCTTGTCCGGGCCGCTGGCCGGCATCCGGGACTGCGGCTTGTGGGCCTTCGGGTCGCGGACGTGGTCGGCCAGCCACCGGGCCGTGTGCGCCGCGTCCGCGCCGACCGCGGTGAGGTCCGGCCCGTTCATCCCGCCCTTCGCCCCCATCGGCCCGCCCCCGCCGCCGGTGTCCCCCAGCTTGTGGCAACGGGCACAGTTGTTGTCCGCGTACACCTTCTTGCCGGCGGCGAACTCGTCGCCCCCGGGCAACTTGGCCAGCACGTCCCCGCCCGCCGACGGCCCGGGGCCGTTGCCGGGCGGAGACGGCGGAGGCGTGCCAGTCCCGGCGCTCGGGGTCGGTTTGCCGCACCCCGCCAGAAGGAAGCCGACCACGGCAACGCCCAGGAGCCGCCTCGCCATCGCTACGCGGGTTGGTCGTCCGCTGGTCGTCGGCCAATTGGTCGTCATCGCAGGACACCTCCAGGAGAGATCGTATCCGGCGTACCTTCGGCACTGACCTATGAGGCGACGATGAGGACCGAAGCGGCGCGTCCGGGCGTGTATGACACCCGAGTCGCGGATGCCGTCGCTTGAACTGTCGCCATCCGATGACGAGAACCGCTCGCGTGAACCGAAGGGAACGCAGTGTTGACGTGCGAAAAACGTAGTGGCAGTGAAGACCGACGGGACGATTTCGCCCGGAAGCCTGCACTGCCACCACGTCGTGCCGCGACGATCTTGAAAGCGACTACTCGAGCAGCAGGGTCGGCTCCCAGCCGACGCGCTCGGCGTTGGCGCGGAGCTTTTCGAGGGCGCGGTTCTGGATCTGGCGGACGCGCTCCTTGCTGATCCGCAGCAGGTGGCCGATCTGGCGGAGGCTGTGCGTGCCGCTGCCGGTCAGGCCGAAGCGCAGGTCGAGAACCTTCTTCTCCCGCGGCCGGAGGTTCTCCATCAGGAAGCGCAGGGCTTCTTGCCGCTCGTTGTTCTCTTGCAGGGTCAGCGTCTGCGTGTCCGGCATCGCTTCGGTGAGCTTGAAGTCGCTGTCGTCGTCGAGGACGGCGTTCAGGCTCACCGGGGTGCGGGTGGCGGTCTGCAGGTGGTTCAAGTGCTCGAGGCTCGACCCGGTGCGGGCGGCGAGTTCTTGCGGGCTGGGCAGGTGCTTGCCGCCGTGAGCTAGCGCTTCGCTCTCTTGCTGGAGCAGGCCCAACTCTTGCAGGTGGTGCGGACTCAGGCTGACGAGGTGGCTCTGCCGGGCGACCGCGATTTGCAGGGTCTGACGGATCCACCAGGTGGCGTAGGTGGCCAGGCGGGTGCCGTGGGACACGTCGAAGCGGTCGATCGCCTGCATCAGCCCGCAGACGGCTTCCTGGAGCAGGTCCGAGTAGCTGAGGCTGTGGTGGCGGAAGCGCTTGGCGACGTGCGCGGCGAGGCGGATGTTGGCGGACGCGAGGCGGTGCTTGTAGTGGACGTAGCGGTCGTGCAGGCGGCGGACGGCGAGGACTTCGCGGGTCGCGGCGTTACAGTTGTCGCGGATGAACTGGGCCATCGGCCAGGGTTCGAGGGGCGGCTTGACCGCCCGCAGATCGGGGAAGTGGCGGGTCAGGACGCGGACGAGGTCGGTCTTGCACTCCCAGAAACTGGTGAGCAGTTCGCGTTCCTCTTCGGGGGTGAGCAGGTCGGAGGAGAAGGTCGCGTGGGCCTCGAACT
>JAYTSV010000241.1:0-38453 GCA_043745465.1 Fimbriiglobus sp.
GCCGTCGCCGGTCCAGGCGGCGGCGAAGCGCATCGTGTCGTGGTCGAAGAGCGCGAACTGCTGGCCGCGCGACACGCCGCCGGCCCCGGCGTCGAGCCGCACCGCGATGCCCTTGTAAGCGATGTTCGGCCCCGGCCCGCCGACTTCGTAAGTGTTCATCAGGCTCGGGCCGTAGTCCATCGCCGCCCACGGCTCGACCGCGACGGGGTCGGGGCCGGCCGACGTGCCCTTGGGCAGCGCGGCGAGGTACGCGGCGTCGGCCTTCGGGGCCTGCGTCGGGTTGTGCGGCTTCAGGTACGTTTCGCGGAGGTAGTGGATCAGGTCGTACTTTTGCCGCGGCACCATCCAGGTTTGCGGGGCCATCAGGCCGTAGCCGCGGGTGAGCGTCTGGTACAGGCTGAACGGGTCGCTGCCGTTCTTGAAGACGTGCGCGGCGAACTTCGGCGACGTGGGCAGCGAGCCGGGCTGGTCGAGCGTCCCGTGGCAGTTCGCGCAGACGCGGGTGTACACCGCCTCGCCGCGCTTCAGGCTCTTGGCGTCCCACCTGGCGATCAGGCCGGCGTGGTCGATCTGCTTCTCGTACTCCGGGATCACCAGGACCGTCACGGCGGGGCGGAGTTCCTTGGCCCGCGCGGCCCCGCCCTCGGCGACTTCGATGAGGTACTTCGTCAGGTCGAGGAACTGCTGCCGGTCCGACAGGACGTTGACCAGCCCCTCGGGCATCAGCGACTGCGTCAGCGCGCTCCGCCTCTCGATGTCGGCCTTCGGGACGGCGAGCCGCTTGCCGTTGGCGGCGGGGTCGATCAGCGTCAGCGTGTCGGCGGTCTCCTCGGCGACCAGCGCGGTGACGGTGCGGCCGTCGGCCGTGACCACGGCGACCGTCTCGTAGCCCTTCTTGAGGACCTTCGACGGGTGCAGCACGGATTCGACGAGGGAGTCGGCGGTCGCCTCCTTGCCGGCCTTGGCGATGTCCGGCCCGAGTTGCGTGCCGGCCTCGCCGTCGTGGCATTTCGCGCAACTCAGCGCCGGCTGGAAGAACAGGACCGCCCCCCGGCCGGCGTCGCCGCGCTCGCGTGCCGCCCTCGCCAACGCGGCGATCGGCTCCTGCGCGAGTCGTTGGGACAGTGTCGGCGGGTCCGCCGACCAGGCCGGTGCCGCGAGGGTCAGGAGCAGAATCAGACTCGCGGGGCGAACGAACATCTCTCAGCCTCCCGACAGGATCGTGACGGGCCCGGCGCATCGAAACGGCGTCCGATTTCGGCGTGGCCGGCCGGCGTTGTTGTACACCAACCTCCCAAGGTGGCATTTGGCAACAACCGTTAGTCGGGACCGAGCCGTGAAAATCTCCCGGATTCTGGCGTACCGCGTCGAGCTGCCGCTCGTCGAGACCACGTACAAGTGGTCGGGCGGCAAGTCGGTCACCGTCTTCGACAACACCATTGTTCGCGTCGAGACGGACGCCGGCCTCGTCGGGCACGGCGAGGTCTGCCCACTGGGACCGTTCTACCTGCCGGCCTACGCGGAGGGCGTCCGGGCGGGTGTGAAGGAACTCGGCCCGCACCTGCTCGGCGAAGACCCGCGGCAACTCGGCAAGCTCAACCGCACGATGGACGCCGCGCTCAAGGGCCACCCCTACGTCAAGAGCGGTATCGACATCGCCTGCTGGGACATCCTCGGCCAGGCGGCGGGGATGCCGGTCTGCGAACTGCTCGGCGGCCGCTACGGCGACGACTTTCCCCTCTACCGCGCCATCTCCCAGGAGTCGCCGGCCGAAATGGCGCGGCGGGTCGCGGCCTACCGGGCCGAGGGCTACCGCCGCTTCCAGCTCAAGGTCGGCGGCGACCCCGACACCGACATCGAGCGCATCCGGGCCGTGGCCGCGACGCTGCTGTCTGGCGACCGGCTGGTGGCCGACGCCAACACCGGCTGGACGCAGCACGAGGCGATGCGCGTGGTGCGGGCCGTGCGCGACATCGACGTGTACATCGAGCAGCCGTGCCTGACTTACGAGGAGTGCCTGAGCGTCCGCCGGCACACGAGCCACCCGTTCGTGCTCGACGAGAACATCGACGGCCTGGACGTGCTGCTGCGGGCCAAGGCCGACCTGGCGATGGACGTGGTGAACCTCAAGATCAGCAAGCTCGGCGGCCTGACGAAGACCCGGCAGGCCCGCGACCTGTGCGTGACGATGGGCATCGCCATGACCCTCGAAGACAGTTGGGGCGGCGACATCGCCACGGCCGCCATCGCGCACCTGGCCCACAGCACCCCGACGGAATTCCTGTTCTCCAGCACCGACTTCAACAGTTACGTCACCGTCTCGACGGCCGACGGGGCACCGCAGCGCGCGAACGGCCGCCTGGCTGCCTCGACGCAGCCGGGCCTCGGCGTCCGCCCGAAGATGGACGTGCTCGGCAAGCCGGTCGTCGTCGTCGAGTAACCCCCGCGTCGCTGCTTCCCCCTCGGGTTTGGAGCCACTCATGCTGCGTTCGATCGCCTGCGTCCTGGTCTTCGCGGCGGGGGCGGCGCGGGCGCAATCGTTGCCCGCCGACCCCGCCAAACTCACCCTGGGGCGCATCTTCGCGTCGGACGACTTCCGCGGCGACCGCGTCCCCGCGACGAAGTGGCTTGAGAATGGGGCGTTCACGAACCTGCTGCCGTCGAAGACGCGCAAGGGGGCCAGCGACCTCGTCCGCGTCGAGGCGAGCGGCGACACCAGCGTATTGGTGCCGGGCGAGAAGCTCATTCCGCCCGACGCCACCGAGCCGCTGTCGATCGACGGCTACGAGCTGTCGAAGGACCGCGACCTCGTCTTGATCTTCACGAACACGATCAAGGTCTGGCGGCAGAACACGCGGGGCGACTACTGGGCCTTCCGCCGCTCGACGGGCAAGCTCACGAAACTTGGCGGCGCGGTCAAGCCCTCGACGCTGATGTTCGCCAAGCTGTCGCCGGACGGCACTCGCGTCGGCTACGTCTGTGATAACAACCTGCTCGTCGAGCCGGTCGATGGCGGGCCGGCGACCGGGCTCACCACCGACGGCACTCCCGACATCATCAACGGCACGTTCGACTGGGTTTACGAGGAGGAGTTCGACTGCCGCGACGGCTGGCGCTGGAGTCCCGACGGCAAGCGGGTGGCGTACTGGCAACTCGACACGGCCGGCGTGCCGACCTTCTCGATGATCGACAACACGGCCGCGAAGTACCCGGTCGTCAAGGCGTTCGCCTACCCCAAGGCCGGCGAGCGCAACTCGGTCTGCCGGGTCGGCGTGGTGCCCGCGGCCGGCGGCGACACGACGTGGCTGGCCGTGCCCGGCGACACCCGCACCGACTTCTACCTCCCTCGGATGGAGTGGGCCGGCAACTCCGACGAGCTGGTCGTCCGCCGGGCGAACCGCCTGCAGAACGCCATCGACGTGATGCTCGCCGACGCCACGACGGGCAAGGTCCGCACCGTGCTGACCGAGCGCGACGCGGCCTGGGTCGATGTCCACGACGGGCCGCTGGAGTGGGTCGAGGGCGGCAAGTCGTTCGCCTGGCTCAGCGAGCGCGACGGCTGGCGGCATTCGTATTTCGCCGCGCGGGACGGCAGCGGATCGCGGTGCCTCACGCCCGGCAATTACGACGTGATTCGGCTCATCGAAATCGACGAGAAGGCCGGCCGCGTCTACTTCCTCGCCGCGCCGGACAACCCGACCCAGTGCGCCCTCTACAGTGTGCCGACGGACGGCTCGGGGAAGCGCGAGCGGGTGACCCCCGCCGACCAGTCGGGGTGGCACGACTACAACGTCGCGCCCGACGGCGCGTCCGCGATCCACACCTTCTCCAGGTTCGGGAACCCGCCACGCGTCGAACTCGTCTCACTGCCGGCCCACGAGGTTCTGCGCACGCTCGCGGCGAACGACAGGCTGCGTGAGGCGGTCGGCAAGCTCGCGCGGACGCCGGTCGAGTTCTTCCGCACCGACATCGGCCTCGGCGACGGCCTGGGACTCGACGGCTGGCTGATGAAGCCGGCCGACTTCGACCCGGCGAAGAAGTACCCGGTCGTCTTCCACGTTTACGGCGAGCCGGCCGGGCAGACGGTCGTCGATCGCTGGGGCGGCACCAACTACCTCTGGCACCAGATGCTCACGCAACAAGGGTACGTCGTGGCCTGCGTCGATAACCGCGGGACGCCCTGCCCGCGCGGCCGCGACTGGCGCAAGTGCGTCTACCGCAAGGTCGGCACCCTGGCCGCCGAGGAGCAAGCCGCCGCGGCGCGGGAGATCCTCAAGAGCCGCCCGTACCTCGACTCCACGCGGGTCGGCGTCTGGGGCTGGAGCGGCGGCGGCTCCACGACGCTGAACCTGCTCTTCCGGTCCCCCGACTTGTACCGCACTGGCCTGGCAGTCGCCCCGGTGCCGGACATGCGCCTGTACGACACGATCTACCAGGAGCGCTACATGGGTCTGCCGCAGACGAACGCCGCCGACTACGCCTCCGGCTCGCCGATCACGCACACCGCGGGTTTGCAGGGAAACTTGCTCCTCGTCCACGGCACCGGCGACGACAACTGCCACTACCAGGGTGTCGAGAAGCTCGCCGACAAGCTCATCGAACTCGACAAGCCGTTCACGCTGATGGCCTACCCGAACCGCAGTCACTCGATCAACGAGGGCAAGAACACGAGCCGCCACTTGTACGGCCTGCTCACCCGCTACCTGAACGACAACCTGCCCGCCGGCCCTAGATAGTTCGCCCCCCAACCTCCCTGGGATTCCCGACATGCCCCTTCGACTCTACGCGGCCGTCGCGCTCGGCCTCGCCGTCGCCGGCCCCGCGCCGGCGCAATATCCCGGCTGGCGACACGCCGGGTCGGCGTTCGTCCTGACCACGCCCGAGGGGGCCGACTTGCCGGCGGCGGCCGTCGAGGGCTTCCCGCTGCTGGTCCGGCTGCACAAGGACTCCTTCGACTTCGCCCAGGCCAAGCCGAACGGCGACGACCTGCGCGTGTCGTCGGGCGGAGGCGAGCCGCTGGCGTTCCAGATCGACGAGTGGGACGCGGCCAACGGCGTCGCCGCCGTCTGGGTGCGCCTCCCCAAGCTGGTCGGCAACGCCCGCCAGGAGGTCCGGTTGCACTGGGGCAAGGCCGACGCGGTGAGTGCGTCCGACGGCAAGGCGGTGTTCAACGCCTCGAACGGCTACCTCAGCGTCTGGCACCTCGGCGACGCGGTGAACGACGAAGTCGGCACGCTCGAATCGAAGGACGGCGGCACGACGCCGGCCCCCGGAGTCGTCGGCGGGTCCCGGCACTTCCCCGGCGGCAAGGGCGTCCACGGTGGCGACAAGATCACGAGCTACCCCCTCGGGGCGAGTCCGCACACCAGCGAGGCGTGGTTCCGCGCCGAGAAGACCAACGTCACCGTCCTCGGCTGGGGGATCGAGGGCGGCCAAGGCGGCAAGGTGCGCATGCAACTCCGCAGCCCGCCGCACCTGCACATCGACAGCAACTTCGCCGACGTGGCCGGCAAAGTCAGAATCCCCCTGGGCGAGTGGGTCCACGTCGCCCACACCTACGACCGCGGCGACGGCAAGGACTACGTCAACGGCCGACTCGACACGTCCGCGACGCCGCTGCTCAACGTCAAGGCCCCGGCCCGCCTCTGGATCGGCGGCTGGTACGGCAACTCCGACTTCGTCGGCGACATCGACGAGGTGCGCGTCTCGAAAGTCGCGCGGTCGGCCGACTGGGTCCGCCTGGAGTACGAGAACCAGAAGCCGCTGCAAACGCTGGTCGGCCCGATCGTCCGGCCCGGCACCGCCTTCGGCGTCTCGCCGGCACAAGTGACCGTGGCCGAGGGCCAAAGTGTGACGCTCACCGCGGAGGCGGGCGGGGCGCAGAAGGTCTCCTGGTCGGTGGTCCAGGGCGGCGTCGAGCGCGTCGTCGCCACCGACCGCTTCGCGTACACCCTCGACGCCGGCCGGGTGGTCGGCGACCAGACGTTGACGCTGCGGTTCAAGGCGGTTTACCCCACCGAGGTGAAGTCGAAGGAGGTCGCCGTGACGGTCCGGGAGGCGATCCCCGAGCCGGCGTTCGCGGTGTCAACCCCAGCGACCTGGGACGGCCGCACGGCGATTGAGGTCTTGCCGACAGTCACCAACGCCGCCGCCATGCGGGCCGCCGGGGCCGGCACGCTGCGCTACGCCTGGGCCGTGTCGGGCGTGGCGGTCGTGCAAGAGGTCGTGCCGGGAAAACTGCTGCTGAAGCGTGCCCAGAACAGCGGCCCGATGACGGTGCGCGTCGCCATCGACAACGGCGGCGTGGCCACGGTTCGCAGGGCGACGGTCGCGGTGACGGAGCCGGCGACCGACGCCGATGTCCCGCGCACGCCGACGCCGGACGAGAAGCCCGAGGCCGGCCAGTTCTACCCGCGCGACGACCGCAACGAAGGCACGCTGGTCTACAACGGCACCCTCGCGGCCGCCGCGGACTCAGTGTTCCTGAAGCTCTCCGCCGACGACAAAGTCGTCGAGACGGTGACGGCGAAGCCGCTCGCCAACCTGTCGTACGCGCTGACGGCGAAGCTCAAGCCGGGCCTCGTGAAGTACCAAGTCGAGTTCGGCACCACGACCGGCGGCGTCGCCAAGACGCTCGACACGGTCGGCAACCTCGTCTGCGGCGACGCCTACGTCATCGACGGCCAGTCGAACGCCGAGGCCACCGCCTTTGGCCCCGCCGACGCGCCGTTCACCAGCGACTGGGTCCGCAGCTTCGGCAGCGTGGCCGGCGACCCGAAGGGCGCGCGGTCGAAGCGCTGGGGCCACGCCGTGGTCCGCAGTCGCGCCGGCGGCGAGTTCCAGATCGGCGCGTGGGGCATGGACCTGGCGCGGCGGCTGGTCGAGGGTCAGAAGGTGCCGGTCTGCGTCCTCAACGGCGCGGTCGGCGGCACGCGCATCGACACCCACCAGCGCAACCCCGCCGACCCGACCGACGTGGCGACGATCTACGGCCGGCTGCTTTGGCGCGTCCGGGAAGCGAAGCTGACGCACGGCGTCCGCGCCGTCTTGTGGCACCAGGGCGAGAACGACCAGGGGTCCGACGGCCCGACCGGCGGCTACGGCTTCGAGACGTACCAGCAAGACTTCGTGAGCCTGGCGGCCGGCTGGAAGACCGACTTCCCCAACGTCCGCCACTACTACGCCTTCCAGATTTGGCCGAAGTCGTGCTCGATGGGCGTCAACGGCTCGGACAACCGGCTGCGCGAGGTGCAGCGGAATTTGCCGAAGCTGTTCTCGAACCTGAGTGTGATGTCCACGCTGGGCGTCCGCCCGCCCGGCGGCTGCCACTTCCCTCTCGAAGGCTACGCCGAATTCGCCAAGCTGATCGGCCCGCTGATGGAGCGCGACCTGTACGGCGTGAAGTCGGCGACTTCCGTCACCGCCCCGGACCTCAAGCGGGCGTACTTCACGAGCGACCAGCGCGACGAACTCGCGCTGGAGTTCGACCAGCCGGTGACGTGGGACGCCAAGCTTGCCGGCGAGTTCAGCCTCGACGGCGCGCGGGGTCACGTCGCGTCGGGAGCCGTGCAGGGCAACACGCTGACGCTCAAGCTCCACGCCCTGTCGGCCGCGAAAACAGTGATGTACCTCGACAGCGCGACCTGGAGCCAGGACCGGTTGCTGCGCGGCACGAACGGCATTGCCGCGCTGACTTTTTGCGAAGTGCCGATCGTGCCGAACCCGTAACGACCCGCCCGCGCGGGGATCGCCGGAGACCCGCGGGTGCGAGTGCGGCGAGAAGGGCACGATCCTCAAGTGTGAGCACGTGCCGCGGGAGTGCCACAAGAAGACTACCACGGCAGTAATGTCAGCCCTACAAGGCGACCGCACCGCCGAGCAGGGTCGTATCGGTCTCGGCTAAACCACTGTTAGCCGACGAAAACTCCGAAGGAACCGGACAGAGAGAAGGGGTCAGAGTCCGCCACAGGGGCGAAACTCGCGATCGCGGATGTGGTCCCGCCGGCGCTGGCAAGTGCGGCCGGGGCCGCAAGAGTCGCGTCCGGTTCGCCGGCCGGCCGTGGCGCGGACTCGACGGTCGGGGTGGCGGGGCCGGGGAGGGTCGGAGGGGTCGAACCGGTCGGAACCCAGGCAACGCCCGGGGAGTGCGGGCCGAACGACCCGACCGGCGAGGCTGAGACCAGCACGGCCGGGCCGGCGACCCCGGCGGAGCCGGTGACGGTCAGGGTCCAGGCCTTGAGCGACCCGGTGTCGAGCCTGGCCACGTCCGACACGCGGAGCGTCCACGCGCCCTTGGCGTCTAGGCCGGTGAACCCGGCCAGCGTCCCGTCGGGCGCGAACGTGCCGGTGAACGGGGCGGCGGCCGAGGCGATGGCTTTCGACGCGGTCGAGTCGAACACCGTGCCGGTGTAGTTGTCGCCCGACCCGCCGTGCCGATTCGACAGCGTCACGACCCGGCCGCTCGGCGAGACGAGTTGCACGACGAGGTCCGAGTCGTAGGTGTGCGTCAGGGTCAGCTTTACCGTCACTTTGCCGATCACCAGGTCGGTCGGGACCGTGACCGTAGAGGACGTGGTCGAGAGGTCGTTGATCGCCGCCGGCAACCCGGTCGCCGCAAAGGCGTAAGTGTTGACCGCGGGCGGGGGCGGGGGCGGGGGCGGGGTGACCGGGGGCGTGACCGGCGGGCTGGACGCATCGATCAAGTCGCGGGCCACGAGCGGGGCGAGGGGCGTGCCGAGGCCGGTCACCAGGTCGTACCCGGCGGTCGCGGGGAAGCCGTTGTTCCCCGCGGTCACGTCGTGGAAGTCGGCCGCGGCGAGGGCGTAGAGCTTGGGCAGCGTCTGGGTGAACCCGTCGAGTGACCCCTGGCCGGCGAGCGCCCGGCCCTGGTCGGCGACGGCGATCAGGCCGGCCCACATCGGGGCCGACAGGCTCGTGCCGCCGACGCCGATCCACGGGGCCGCAGTCCCCTGGCTGTACGAGTCGTACACCGCCGCCCCGCTAGCCGGGTCGGCGTCGAGGGCTACGTCCGGGATCGACCGGCGGGCGTTAGCCGTCAGGGCGGCCTGATACCCAGGCTTCGCCTCGACGGTACTCACCCCGCCGCCCGACCCGGACCAACCGGTCTCACTGCCGTAACTGCCGTCCGAGCCGACGGTCAGCCGAGTGCCGCCGACGGCGACGACGCGGGGCGAATACGCCGGGTAGCCGCCGGGCGCGCCGGAATCGCCGGTCGAGGCCAGGAAGGTGACCCCGGCGTGGCCGGCGGGCGTCGTGAAGGTGTCGTCGTAGGAGGTTTCTCCGGAGAACTCGTTGCCGCCGAAGCTCATCGACACGGCCGACACGCCGGGCACAGACTTGGCGTAGACGACCGCCGCGAACAAGTCCGCGTAGCTCGGCGAGTTGGCCTCGACGAGCAAGATCGTGGCCTTCGGGGCTACGGCGTGAGCCCACTCCACGTCCAGGGCGATCTCGGTCCCCCACCCGGTGTCCCCGGTCGGGTAGGCGGTGCCGCCGGACTGGTTGACCTTGGTGAAGACCGGGTCGGGCAAGCCGAACGCGGCGTCGAAGTAGTGGAGGTCGCTGGAGGCGAAGCCCGGGGACGTGCTGCTCACGAACTTCGGGTTGTCGTAGGCGTCGATGATGGCGATCGTCTGGCCCTCCCCGGTGCCGGTCACCGACCCGAATGCGACCGCGTCGAAACCGTAAGCGGACCGAATTTGCGCGGGCGTCAGTCCGACCGGGGCGGGCGAGCCGGCCGGAGTGGCAGTGCCGCCGGCCGGGTGCCAGCGGGTGAAATCCGGGACCGCCGAGGCGGACGGCACCTCGCGGACTTCGAGGATTTCCAGACGGAGCCAGCACGAGAGTGACCGGCCAAGGGCGGGGCGCGGCGAACGGTTGCGGGGGAAGGGCATTTGCTGGGCACCTCGAAAGAATGAGTGGCGAGCGCAAAAGCGGACGAAAGACCTGGTGCGAGTTCGCAACTTTGAAATCGGCGAATGCGCTTGTGAGATGGGATTGGGCACGCGAATCCTAGCACGGACCCCAAATGCCGCAACGGGGGATTCTCGCACTTTTCATCACTTCCCGCAAGTTTTTGGGATTTACAAACCCTGTGCTTGTGCCCCCGGTTAATAATTTCATCTATGCGTGAATTCAGCCTGTCTGTGGCGCTCAAAGCGTGGCACGACTTGACGGCGGTGTGTGTCCCGGAGTCGAAGGCCAAGGCCGTCGAGGCCAACGTCTTCGGCTGACGCCGTGACGGATGACTGATTTTCCCCGGGTATCCAGGGCAGGGGGTGAGGTGGCGGTCAGCGCGTGGCGAATCGGTAGACGTGGACCTCGCCCTTGGCGATGTCGCCGGTGAGTTTCCCGGCGGCGAGTTTGAGGCCGACCGGGCGACCGTTGAAGACCGGTAACGGGTTCCCGGTCAGGCCTTTGGGGAGTGTCAGTGAGACGGGTCGGGGTTCCCGTTCGGACAGGTTCGCCACCACAACCAATGCGTCGGTTTCGCCGACCCAGACGGCGGCCGTCACGTCGCCGCCGTCGGTCAGCTTGGTCCGCCGGCCGTCGAGCAGGTCCGGGGCGAGGGTCTTCAGTTCCGCCGCGAGCGTTCCGCACTCGGCCCACAGGTCGGCGTTGTCCGGCAAGTACCACTCGTCCCAGGCCGGCTGACCTGCGGCCTTCTTCTTCGCCCGGACCGCCGGGGCATCGACCTGGTGGTAGATCGACCACGGCATCACGCCCTTGGCCCCGTTAATCAGGCCGACGTAGCAGAGGTTGCGGTACTCGACCGGGGTCGGCGGCCGGCCGCCGGGCCAGGCGAAGGCTTGCGGCAGAATCCAGAAGGGGCGGTCGGCCCGGGTCGCCGCCTTGGCGACGAGCGTCATTTGCGTCTCGGTCGCCTTCAAGGTCGGGTCGGCCGCTTTCGGGTTGGCGACTGGGTACATTTCCCACCCGACGAAGTCGGCGCAGCGGAAAAAGTCGTCGGCCGGCATCGGCACGTCGCGGTTCTGCGTGCCGAGCGGGACGAACGTCAGCCGGTGCGGGACGATCGCCTTGACCCGCCGGTTCATGGCCGTCAGGTGCGCGACCGTGGACAGCGTGTTGCCGTCGTCGTGCAGGGTCCAGGCGACGATCGCGGGGTGGTCGCGGTACGCCTTGACACGGGCCAACTTGGCCTCGGATTCCGTGTGCCCGGCGACGACCCAGAGGCCGAGTTCAGTCGCCCGGTCGAGGAACCGCGTGTCCTCGTGCCACGGGCCTTCGACGTGGACGACGGTCCCGCCGATCTTGTGAATCTGTTCGACGCACTTCAACCGCACGTCGCCGGTGTGCCCCGTCGAAATGTAGAAGCCGTAGGGCAGTACCGGCTCGCCGTTGACGAGCAGCGTACCGTCCGCCCGGAGCGAGGAGACCATCGGCTTGGGGTCGGCCGCGCTCGCCAGGCCGGCGAGGACCGCGGCTCCGATCACCGCCCACAACGACTGACGCACGACGAGTCTCCGCGATGAGGGCGACGATCACTTTCCGATGCTGAAGTCACGAACAGTCTACTTCTTGGCCGGCGGGTCGCCGAAGACGTTTTCCCGCTCCAGGGGCAGTTGAAAGCCGTCCGACACGCGGGTCATGTACAGGCCGCGGCAGAGCCACCAGAAGGTGAACATCGCCTTGTCCCGACCCAGGTCGCGCTCCAGCCCCCGGTAGTCGGCGGCGGTCAAGTCCCAGGGGGTCGCGGTGAGCTTGCGGGCGTAGGCGTAAGCCCGTTGTTCGCCCGGCGAAAAGCTGCTCCAGTCGTCGCCGGCGAGCCGGCGGGTGCGGTCGGCGACGGCCTTCTTGTCGAGGCCCGCGACCTCCAGGAGCATCTCGCAGTGGCCCATGCAGTAGTTGCACTCGACGGTGCGGGTTTGGACCCAAAACAGGCTCTCCTCGAAGACGCGGTCTTGCATCGACTCGGCCCACATCGTCCGCGTGCAGACCGACCACGGTACGGCCAATTCCGGGGCGTAGCCGTACCCGAACAGGGTCCAGGTGATCCGCGTCGGCTTGGCGGTGAACGCGGCCGGCAGGCCGGCCTTCACGTCGTCCCAGTTCGGCACCGGCAGGCGCGGCTTGCGGTCGCGCTGGGTTTCGAGCCGGGCTTGCAACTCGTCGAACGACAGCTTCGACCAGTTCGGCTCGACGGCGACGACCGACTTGCCCGACGAGATCAGTTGCGGCAGTTCCTTCTGTTCCGGGATCAGTGGGGCGGACTGGAATGCGCCGGCCGCGAAGCTCACGCTGATCGGGGGCATCGGGCCGTCGGCTTCGAGCGGGATGCTCAAGCCGAGGAGCAGGCGGTCCTGGAAGTTACCGTAGGCCGCGAGGAAGACCATCGCCGCGACCTTTTTGTCCCCGTAACGCTCTTGCAGTGCAGCGAACTGGGCGTCCGTCACCTTGGGCGCGTCGGTCGTCATCAGCCGGGCGAATTCGAGCGGCGCGCGGTCGCCGGCCGGCCACTTCGCCGGGTCGCCGGTGAGCCGTTGAACGGCCTCGTCGCCACTCGCACGCTTCAAGTCGGCGAGCGCCGTTTTTTGGGCGTACTCGCAGCGGTTGGCCTTGGCGATGACCCAGCGCATCGCGGCACGCAGGGCCGGGTCGAGCGGGCTTTTCGTCCGCTGGGCCTCGTCGAGAACCAACATCGCGGCCGCGGTGCGCGGCAGGTGCGTCGCCACCGCCTTGACCCAGTTCGGCAACGGGCCGCCGCCGCCGGTCTCCGCCTTCGGCATCTTGGCCCAGGCGTCCCGGTCGCTCATCAACTTCGCCGCCGGCTCGGCCTTCGGAGTGGTTTCGATCAGGGTCATGACGAGGGCTTGCTCCATTTCGCCGGGCTTGAAGCCGAACGGCCCGCGACCGCTCTTGTACGCTACGTTGCCCGCGGTGTCGATGACGTACAGCCGGGCCGGCATCCCGCTGTACGCCGTGCCCGTGGGGTCGGAAATGTCATCGACGAGCACGGTCATGCCGGGGTTCATCTTCTTCTGAAACTGCTCGCACACCTCGATGCGCTCGCCGTTGGTCGTCGGCTGCTTGACGGTCACGCCCATGCGGCCGTTCGAGTCCATCTTCCAGCCGTCGGTCGGGTGCGCCTCGCGGACGTAGACCATGACGAAGGTCGCGTGGTCCTTGTGCCGGCGGTAGACGGCCTCCACGTCCGGGAACAGGCTGCGGAACGGCCCGCACGTGAAGTTGCCGAAGACGAGGACGACCGGCTTGGTGCCGGTCAGCTTCGACAACTGGACCGTTCGCGTGCCGTCCGCCGTTTTGAGCGTGAAGTCCGGGGCCGGGTCGTCGAGTTTCGGGCCTTCGCCCATCGAGCCGACTTCGCCGGCGAACAGCCCCTTCACGAGCACCGGGATGCTCGGGGCGTCGCCAGGGTTGAAGCCGTTCGGGCCGCGGGGCAGGAGTGCCCGCCGCAGGTCGTCGGCAGTGAACGAGTCCTTGCCGTCCGCGACGTACTTGAAGAAGCCGTCGAACTCCTCGCGGGTGAGCTTGCCGTCGCCGCTGCGGTCGAGCCGGCGGAAGATGCCGTTGACCATGCCGGACCGCATCACGTAGGGGTTGCGGTCGGACCAGTCGAGGTCGCCGGGCGTCAAGGTGCCGTCGCCGTCGCGGTCGAGTTGGTCGAATAGCTTGGCTGGGCCGTCGAACATCTCCTTCGGGACATTTCCCATCGCCGGGTCCAACCCCGAGAGCGTGGCCAGCCGTGCGAAGTTGTACCGGCTCTGGGCTGGACCGAACCAGCCGTCCTGGCCGTTCAACTGCGAGCCGCGGAGGATCGCCGTCAGCATCTTGACCGCTTCCGCCTGCGGGGCAGGGTACTCCTTGTCGAGTCGGTCGGCGACCAGGGCCGCTTCCTTGGCATCCGTGAGTTTGTCGGCCGTGACGCCGTCGGGCAACTGCAAGGGCTTGGGCGGATTGACGGCCCAGACATTCCCGGCCCATCCGGCGAGGACGAGCGCCACGAGGAGGGAGCTTTTCACAACGAATCTCCGGGACGAGGGCGAAGGAGGTGTCGATCATCCGGGGGGATCGGTCCGCCGTCTACCATTAAATTGGTGCGGTCGTCGGCACGGCCACGGTCGCGCATCGAAGCTGCTGTAACAGCCTGCAGTTTCTACGACGCTGCGATCCCCGGCGTTCATCTGCGACACTCTCCCATTCGAGAATTGCGCGGACATGACCACGCTGGCCGCGGGACACCCGCCCTCTTCCCGCTCGATCAGTCACTTCGACTCGGTCCTGGCGGGTCTCGTTTTGGTCCTGGCATTCCTCCTGGCGTCGTTCGTGGCCCGGAACTCGGACATCTGGCAGCACCTGCCCGTCGGCCGGCTCGTCGCCGCGGGGCGGTACGACTTCGCCACCGACCCGTTGAACTACGCGACCGAAGGGGTCTGCTGGGTGAACCAAGCCTGGCTCACGGAGTGGATGTCGTACCAATTGTTTCGCGGCGTCGGCGGCGCGGGACTGGTCGCGTCGGAAGCAGCACTCGTCACGCTGGTCGTCGGCGTCGGCCCGTTCCAACTTCGTCGAGATCGGCCGCGCTGGCTGGCGATCGGGTTCGTCGCGCTGGCCGTCGTCGCGCTCAGTCCGCGGGCCACCCTCCAGCCGATGATCGTCTCCTGTCTGCTGCTGGCGGTGCTGCTTCACCCGTTGCAAATCGGTCCTCGGGGCCACCGTGGAAAACGGCGTCGCGGGCGGGAGTGGATTGCTCTCGGAGGTGCGGCGGGTTCAGTAAATGACCGCGCTCACGCAGGCCGTCACCGTGAACCCCCAGCCCGAGTCGGCGCGCGACGGCCTGGCGACGATCCTGACGGAATCGGGCTACCTGGACGGGGCTTTTGGGGGGAACGCCGCCGGCAAGCGGTCCTGGTCCGCCGACGTAGAGCGATTCACTCTGCTGACGGCACTCGTCGCCAGGCTCGAAGATGAGGTGCTTGACCGCGAGCATTCATTCCAGGTGCAACCTCGAAGATGAGCGGCTGTTCCAGCCGATACTCCAAACCCGTTTTCTCAACGTCGAGCGGGCCGACCTCGCCCCGCTGGAAGGGTGTGCGCCTTTGAAGACGGTCGCCGGACTGCAGCAGTGCGGCAGTTCGACGCGGCCCCGGCGGACTACGGCCGCGCAGGGGACCTGCGCGTCGCGCCGCTCAACGGGCTGGCCGAATTGTACCGCAAGAGTGCCCTCGAAGCCGCCCGCTGATTATCTGGCGGGCGTCGTCGGCGTGTCGATGACGGCGTCGGCCGCCTCTTGCTTCAGGCGGTAAACCGTATCGCACTTCAGCTTCGCCCACATTTGGGACGCGGCGGTTTTGCCCGGCCAACGCACCGTCACCTTGTCGATGGTGTCAATCTTGCCGAGGCCCACGGTCACGGTCAACTCGCTCTGACTCAGGTAGCCGCGGGCACCCGCCACGGTGCGCTTGTAGCTCTGACCGCCCGCTTCGACGGTCACTTCCGCGCCGATGGCCGAGCGGTTGCTGTTCGTACCATCGCCTTCGAGATTCAAGCGGAGCCAGTGGTGGCCGGTTTTTTGGTCGTTGCGCAGGAGCAGGGGGGGACCGTTGTTCTCGGTCAGCACCACGTCCAAATCGCCGTCGCCGTCGAAGTCGAGGTAGACACTGCCCCGGCCGACGATCGGCTTGAACAGGTCCGGGCCGCTCGCCGCGGCGGTGACCGGCTCGAAAACTTCGCCGGTGTTCCAGAACAGTTGCGCGGCCTGCTTGTAGGTCTGGTTCGCCTGTAACTTGGTGATGTCCGGGTCGATGTGGCCGTTGGCCGTGAGGATGTCGAGCCGGCCGTCGAGGTCGTAGTCGAAGAAGAAGGTGCCGAACTTGAGCGGCCCCTTGCTCGGCCCTTCGAGTCCGGTCGCGCCGGCCTGGTCGGCAAACAGAAGGCGTTGCTTATTGATGAGCACCAGAAAGGTGTCCGGTTCGTTGGCGAAGTTGGCGATGAGCACCGCCTGCTGGCCCGGTTTGTGCTCGCCCACGTCGATGCCCATCGCCCCGCGCGGAGACGCCAGCGCGTAGGCGACGCCCGTCAGCATCCCCTTCTCCTCGAACTTCCGCCCGCCCTTGCCGTCGGGGACGTTGTGGAACAGGAAGTTCCGCACGGTGTCGTTGGCCACCACCAGGTCCGGCCAGCCGTCCCCGTCGGCGTCGAACAGGATCACGCCGAGCGACTTGCCGACGGACCGCTGCTTGGAGTTCGCGTCCGTGCCTCCGGCTTCGGTCACCCGCACGCCCGCCGACTCGCTCACGTCTTCAAAGGTGCCGTCGCCCTTGTTGCGGTACAGGCTGCACTGGTTGCCTTCGAGCGAGGTCGGCTGCTGGTAGGTGCGGCCGAAGCCGGTGAGCGTCGATTTGATGCTCAGGTCGATCGCGGGCGACCAGGTGCAATAGTGGCAGACGAACAGGTCGAGTTTGCCGTCGCCGTCGTAATCGACGAACGTGGCCGAAGTGCCGAACGGGATCGGCGGGGCGTGCTTGAGGAACGCCTCGCTCGACTCGCCGCCCGGCCAGACGCCCGGCCCGGCCACCCCGGCCTTCCCGGTCACGTCCTCGAACCGCTTTCCGCCCACGTTGCGGAACAACCGGTGCCCGCCGACGCAGGTGACGAAAAGGTCGGGGAAGCCGTCGTTGTCGAAGTCCCCGACGCACGCCCCGACGCCGTACATCGTGACGTTCAACCCGGCCGCCACGGTGACGTCCGTAAACGTGCCGTCGCCGTTGTTGCGGTACAGGGCGAGGCACGGGGCCTTGTCCGGCATCGGTCGGCCGGGCCACGGGCAACTGTTGACGAACAAGAGGTCGGGCCGGCGGTCGTTGTTGAAGTCGATGACGACGACGCCCGACCCCATCGTTTCCGGGAGTAACTTGCTGCCGGTGGCCCCGCTGAAGTGCGCGAAGCCGATCCCGGCGGCGGCGGTCACGTCGGTGAACTTGACCTCCGGCACCGGTAGGGCTTTGCGGCCGTCCGTCACGCCGATGGCGACCGCCGGACCGGTCAGGGTCCGCTGGCGAAACACCTGGTCGTACAGGGCGTACCCGCCCACCCCAACGACGACGGCGACTAAAAAGGCGGCGATTTTTCGGAGGAGGCTCATCGGGTGTGTTTCCTGAAATGAACTCGGGTAGTAATCATTACGCTGGGCCGGACGATTCGTTCGGCCGCATTCCGTCCCGGGTGCCGCATGGCTTCGTCGCTCCGTTACCTGGCCGCCGCAATCCAGACCGATTTTCCGAACCCGGCGACTCGGGCCGACCTACCGGACCGCGTCGGCCGGATGCTCGCGATGATCGATCAGGCGGCCCTCGGGTACGCCCCGTTCGGCGACGTGCGGCTCGTCGTCTTCCCGGAGTTCGCCCACGCCGCGCCGGTCTACCACACGGTCGAGGAATTGCGCGACAAGCTCGCGGTGGCGTTACCGAACGAGCAGACCGAGCGCTACCAGCGTAAGGCCAAGGAACGCAACCTGTACGTCCAGACCGGGACGTTTCTCGAAGTCGATCCCAAGTACCCCGGCCACGTCTTCAACACCACCTGCCTGATCGGGCCGGACGGTCTGCTCTTCAAATACCGCAAGGTGAACCCGTGGATTCCGTGGGAGGTCCACAGCAGCCCGCACGACGTGCCCGGGTACGCCGAGCCCTTTTTCCCCGTGGCCGAGACCGAGATCGGCGTCCTCGGCGCGGCCATCTGCTACGACTGGCTGTTCCCCGAAGCGATCCGCGAACTGGCCCTTCAAGGGGCCGAAGTCCTGATCCGCGTTTCGGCCTACATGGACCCGTGGGGGGCGACCCCGCCGATGGACTGGTGGACCACGGTGAACCGCTGCCGGGCGCTGGAAAACATGGCCTATGTCGTCGCCGCCAACCAGGGTGCCCGGCTCGAACACTACCCCCCGTTCTCGTGGCCCGGCGGCAGCATGGTCGTCGATTACGACGGCCGGTTGCTGGCCCAGGCCGACCCCGGCCCCGGCGAGAAGATCGTCATCGCCCCCATCGACATCGCGTCGCTCCGGGCCGAGCGCGACCGCCGCGTCGGGCACCACCTCCTGTCGCACCTGCGGACGGAAACCCACCGCCACGCCCGGGCTGCGATTTACCGCGGTGGCCTCGCCTCGCCCGCGACCCCGCTCAGCATCGACGGCAACAACGCCGCGATTGCCCGGGCGAAGACGCAGTGGAAGCAGGGTTGAAATCGCGGCCGCTCACGAGTGGCGAATTTCAAGGACCACTTCGCCGAGGGTTTTTCCGGCGTTCGTCAGGATCGCGAGCCGGTTGCGCGGCTGTAACTCGACGCCGATGAGCACTTCGTTCCCGTCGCCCAATGACGCGCCGTTGACGCGGACTTCGCCTGGGGTGGCCGTGACGATCCAGACGTTTTCCGTCGCGTCAGTCGTTCGCGGTTTGCCGAAGCTGCGGGCGTGTTCGACTCGGCCGTCGGGGGTCGGGGTCGCGGTCCAGAAGCCGGTCAAGCGGATGCGGTGATGCGTCACGCTGTGCCGGCCCGGGTCTCCCACTCTTCGAGCATCTGGCCGATGTTCTTGTAGGCAAAGTCGAGGTTGGCGAGTTCGTGCCCGAGGTCCACGGCCCGCGTCAAGTCGTTGTTCTCGGCGCTGCCGGTGGCGAGTTGAAACAGCACTTCCTTACGGCCGGCCTCGTCGTTGGCGGGGATCGACGCCAGTGCCTCCTCGAAGTTTCGCTGGGCGAGCCGCCAGTTGTTGCGCTTACGGAAGCAGGTGCCGAGGTACATCGCCGCGCGGCCCTTCAACTTTTCGTCCCGCCGGGCGACTTGCAGCTCGCTGATGGCGTCGTCGATGCGGTCGCCCTTGAGCAGCCGCGCCCCGAGTTCGAGGCGGTGGCCGAGGTCGTTCGGGAAGCGGTCGGCGCGGAGGCGGAGGATTTCGACCTCGCGCGTCAACACTTCCTTCGTCAGCTTGGCGTGGTTGGCCTGCAGGTCGTCCTCGCTCGGCCCGTCGAAGTCGGTGTCGTCGGCCGCACCCGCCTTCCTCAGTGCCTGGAGCTTGGCGTCGGTCAGTTCGAGGTTCTTGCGGAACGGGGCGAGGTCGAGTTCGTGCAGTTCGAGTTGCAGCGAGAAGTGCTGGCCGGTCGGCCCGAGGCCCTGTTGCAGCACGGCCCGGGCGCGGTCGTCCTGGTGGCCGCGCTTGTACGCGGCCGCGAGTTGGACGTACAGCGTCGGCTCGGTCGGGTTGGCTTCGAGGCGCTTCAGCAGCGGGGCCACGTCGCGGCTGGCCTTGTCGTTGCGGTCGGCCGACTGGGCCTCCATGCGGGCCAGGATCGGCGAGTCCTTTGTGCCGGCCACGGCCTCCTCGTAGCCGCCCTTGGCGATGGTCTCGCTGGCGGCCAAGAACTTCACCTTGTGCGATGCTTCCACGTCCTGTGGGTTGTTCTGGTAGACGAGCTGCCAGAGCAGGATTGCCTGCTTGTAGTCGCCGCGCTTCTCGAAAAGCCGGGCCAGGCTGCGGTTCAGCGTCGCGTCCTTGGGGTACTTCTGGCGGGCCTGGTCGAGCGAGAAAATGGCGAGTTCGATCAGGCCCAGGGCGTCGAACGCTTCGGCCATGTCCATCTGCGTGCCGAGGTCCCAGGGATTGCGCGTCAGCACCGCCTCGCCGTGTTCGAGCACCTTCACGTGGTCGCGCTTGGCCTCGGCGGTCTTGACGCGGGCCTTCAAGCGCGGCGTCGTAAAGAAGGCGAACCTGCTGCCGCGCAGGTTGTTGTCGTACTTGTCCTTCTGGGCGTGCCGGAGTTCGCGGCGGAAGGTGAAATTGCCGGGGTCGAGCTGGCAGCACAGGGTCAACAGCGAGATGCCGTAGTCGTAGTTGCCCGTGGCGATGACCTGGCGGGCGCGGTCGTAGTTCTCCACGGCGACGCGGCGCTGGTCGGGGTTGGGCGCGGGGACGGTCGGGGTACTCCGCGGTGCCATGTCGGGGGTGTCCTGGGCGTGTCGGGGTGGGTGCGACAGCATTTTACCACTTCCGCCGCCGAACGGAACGGTCCCGTCCAGTTCGTTCAGACGCTCGCGGCTTCAAACGCGGTCCGCGACGGCGACGGGACTTGGCGGGCGAAGGCGTCGCCGGCGCGGGTCGGGAAGTCGCTGCGGAAGTGCGTGCCCCGCGACTCCTCGCGGGCCGTCGCCCCGGCAATCATCAGCCGGGCGACGGTGAGGAGGTTTTGCAACTCCCACCCCGGGCGGTTGTCGAACTCCTTGGCCAGCGCGTACCGGCACCAGAATTCGACCTGCTCGTGCGCCTCGCCCAGCCGCTTGCGGTCGCGGACAATGCCCATCTTGCGGACCATCAGCGAGCGCAGCGAGTTGGCCACGTCGGCCGGGTCGAAGTAGCCGTTCGGCTCCTGCGGCGGTATGGCGAAGCGCTCGGCGGGGACGCGCAGCGAGTCCGGCATCGCCCGCGCGGCGGCGGACGCCTTCCGACCGCAAATCGCACCGAACACCAGCCCTTCGAGCAGGCTGTTCGAGGCCAACCGGTTCGCCCCGTGCAGGCCGCTGGAGGTGACCTCGCCCGCGGCCCACAGGTTCGGTACCGTCGTGCGGCCGTCCGTGTCCACCGTCACGCCGCCGATCATGTAGTGGGCACCCGGGCGGACCGGCACGAGGTCTTTGGTGATGTCGAGGCCGAACGCCCGGCAGGTGCGGCTGATGCCGGGGAAGCGCGTCGTGACCAGGTCCGGCGACAGGTGCGACAGGTCGAGGTAAACGTTCGGGTGCTGGGTCGTTTCCATCGTGCGGAAGATCGCGCGGGCGACCACGTCGCGCGGGGCGAGTTCGCCCCGGGGGTCGAAGTCCAGCATGAAGCGGTGGCCGTTCACGTCCCGCAGGTACGCGCCTTCGCCGCGGACGGCTTCGCTGATGAGGTGCCGGGCCGACCCGGCGACGTACAAGACCGTCGGGTGGAATTGCATGAACTCCATGTCGCGCAACTCGGCCCCCGCTCGGTAGGCGGCGGCCATGCCGTCGCCGGTGGCCACGGGCGGGTTGGTCGTTTCGCGGTAGACCATGCCGCACCCGCCGGCGGCGAGGACGGTTTGCTTAGCCCAGACGTGCAGCCGGCCTTGCGCCGCCTGCCAGACCATTGCCCCCGAACACGCGCCGTTTTCGGTGAGCAAGTCGAGGGTGAACGTGTCGTCGAGGATGGTGACGTTCGGGGCGGCGCGGGCCTTGGCAATGATCGCGCGCATGACCTCGTGGCCGGTCGAGTCGCCCAGAGCGTGGACGATGCGGCGGTGGCTGTGGCCGCCCTCGCGGGTCAGGGCGAGCGTGCCGTTCTCCAGGTCGAACTGGGTGCCCCACTCGACGAGTTTTTCGATCTGCTCGGGGGCCTCGCGCACGACCAACTCGACGACCTCGCGCTGGCACAGGCCGTCTCCGGCGACCAGCGTGTCTTCGACGTGGTTCTCGAAGCGGTCCTCGGGCGACATCACCCCGGCGATCCCGCCTTGCGCGTAACTGCTGTTGCTCTCGGTGATGCGGTCCTTCGTGACGACGAGGACGTTCATCTCGGGCGGGGCTTCGAGGGCCGCGCGCAGCCCGGCGATACCGGCCCCGATGACGAGGAGGTCGGCGAACCGGTGGGTCGCCCGGCGGTTATCGAAGGAAGTCAGGTAGCGCGGAAAGGTCATGTCGCGTTTCGCACCGTGTGTCGGGGAGGGTCCGGGTTACTTTTTCGGGTCGGGCTTGCGGAGCTTGGCGGCCTCCTCGGCGAACTTCCGCTGGGCGTCGGTGAAGCCCGGCGGGGCGGTGCCGACGCCGCTGCCCGCCGTGCCGGTACTACCGTCGGACCGCTTCGCCACCGGCTTCGTGCCGGCCCCTTCGCCGACTTTGATCGTCGTCGGCCCGCCCGCCTCGTTCGGCGTCGGCAGCACTTCGGGCTTGTCTGCGGCGTCGTTCTGCCGCTTCACCATCTCGGCGTAGCCCTTCAAGAACTCGTCGTACTGCTCGGGCGTGTACCCGAGTTTCTTCTGCAAGTCGGCGTCGGTCTTGGCCTTCTCGAACTGCTTCAACTGCAAGTCGGCCGTCTTGCGGCGGTTCTTGGGGTCGTCGTCGAGCTTGTCGCCGGGCGTGTCGGGCCGCGCGCCGGGGCCACGCTGGTCGCTCTTGGTCTTGTCCTCGGGCTTCGGCTTGGCCCTCTCGTCGATCCGCTTCTTGGCCACCTCGGCCGTCTTCGGGTCGCCGGATTGCGCGTCCTTCATGTCCTGCTGGATCTGCTCGCGCTGCTCCTTACCGACGGCCGCATCGACCTTCTTCTCGGCCGCATCCCGCTTGGCGTCGTCCTTCGAGGTCAAGTCCTCGGCGAGCTTTTTCGCCTCCTCGATCTGCTCGGCGGTCGGTTGCTTGTCGTTCGGCGCACTCGGGTTTTTCTTGTCTCCGGCCGCGCCGTCTTTCTTTTCACCGGACCCGTTTTTCTCGGCCTGTTTCGCCAGCTCTTCAATTTCCTTGCGGGCCGCGTCCTGCTTCGCCTTGTCGTTACCCGTCAAGTCGCGTTCGAGTTGCTCGGCCTTCTTCTGGGTCGCCTCGCGGTTCTCCTTCCCCATCGTCTCGTCGAGCTTCTCACGGTCGGCTTTTTCTTTCTCCGGGTTGCCCGACTTCAAGTCTTTAATCGCTTGCTCGAGTTCCTGGGCGTCGGGCTTCTTTTCGCCCGCGCCCTTCGAGCCGGGGGCCGGTTTCTCGTTGCTCTTCTCGCCGCCCTTGGGCTGCTCGCCCGCGCCGGTCGGCTTGCCCATCGGGTCGGGCGTAGGCTGTGGTTTGCCCTCGGGCTTCGCTTCGCCCGCGCCTTCGCCCATCGGCGGCTTCTGCTCGCCCGCCTTCGGGTCTTGGCCGGCGGCGTCCGACGGCGTCGGCTTGGCCTTCCCGGGCTGCGTCGGCTTCTCGGGTTTGGCCGCGCCGGGCTGCGGGTCGCCGGCTTCGCCCGGCTTGGCCTCGTCGCCCGGCCTCTCTTCGGGCTGGCCGGACTTCTCGCCCGGCTGCGGTTTGGCTTCGCCCTTCGTCGCGTCGGGTTGCGGCTTGCCGGTCTTCGGATCGCCCGGTTTCGGAGTGCCCGCGTCCGGCTTCCCTTCGCCGGCTTGCGGGGCTTTCATCGGGTCCGGTTTCGCGCCGTTGTTTTGGTCTCCGGCTTTGGGCTTGGCGTTCGCGTCCTGCGGAGTCGCCTTCTCCTGGCCCGGCTTCGGCTCGCCCGACTGGCCCGGTTTGGTCTCCGGCTTCGGCTGAGATTCCCCGCTGTCGGCTGACTTCGAGCCGGCGTCGGGCTTCGGCTGAGACGCTTCGGGGTTGGCCTTCTCGCCGCCGCCCTGCGGCTTGCTCTCGGCGGGCGTGGCGTCCGGCTTCGACGGGCCGTCGTTGCCCGGCTGCGGCTTCGGCTCGCCGGACTTCTCCGGCGGGTTTTGAGCGTCACCCGACTGCGGTTTCGCCTTGCCCGGCTTACCGGCGTCGGGGTCCGTTGGCGGCTTGTCGGCGGTGTCCGGGTTCGACTCCGGCGGCCGCGCTTCACTCGGTGCGTTTTGCTTGTCGTTCAGCGCCTGTTGAACCTTATCGGCCTGGTCCTGTAAGTTCTGATCGCCCGACTTCCCGCCCGCCTCCTTGGGCTTCGCCGACTTGTCCGGCGGCGGCTGTTCGCCCGTCTTGCCTTGCTCCTTCGGCGTGCCGGCGTCGTTCGACTGGCCGGGTTCGGGCGGCTTCGTCATCGGCGACTTATCGGGGTTCGGCTGCTGGTCGTCGCCGTTTTTCGACGGGCCGTCTTTCGGCTTCGGTTGCCCGTCCTTCGGGTCGCCGTCCTTCGGCTTCGGTTGCCCGTCGTTGGGTTGCGGTTGGCCGTTCTGCGGATTCTCTTGGCCCTCGGGCGGGTTGCCCTCTTGCGGCTTCTTCTCGACGTTGTCGGGCCGGGGTTGCGGCGGCTGGCGCTGTTCCTTGTTCTGTTGCTGGTCTTGATCGGCCTGGTGCTTCTTCTCCTGCTCACCGCGTTCGGCCTGATTTTGCTCCTGCTTCTTCTGCTCGGCCGGCGGAGTTAGGGGGGCGATCTTGACGCGCTGCACCTTCGACTTGCCGACGTTGGCCGTTGGGGTCGTGCAATTGTCGGTCGCTTCGAGCCAGTACTCGAGCACCGTGCCGGGCGCGAGCTTGACCGCGTCGCCGGTCTTCGTTTTGAGCGTCGAGAGCTTCACCGAGTCCTTGTATTCAAAGACGGTCGGGTCGCTCTGGTCGCTCGCCCGGCGGAAGCTCTTGCCGTCGCGGTACTTTTTCGGCTCTAAGACGACCGGCGGCGTCTCGGCAATGCGGAGCCGTAGCGTCAAGCCGGCGAGGCCGAAGTCGTCCGCGGCGACGCCATCGACTTTCAGCAAGCCGTCGGCGGGCAGAGTAGTTTCTTCGTCCTTCGGGGCGGTGATCGTCACCACGGGGGCCTGGTCCACCAGCACCCGCACGGGGTACGCGGCGGACTCGGCGGTCTCGCCGTCGGCGGCGGTCCAGGCGATGCGGTAGTTGCACGCCTCTTCGAGCGGGAAGCGGAAGCTCACCGCGTCGGGCGTCTCGACGGCGACCGTGCCGAGAACCTGCGTGAGCTGCGTGTCGAACACGAGGCGGGCGTCCTTGACGCCGCGGTTGGCGCGGGCGACGAGCGTCACCTGCGTGCCGCGGTAGCCTTCGACGCGGGGGTCGGTCGTCGTCTCGGGCTGGAGGCGGGTGTACGCCGGGTATTCGTACTTGACCGTGAAGTCGCGCAGCAGCGGCCGCGTTCGGACGGTCACGGCGAACTCGGCCGTCCGCGCGTCCCCGGCGGCGACGGCGTAGCGCAGCCCGTTCTGGATCACGCTCGGCGGCAACTTCGCGGCGAACTCGCGCTTCGAGCCGGCCGGGTCGAGGACGAGTTCGTCGAACTCCTCCGCGTCGGGATTGTAGCGGACCAGCAGGCGCGGCCGGTCCGGCGATTTGGCGTCCGGCAAACTCCCGGCGAGGGTGACGCGGACGGTCAGCGAATCGCCCGACGTGACAGTCACATCCCCGCCGACTGGTTCGTCGAGGGTGATGGCCGTGCGGGTGGCGATGCCGGAACTGGTGAACGGGTTGTAGGCGCGGTTCAACAGCGAGAAGAACGGGGCCGACTTGACGAGCAGAAAGAATACCGCGAGGCCGGCCACGAGGACGCCGACGGACGAGAGCAGCACCAGCACGCGGCGGGACTCGCCGACGCGGGCCACGTCGGCGTCGGCGACCCCTTCCGCGGCCTTCGCCCCGACGGCGGCGCGGACACTCTCGGGCAAGTCCTGGTTCTTCAAATCGACCCAGTTAATGATGGCATTTTTGCCGTCGGCCAATGTCTGCTCGACCTGCCGCGCGGCGAACCGCGGGTTGATCCGCGCCCGCAACGGCCGAACGACGCTGAACCACGCCGCGACCGCGAACGTGACCAGGAAGACCGTCAAGCCGCCGAAGCGTGCCCACGACGGGAGGTCGAAGAGTTTGTCCGCCAGCACGGCGAGAAGGGTGTAGCCGAGGACGAGGGCGACGAGGGTGAGACCGCCGGTGAGGAGGTCGGTCCAGCGAATGCGACTGGTCGCCTGCGCGAGTTCTTGCGAAAGTTTGGCTTCGACCTTTAGGGCGTTCGTCTGCGGCTTCGTGAGCACCGTGGCCATGCGTTCGCTCCCACTCTCTCGCCAAGGGGCCTGTCTCAACGTGTAAATTATACCGCGGCACGCTAGACTGGTGCCACAGAAGTCGGTCGAATGCAGAAGGCCCGCCGGCCGGGTTTGTTGGCGATAAAGCGCGGCCCGGACGCGGATCGAGTTCGACGGGCCGAACCGCGGGGAAAGTTCTAGGTTGATTTCTGTCCACTGCCGCACTCGATTCGGAACGCCGATGTTACTCGACCCCACCCCGCCACAGAAGCCGATGACCGTGAGTGCGCTCACGACTTCGATCAAACTCCGCCTCGAAGAACACTACCCGGGCGTCCTGGTCTCCGGCGAGGTGTCGAACTTCACCAAGGCGAGTTCGGGGCACTGGTACTTCTCGATCAAAGATGCCGGGGCGACGCTCCGCTGCGTCATGTTCCGCGGCTTCGCCCTGCGGACGCGCTTCGACCCCAAGGACGGCACGCAGGTCGTCGTCCGCGGCGGATTGTCGCTGTACCCGCAGCGCGGCGAGTACCAGTGCATCGTCGAGGAGTTGATCCAACAGGGCGTCGGCACCGCGGAACTCGCCCTGCGCCGGCTCAAGGAAAAGCTCCTGCAGAAGGGCTATTTCGCCCCGGACCGCAAGAAGCGACTGCCGCTGTACCCGCGCCGGCTGGCCCTCGTCGCCAGCCCGACCGGCGCGGCGATTCGGGACATGCTGCAAATCCTCAAGACCCGCTGGCCCTACGCCGAGGTCATCGTCCGGCCGTCGCGGGTGCAAGGGGAGGGCGCGGCCGCCGAGATCGCCGCGGCCCTGCGGACGCTGAGTGGCTTGCACGTTTCGCGGCGGATGCCGCTGTCGGCGATCGTCGTCGGCCGGGGCGGCGGGAGCAGCGAAGACCTGGCGGCGTTCAACGAGGAGGTCGTCGCCGACGCCATTTTCGAGTCGGCGGTGCCGGTCGTCTCGGCGGTCGGTCACGAGATCGACGTGAGCGTCGCCGACATGGTCGCCGACTACCGGGCGTTGACGCCGTCCGAAGCGATCACGCGGCTCTGCCCGGACCGCGGCGAAATGCTCGACGGCCTGGCCGACACCGCCGCGCGACTCGACGACGCCGTCACGCACCGGGTCGCACTGGCCCGCCAACGACTGACCCAACTCGCCGAGCGGCCTGCCTTACGGAAGCCGTTCGAGCGGATTCGGGACGCGGAGCAGAAGCTCGACGACTGGGGTGCCCGGCTGACCCGGGCGGCCGAGCGGCGGCTGACCCGGTCGGGCGAACAACTCGCCTCGCTAGCCGACCAACTCGAAAGCCTCAGCCCGTTGAACGTGTTGAAGCGGGGCTACAGTCTGACGACGTTGGCCGACGGGCGGCTGTTGCGATCGGCGCGCGAAGTCCGCTCCGGCGACACGCTGCGCACCCGCACGCCGGACGGCGTCGTCGTCAGTACGGTGACCGACCGCCAAGGGGGTGAATGATGGCCGACCCGACCCCGCCCGTCCGCTTTGAAGTGGCCCTCGCGGAACTCGAAAAAATTCTCCGCGAACTCGAAGACGGCACCACGTCTCTGGAGGACGCCTTGGCCCGGTACGAGCGCGGCGTCGGCATCTTGAAGGCGTGCTACGGCCAACTGCGCGACGCCGAGCAGCGCATCCGCCAACTGACGGGCGTGAGCGAGGACGGCACTCCCGAGTTCAAAGCCTTCGAGCACGCTGCGAGCGTCGAAGCGGCCAAGCCGACCCACCGGCCCAAGCCGTCCGCCGACGACCTGTTCGGCTGATTCGGCTTGCACTTCTTTGCAATGCAAAGTAAACTGCGGTTCGACGCGGTGGTCTGACCACAACTACAATCCACCGACACACCAAGTCGCCCAACTCGTTGGAGGATCGTCGGTGCCCGCCACGATCTGGGACGAACTGACTCCGAAGCTCGTCGCCATTGAAGCGGCCTTGCGGCACCACGTCGCGGCCGGCACCCGACACGCGCCAACACGGCTCCGGGACGCGATGGCGTACTCCCTGTTGGCCCCTGGCAAGCGACTCCGGCCGTTGCTCACGGTCCTCGCGGCCGAGGCGGTCGGCGGGGACGTTGATACGGCTCTGCCGGCGGCCTGTGCCGTCGAGATGGTCCACACGTATTCGCTCGTCCACGACGATTTGCCGGCGATGGACGACGACGACTTGCGCCGCGGCCTGCCGACGTGCCACAAAAAGTTCGACGAAGCGACGGCGATTTTGGCCGGTGACGCGCTACTGACGCTGGCCTTCGGCACGCTCGCCGCGAGTTACCCGCCGGCGACCATCGCGGTTAGCGTATTAGAGCTTGCGGCGGGTTCGGGTGCGGCAGGTATGGTCGGCGGACAAATGCTCGACCTCGAAGCCGAATCGCCCGCGGGGTCCGACGCCGTGCGAAACGTCGGCGACCTCGAAACGATCCACCGGCTGAAGACCGGGGCACTGTTTCGCACGGCCCTTCGCCTCGGCATTTTCGCCGCACAAGCCGAGCGTCCCGACGGCGTCGATCCGGTCGCCCTCCGGCACCTCGACGACTTCGCCGCGGCCTTCGGACTGGCCTTCCAGGTGACCGACGACCTCCTGGATGTCGAGAGTTCTGCCGAACTCGCCGGCAAGCGGGTCGGCAAGGACGCGGCCCTTGGCAAGCTGACATATCCAGGGCTACTGGGCGTCCCCGAGAGCCGGGCACGGGCCGCCGAACTCGGGCGGTTGGCGGTGAGTGCGGCCGAGGCGTTGGGCGAGCGGGCGCACCCGCTCGCCGCGCTGGCCCGGTTTGTCGTGCAGAGAGACCGTTGAAGACGGCGGGATTCTCTCCCGGCGGGCGGTACGCGGTGGTCGAATGTTGATAAAACGTCCGAGGGGCGCGACGGTCGCCGGGCACACGCCCTAAGACTGAACTGTGCCGAGACGGACCTTCCCTGGCCTGGGTGACGTATGCCGGAACTGCTTGCGACGATTCACAGCCCCGCGGACCTGCTGCGCCTCACCGACGCCCAACTCGACCGCGTCGCCAAGGAAATTCGGGCCGAACTCGTCCGCGTGCTGAGCATCCGCCAGGCCCACTTCGCCAGCAACCTCGGTGTCGTCGAACTCTGCCTCGCCCTGCACCTCACCTACGACTTCTCGAAGGACCGGCTCATCTGGGACACCGGCCACCAGATTTACCCGCACAAGCTCATCACCGGCCGGTTCAAGGAGTTCGACACGATCCGCCAGCGCGGCGGCCTGATGGGCTTCCCGAACGCCGCCGAAAGCCCCTACGACCTGTTCACGACCGGCCACGCCGGGGCCAGCGTCTCCACGGTGTCGGGCCTCAAGGCCGGCGACGACTTGCTCGGCCGTACCGACCGCCACGCCGTGGCCGTGATCGGCGACGGGGCGTTCCCGTGCGGCATGGTTTACGAGGCGTTCAACAACATCGGCGGTACGAAGCAGAACATCTTGGTGGTATTGAACGACAACAAAATGTCGATCTGCCCGCGCACCGGTGGCCTGGCCGATTACCTCGACCAGTGCCGCGCGACCGGGTTGTACCAGGGCAGCAAGCGAACGCTGAACGAGTTCTTGAAGCAGATCCCACTCGTCGGCGAAGCGGCGCGGACCTCGTTGGAATCGTTGCGCGACGGCCTCAAGGCGGTCTTCAAGAACGGCATGTTGTTCGAGGAGTTGGGTTTCCGCTATTTCGGCCCGGTGGACGGCCACGACCTGCACGGGATGCGCAAGATTCTCAAGGTCTTGAAGGGCCAAACGGGGCCGGTCCTGCTGCACGTGCTGACCACGAAGGGGGAGGGCGTGCCGCAGGCGGCCCAGGACCCGGTCACTTTCCACGCCCCGCCGGTGTTCGAGTCGTTCGGCCCGGCCGGGGAAATCTTGTCCATGAAGAAGGGCGGGGGGAAGGCGTACACCGACGCGATGACGACCGCGATCCACAACGTGCTCGCCGAGGACAAGTCGGCCGTCGTGCTGACGGCGGCGATGTGCCAGGGGAACAAGCTCGAAAAGGTCCGGGCGGACTTCCCCAAGCAGTTCATCGACACCGGCATTTGCGAGTCCCACGCGGTCGCCTTCGCGGCCGGCATGGCCAAGGCCGGGGCCAAACCGATCGTCGATATTTACAGCACCTTCCTGCAACGCGCCTTCGACAACATCTTTCAAGAGGTCGCGCTGCAGAACCTCCCGGTCGTGTTCACGCTCGACCGCGCCGGCCTCGCCGGGCCGGACGGGCCGACGCACCACGGGGCGTTCGACATCCCGTACCTGCGGCTCTTCCCGAACATGACGTGCATGGCCCCCGGCGACGAACTCGACGTGGAGCCGATGCTCCGCTTCGCTCTCAAGCACCGCGGCCCGACGACGATCCGCTACCCGAAGGCCAACCTCGAACGCCTGGACCGGTTCGAGTCCGGCGACCGGCCCGCGCCGATCGAACACGGCAAGGCCGAAGTGATCGAGTGGGGCGACGACGGCTGCTTCGTCGTGTTCGGGGCGTTCGCCCCGCTCTGCCAGGAGGCGGCCCGCCGCCTGCGCGACGAGGGGCTGAACGTCGGCGTCATCAACGCCCGCTTCGTCAAGCCGCTCGACCGGGACACCATCTTCAAGGCCATCGAAAACCTGCCGCTGGTCGTGACCGTCGAAGAGGGGACGCTCGAAGGCGGCTTCGGCAGCGCCGTCCTCGAAGCGGCCAACGCCGCCGGTCTGGACACGCGGAACGTCGTCCGCCGGGGGTTGCCCGACCGGTTCGTCGAGCACGGCGAGCGCGGCGAACTGCTCGGCGAAATCGGCCTCGACCTGGCCGGCCTCATGGACACGATGCGTAAAAGCCGCACGCTGATCGCCGGCCCGGAACGCGAACTGACCGTCGGTTAAAACCGTCACGCCACTGACTTCAGGGACACGCGATGCAACCCGTGACGCCGGATCATTTGCTGGGCCAACTCCGCTGGCGGTACGCGGTCAAGAAGTTCGACGCCGAGAAGAAAATCCCGGCCGCGACCTGGACGGCACTCGAAGAGAGTCTGGCCCTGTCGTCGTCGTCCTACGGCCTACAGCCGTGGAAATTCTTCGTCGTCGAGACCCCGGAATTGCGCGCGCAGCTTTTGCCGTACTCGTGGGGCCAGAAGCAAGTCGTCGAAGCGTCGCACCTCGTCGTCTTCGCGCTCAAGAACAACGTCGGGGCCGCGGACGCCGAGCGGTTAGCCCGCCGGACGGCCGAACTCCATGCCGTGCCGATCGAATCGACCGACGGCTACCGCAAGATGATGACGAACTCGCTGACGAGCAAGCCCCAACCCGAAGTCGATGTCTGGATGACGCACCAGGTGTACATCGCCCTGGGGCACTTCCTGACCGCGGCGGCAATGCTGGGCGTGGATGCCTGCCCGATGGAAGGCTTCGTCCCCGCGAAGTACGACGACCTCCTCGGGCTGCCGGCGAGGGGCTACCGATCGGTCGTCCTGGCGACCGTCGGCTATCGTGCGGCCGACGACCCGAACGCGCGGAAACTGAAGGTGCGGTATCCAATCACGGAACTCGTCGAGTACTTGTAACGCAACCCTTGTTCGTTGGCTCCGGCCGAACGGGCGTTTCCGTTTCGCGTGCCGATTCCATAATAGTCGTCAGCTTCCTCCCGGCAATCCGGCGGACCGTCCCCTTGCGACTGTTAGGCCACCCCGGGACGCCCGGTATCTTTGGGTAGGACGTGACCCGCATGGCGGAACCGCCGCTGACGCGCGTATCCCTCTTGAACCGCCTGAAAGACGGCGGCGATGCCCAGGCGTGGACGGCCTTCGTCCGCCTCTACGGCCCCGTAATTTACGGCTTCGCCCGCAAGCGCGGCCTGCAAGACGCCGACGCTGCGGACTTGATGCAGGAAGTCATGCGGAGTGTCGCGCGGAACGCCGAAAAGTTGGAGTACGACCCCAAACGGGGCACCTTCCGCGGCTGGCTGTACACCGTGACCCGGAACAAGATTTACAACTTCTTGAGTGCCCAAAAGAACCGTGCTCGGGCCGTGGGAGACTCGGCGAATCACGAACGGCTGGAGGCGTTGCCGGACCGCACCGACAACGAAGCGGACGCCGACTGGGATCGTGAGTATCAGCGACGGATGTCGGCCCGGGCGATGGAGCGAGTCAAGGGCGAATTCCAGTCGAACACCTGGCAGGCGTTCTGGGGGACGGCCGTCGAGGGCCGGCCGGCGGCCGAGGTCGGGGCCGCGTTGGAGATGACGCCGGGGGCCGTGTACGTGGCCAAAAGCCGCGTCCTCGCCCGCCTCCGGGACGAGGTTCAACGGTTGCAGTCTGAAGCGGAGGCGTGGTAGTTTTGCCAACGCTTTTTGAGAGGTCGAGGGCGAGTTCCGATGGTCACCGCGAAACCCCGCGAGAACGCCGAGTGCCCGAGTCAGGCGGCACTCACCGTCCTCCTGGGCGATGACGCCGCGACGGACGCCGCCGACCGGTTGGCCGAACACGTCGGGTCCTGCTCGACGTGCCAGGCGCGACTGGAGTCGATGGCGGTCGGCACGGAGGGGGAGCTTGCCGACGTGGTCCGCGGCATGGGCGAGGCCGAACCGCCCGCCAACTCGGCCTACTGGATCGCGCTGGGCAAGGCCGAAGAGGCTTTGTCCGATAGTGCCGTCACGCAGGGGTTCGGCGACACCGTTCCCGCGTCCGAAGTCAACCTCGACTTCTTGACCCAATCGGGCGTTACCGGGTCGCTCGGCCGTATCAGCACGTTCAACGTCAAACGGGTGATCGGCAGGGGCGGCATGGGCATCGTCCTGCAAGCCTTCGATTCGGCCCTGCACCGGGACGTGGCGATCAAGGTTCTCGACCCGCAACTCGCCAGCAACGACGTGGCCCGGCAGCGCTTCTGCCGCGAGGCCCGCGCCGCCGCCGCCGTCGCCCACGACAACCTCGTCACCGTCTTTCAAGTGGACGAGGACGCCAAGTCGGGATTGCCGTTCATCGTCATGCAACTCGTCGTCGGCGAGTCCCTGGAACAGAAGCTCCGCCGCGTCGGCAAGCTGTCGGTCGTCGAAGCGGTCCGGCTCGGGATGCAGTGCGCCGCCGGGCTGGCGAGTTCGCACGCCACCGGGTTGATCCACCGCGACATCAAGCCGGGCAACATCCTGCTCGAAGCCGGCACGGACAAGGCGAAGCTGACCGACTTCGGCCTGGCCCGCGCCGCCGAGGACGACAAGTTGACCCGCACCGGGTTCGTCGCCGGGACACCACTGTACATGGCCCCCGAGCAAGCCCGCGGGGACGACATCGACGCCCGCGCCGACCTGTTCAGCCTCGGATCGGTCCTTTACGAAGCCCTCGCCGGCAAGCCGCCGTTCGAGGGCCGCACGCCGTTGGCCGTCCTCCGCCGCGTCGCGGACGAGGCCCACACGCCGTTGAGCACATTCAACCCGGACGTACCCCACTGGCTCGAAGACGCCATCGATCAACTGCTGGCCAAGTACCCGGCCGACCGCTTCCAGACCGCCCAGGAACTCCACGAGTACCTCGCGACGCATTACGCGGCGATCAAGAACCTGACGCCGACGCAAATGCCGTCGGCCGTCCGGTCCGGGTCGCGCGCCATCGGTCGCCTGTTGACGCGGGGTCGCAAGAGGTTCTGCGTGCGGACCGCGTCGATGTTAGCGAGCGTCTTCGGGGCCGGCATCATCACCGGGTCGGTCGCGGCCTGGTTCGTGGCCGCACGCGTCCACGACTCAGCCGACGGCAGGGCGCTGGCCGTGGCCGCAGCCCAGGCCGGTGGGGACGCTGCCAAGTTCGACGAAGGCCCGGACTCGCTCATGACCTTCCCGAGCAAGTCCGGGAGTGTCTGGTCGGTGTCGATGTCCCCAGACGGCGACACCCTCGCGACCGGCATCGAGAGCGGCCGCATTAACGTCTGGGACGTCGAGTCGAAGCGGCTCCGCTACGAGCTGCACCGGGACGCGGACGACAAACTCTCCGCCCACACTGGCCCCGTTTGGGTCGTCGATTTCTCGGCCGACGGCGACACGATGGTTTCGGTCGGCGACGACGGCACCATCAAAACCTGGGACATGCGGGCGGGGAAATTTCTCAAGTCGTTCCCAATCGGCCGGTCGGTCCGCACGGCGGCCGTCGGTCCGAAGGGGCATAAAGTGGCCGTCGGGGACCGCCAGGGCTTCGTGGAGGTGTTCGACTTCGAGAAGGAGTCGGTCCTCTTGAAGCACGAGTACGGAAACGGAGTCAACGCGATCGCCTTCGCCCCGGACGGCGATGCGATGGCGTTCGCCGGCGGCGACGGCATGGTCGTGTTGTGGGACATCAAAGAGAACCGCAAGCGGATCGCCTGGCAGGCCAGCCAGTCGCCGATTTACGCGCTCAGCTTCTCGGCCGACGGCACGCAACTCGTGACGGCCGGGTGGGACAAAGAGGCCAACGTCTGGAGCGTCGCGGACGGCACGCGGATCGGCAACCCACTGCCGCACGAAGAGGGCGTTTGGGCCGTCAAATTCTCCCCGTGCGGTAAGATCGTCGCCACCGGAAGTCAGGACGGTAAGACCCGACTCTTCGACTTGGACGACGGCGGAAAGCTCGTGACGACTTACGCCCGGCACAAGGCGTCGGTCCACTCGCTCCGCTTCGTCAACGATGGCTCAAAGATCGTGACCGGTAGCCGGGACGGCAGCGTCCGCGTTTGGCCATCCACCAAGCCCGCCCCGAAGTAATTCGGCTCGGACCACTCCCCCGACACGGACGGACCGCCCATGTTTTACCTGACCTGCTGGCTCTCGGCCTGGTCCGTGTCGGCAGCCCTCGTGCCGCCCGCCGACCGACCCGACCTCGTCGTCGCCGACTTCGAGGGCACCGACTGGGCGGGGTGGCGGGCCGAGGGGACGGCCTTCGGCACCCGGCCGGCCGCCGGCACGTTGCCCGGCCAAATGGCCGTCACCGGGTACGCCGGCAAGGGGCTGGCCAACAGCTTCGTCGGCGGCGACGCGGCCGTCGGCACCCTGACCTCACCGGCGTTCAAGGTCGAGAGGAAGTGTCTCAACTTCCTGATCGGCGGCGGAAAGTACCCCGGCGAGACGTGCTTCGACTTGCTCCTCGACGGCAAAGTGGTGCGGACCGCGACCGGCCCCAACGACGGGAACGGCGGCACCGAAGAACTCGACGCGGCGTCGTGGGACGTGGCCGAGTTCGTCGGGCGGACGGTGGTCCTCCGGGCCGTCGATCGCCGCACCGGCGGCTGGGGGCACGTCACCGTCGATCACGTCGTCCAGAGTGACCGCCCGGCGACGACTGCGGCCGTCACCCGCGACATCGTGATTTCGACGCGGTACTTGCACCTGCCGGTCCGGACCGGGGCCAAGAAACGCCTCGTCGAGTTCGTCGCGGGCGGGGCCGTCGTGCGGGCCTTCGACATCGAGTGGGCCGACGGCGAGCCGAGCTTTTACGCCTTCGCCGACGTGAGCGAGTTCCAAGGAAAGACGCTGACCGTCCGCGGCAAGCTGCCCGGCGGTCCGACGGCCCTCGCCGCCGTCGTGGCGTCCGACGCGCTGCCGGGGGCGGACACCCTGTACGCCGAGAAGCACCGGCCGCAGTTCCACTTCACTTCGCGCTGCGGCTGGTTGAACGACCCCAACGGGATGGTGTACCGCAAGGGCGAATGGCACCTGTACTACCAGCACAACCCGTTCGGCTGGGAGTGGGGCAACATGCACTGGGGCCACGCCGTCAGCAAAGACCTCGTCCGCTGGGAGGAACTGCCGGTCGCGGTCTACCCGAAGCGGCACGGCGACTGGGCGTTCTCGGGCAGTGCGGTCGTGGACCGCGACAACACGTCCGGGTTCGGCACGGCCGCCGACGGCCCGCTGGTCGCCGCCTACACGAGCACCGGCCGGGGCGAGTGCATCCTGTCGAGTACCGACCGCGGCCGGACCTGGAAAGAGTTCGCCGGGAACCCCGTCGTCAAGCACGTCGGCCGCGACCCGCGCCTGCTCTGGCACGCCGCGAGTCAGCAGTGGGTGATGGCGGTCTACACCGAGGCCGACAAGAAGCAGTGGATCGCCTTCCACACCTCGCCCGACTTGAAAGTCTGGACTTACCGCAGCCGCATCGAGAACTTCTTCGAGTGCCCCGACCTGTACGAGTTGCCCATCGACGGGAACCCGGCGAAGACCCGGTGGGTGTTGTCCGGGGCGGACGGCGAGTACCTGCTCGGCGACTTCGACGGCACGACCTTCAAGACCGCGTCCGGCAAGCACAAACTTTGGCACGGCGACTTTTACGCCGCCCAGACCTTCAGCGACGCGCCGGCCGGCCGGCGGGTGCAAATCGGCTGGGCGCGGGGCGTCACCTTCCCCGGCATGGCGTTCAACCAGCAGATGAACCTCCCGGTCGAATTGACGCTGCGGACCACCCCGGCCGGCCCGCGCCAGTTCGCCGAACCTGTCGAAGAACTCAAGTCTTTGCGCGGCCCGAAGCAGTCGTGGGCCGGCGTAGCACTGCCACCCGGGGGGGCACCCGGGGTCACGGCGACCGGAGAACTCTTCGACATCGTCGCCGACATCGAGGTCGGCACAGCCACGGTCGTCGGGGTGACGGTGCGCGGCGTGGCGGTCGAGTACGATGTAGTGAAACGCCTGTTGACGTGCCGCGGCACGTCGGCCCCTCTGGAGGTGACCGACGGCCGGCTTCGACTCCGCGTGCTGGCCGACCGCGGGTCGGTCGAAGTGTTCGCGGCCGGCGGGGGAGTCGCGCTGTCGGCCGGCGTACTCATGGCCGACGGACCTCGCACGGCCGCTCCGTTCGCCCGTGGGGGCACGGCCAAACTGCGGAGCTTCGACGCCTACGAGATGTCGTCGGCCTGGCCGAAGCCGCGATAACTTGCCACGGGTTTGTTAGCCCGACCCTCCTGGCGCGTCGGGCTAACGGGACTTTCCCAAAACCGAACCGCAGTTAGCGCAGCGGCGAGAAGTCGGTCGGCTTGAGGATCACGGATTTGACGCCGTCCTTGGTCGTCAGCGACCCGCCGGCCTTCTTCTCGGACGCGAGTCGCGCGGCGTCCCACTTCGGGTCTTGGCTGAAGTCTTTGAAGGACTTGGCGCGGGCTTCATCGCTCTTGTGAGCAAGGAAATAGATCATCGTCGAATCCGCCGTCTTCGACTCCGGGGTCAGGTGGTAATACCAGAGGTTGGTCATGCCGTGCTTCTCGAACAGCTTGCACGTGTGGTCCCGGAAGCGGGCGTCCAGCGCGGCCAGGTTGCCCGGCGTCGTCGTGTAGGTCCGCAGCTCGAAAATCCGCTCCGGCTTCTCGGCCTTCAACTCGACCTTCGCCGAGTAGTCGGTCTCGGTCAAGAAAATCTCCTGCGCCTTCGCCACGACCTTGTCGGCCTTGAGCTTGCCGAGCATGGCGACCCCGTCCGGGTCGGCCCGCAGCGCGGCCCACGACGCCGTTCGCGCGGCCGGGTTCGCGTGGGCGAGCAGGCTGTAAAACATAGTGTCTTTGTTCTCGACCGGCACGAAGAAGCCCTGCGCCGTCATGCCGTGCTTGGCGTACAGTTTGGTCGCGGTGTCGCGGACGACGGCGGTGAAGGCGTCGAGCTTGCCGTCGTTGATGGTGTACACGCGGAGTTCGAACACGCGCGGCTCCTTGTCGGCGGCGGTGAGGGTGAGCGTCGTCCCGAGTAGGGCGAGCGCGGCGAAGACGATTCGGGTCACGGGGAAAACCTCTGCGGGGAGTGGGAACCGTCGGAAGTCTATCGGCCGGGGTCGGCAGTGGCACCCGGGCGAGCGTTCGCATTCCTGGTCGGTCCCGTAAGATGAGCGCGCGGTCCCCGGCGACCGGAGCGAGCATGGCCGCGTTCACCCACTGGCTCACCGGCGTGCTGGCCGAAGGGCACTCGACCCTGACGGCGGCCCCGGTCCTCGCGCCGGCCGAACGCCCGGCGGTCGAACGCCTCCTGCGGGACGCTTACGCCCGACTTCAACGCGAGGTCGCCGGCCCGTCGATCCCGTTCGACCTCGACCTGGCGGTGCGAATCGCCCGACTGCTCGCCGACGCCTGCTGGCACCTGGCGGCCTTGCCGCCCGAGACGCCGGTGCCGTCGCACACGTTGACCCCATCCGCGTCGGCGTTCGAACACTTCACGGGCGATTTGCTGCTCCGCTTCCTGGTCTCCGTGCGCCTGCGCGCGACCTTGCGCGGGCCGGCCGACCCGTTGGCGATCTGGTGCGAAAGTTTCCTGCGAGCCTGGCCGCACTCGGGCGTGTAGATGCACTGCCGGGACGGCCCGACGCCGCCCCTAGCCTTCGACGGCCACCCCGGCTTGGCGATGCTGTACGCCGAGCGCCTAGCCGCACACCCGGAGCCGGAGTGGGTGCCGCCCCCCGGCGCGGTCTCGGACGCCGTCGAGCGGGCCTTCGCCGAATTCGGCCGCGTCATCCCCGTCCTCCCGGAGTCTTTCGCGTGAGTACGCCCGCGGAACGATTGCAATCGTCGGTCGTCGAGCCGTTGAAGCGCCGCTTCGTCGGGCGGGACGAAGTCGTTGACCTCATCGCGCTGGCCGTCGTGGCCGGGGAACACCTGTTTCTTTACGGCCCGCCCGGGACTGCGAAGTCGGCGATCGTGCGGCAGTGTACGCGTTCACGGCTCTAAAGCGGATGTCCACTACGCAAAAACAAGCGATTTGCGCACTATTTTCCGGCACGAGTGTCAGAATGGCCCTCAAGAACTCAGCCCTAACTCAGTGACATAGCTATGTCACTGCAAAA
>JAYTSV010000242.1:0-3046 GCA_043745465.1 Fimbriiglobus sp.
CCCTTGAGGCCCGGCCGGTTATCGACTTCGAGGCCGTTGGCCTTCAACAACGCGATGCCGGCGGCTTCGAGCTTGTCGGCGATCAGAACACGCGGCATGGCGTCCGTCCGGTGGCAGGGGGAGAGTCGGTAAGCCCCCCATCTTAGGGGATTGCCGCGCCGGCGGAATCGGCAGGCGCAATCGGCCAGGCTCCCGCGTAAAATGCACCACCCGCCAGGCGTCACGTCCCCGGAGCCACCGCATGATCTCGCGCCGCGACCTGCTCACCCGCTCCGGCGTCGGCATGGGCCTGCTCGGCCTCACGCAACTCCTCGGCGACAACCGCCTGCTGAGTGCCGAGACGAAGCCCAACGCGAACCCGCTGAGCGCGAAGCCGTCGCCGCTGCCGTCGAAGGTCAAGCGCGTCATCCACATTTTCGCCAACGGCGGGCCGAGTCAGGTCGATACGTTCGACCCCAAGCCGGAGTTGCTGAAGTACGCCGGCAAGCCGATGCCGACGGGGAATCTGAAGACCGAGCGCAAGACCGGCAGCCTGATGCCGTCGCCGTTCAAGTTCGCCAAGTACGGCAAGTCGGGTATCGAGGTGTCGGAGCTGTTCGCCAAGACGGCGGCCCACATCGACGACATCTGCGTCATCCGCTCGATGTACGCCGACGTGCCCAACCACGAGCCGTCGTTCCTGCTGATGAACACCGGCGAAAGTCGCCTGGTGCGGCCGTCGCTGGGGTCGTGGCTCACTTACGGCCTCGGCACGGAGAACCAGAACCTCCCCGGCTTCGTGGCGATGTGCCCCGGCGGGATGCCGCTCATGGAGAGCCAAAACTGGCAAGCCGGCTTCCTGCCGGGCGTGTTCCAGGGCACCTACATCGACAGCGCCCAGACCGACATCGAGCGGCTCGTCGAGAACGTGCGCAACAAGAACGCCCCCGGCGCGGAGCAGCGTCGGCAACTCGACCTGCTCGCCAAGATGAACGCCGCCCACGCCGCGACCCGCCCCGCCGACCCGCTGCTAGAAGCTCGCATCCAGTCGTTCGAGTTGGCGTACCGGATGCAGTTCGAGGCGACGGACGCGTTCGACGTGTCGAAGGAGACGAAAGAAGTTCGCGACAGTTACGGCCCCGGCAACCAGGCCCGCAGCCTGCTCATCGCCCGGCGGCTGCTGGAGCGTGGCGTGCGGTTCGTTCAGGTGTCGCACGCCCCGGTGCAGCCGTGGGACAGCCACGACGACCTCGAATCGGAACACCGTAAACTCGCGTTGCAAATCGACCAGCCGATCGCGGCGTTGATCAGCGACCTCAAGCGCCTCGGCCTGTTTGAATCGACGCTGATCATCTGGGGCGGCGAGTTCGGCCGCACGCCGGTCGTCGAGTTGCCGACGGCGGGGCAGAACGCCGGCAAGGTCAACGGCCGCGACCACAACCACTGGGGCTTCTCGATGTGGCTCGCCGGCGGCGGCGTCAAGGGCGGCACCGTCGTGGGTGCCACCGACGAGTTCGGCTTCAAGGCGGTCGAGAACCGCATCCACCCGCACGACCTGCACGCGACGATCCTGCACCTGCTCGGCTTCGACCACGAGAAGTTCACCTACCGCTACGCCGGCCGCGACTTCCGGCTCACCGACGTGAGCGGCCGCGTCGTCAAGGATGTCTTGGCGTGACCCTCCGCGCCGACGCCCTCACCATCTGGCACGCCGCCGTCGAGGCGGTGCGTCCCGAACCCCTCGTCATCGCCGCCGTCGCGGAGTTACGCCCGCTGCTCGAAACTGCGCGGACGATCCGCGTCGTCGGCGGCGGCAAGGCGGGTGCCGCGATGGCCGTCGGCGTCGAGTCGGCGTTGGCGGACACCCTCGACCGCGTCACCGGGTGGGTCAACGTCCCCGCAGGTTTCGCCGCGACGACGACGCGGGTTCGCCTGCACGCCGCGCGTCCCGTCGGCAGCAACGCCCCGACGCCGTCCGGCATCGACGGTGCTCAGGCGATGGCGCGACTCCTCGCCGACGCGGGGCCGAACGATGTCGCGCTCGGGCTGATCTCCGGCGGCGGCTCGGCGCTGCTGCCGTGGCCCGTCGAGGGCGTCACACTGGCCGACAAGCTCGCCGTCACGGCGTTGCTCGCCGGCAGCGGCGCAACCATCGGCGAGATGAACGCGGTTCGCAAGCACCTGTCGCGCGTCAAGGGCGGCCGGCTCGCCGCGGGCTTCCGCGGCCGCCACTTCGTCACACTCGTCATCTCCGACGTGGTTGGCGACCCGCTCGACGTGATCGCCTCCGGCCCGACGACGCCCGACCCGACGACCTACGCCGATGCCTTGGCCGTCCTGGACCGCTACGAGTTGCGGAGTCGCACGCCGGCGAGCGTGTTGGATCACCTCGAACGCGGTCGCCGCAGCGAACGCCCCGAGACGCCGAAGTCGCTGCCGGCGACAGTCGAGAACCGGCTGATCGGCACCAACGCCTTGGCCCTCGCCGCCGCGACCCGCACCGCCGAACGCCTCGGCTACCGCGTCGTGTCTCTGGGCAGTGCCGTCGAGGGCGAAACCGCCGACGTGGCCCGACGGCACGCCGCGATTGTTCGCACGCTGCCGCCGCGGACGTGCCTACTCTCGGGCGGCGAGACGACGGTGACACTAGGCCGTCACTTCGGTAAGGGCGGCCGCAACCAGGAGTACGCGCTGGCGCTAGCCCTCGCACTCGGTGATTGGCCGGGCGTGCTGACGCTCTCCGGCGGCACCGACGGCGAGGACGGGCCGACCGACGCCGCCGGGGCCGTCGTCGACGCCGCGACCCTCGGCCCTAGCGCGGGCGACCACCTCGCGCGGCACGACGCCTACCCGTACCTCGACGCCGTGGGCGGCCTGCTGCGCACGGGGTTGACCGGCACCAACGTCATGGACGTGCGGCTCACTCTCGTGGCTGCGGCGAGCGAGGGCGACACTCGGCCCGCACCACGATAGGGGTCGCAAGCTGCGCATATCGACTCATCGCGAGTTCACTTCCCCGCAGCTAAGGCGTCGGCGCGGAGGGACGGACGCGCCGCGAGGATTGCAG
>JAYTSV010000243.1:0-38177 GCA_043745465.1 Fimbriiglobus sp.
ATTCGTCCTGCGACTTCGAGTTCAGGGCGACGATGCAGACCGGCGTGGCCGAGGTCGGGTCGTAGGGCAGGATGACCGGCGGGAGCGTGCCGGGCGGCAGGTTCGGAATCGCGGCGGTGGCCAGCGAATTGACCTGCGTGAGCGCCGCACTCGGGTCGGTGTCGTCCGAGTAGTAGTTGCGGATGATGCTCGCCCCGATGATCGACCGGCTCTCCTGCCGCCGCGTCCCGGCGGCCTGCCCGACCCATCGCTCCATGCGCGCAGTAATGTCCGCTTCCACGTTCGTGGCCGACATGCCGCCGTAGAACGTCAGCACCTGGACCGAGGGCGACTTGTACACCGGCAGGATGTCGGCGGGAATCATGGCCAGGGCGGCGGCCCCTGCCAGGAAGACGGTCAGCATCAGAACGGTAATCGCTCGGGGGTTCCCGAGCGAGAGGCGGATCAACCCTTTCATGCGCGAATCACTCCGAGAAGCTGCTGGCCGGTCCGATGTGCGACGAGGCGGTGGGGTTAGCGGGCCAAGCCCGTGGTCGAGACAGCCGTCCCCTCCGGCACGGGGCGTCCCGCCCGGACAACGACCGTCTCGGCTCGGCTCAGGCCGGAGAGGATTTCGATTTCGGTTCCGTTGTCGGCCCCCACCGTCACCTGCTGGTGCCGCACCTTGCCGTCCTGGACCACGCGGACGACGGCCACCCCGCCCTCTTTGCGCTCCACCACGGCGGCGGAAGGAATGCGCACCGCCCCCGGCGAGCCGGCCTCCAGAATCAGGGTCGCCCGCCCGTACATGCCGCGGCGGAGTTTGCCGTCCGGGTTCGGAACGTCCACCTCCGTCCGCATCAGCCGGGTGGTCGGGTCTTCGGCCTCGGCGAACCGGGCGATGGCACCCTTGAACGACCGGCCGGGGAGGGCGTCGATTTCGAGCGACGCTGCTTCCCCGACCGCGACGTACGCCACGTCCCGATCCGGCACCTGCACGACCACCCGCATCTTATCGGTCCGCTCGACGGTCAGGAGCGGCATGTTGCCGCCCTGATCGGCCGCCTTGATGAAGTCGCCGGGGTGGTAACTCCGCCGGGTGACGACGCCGGTGTACGGCGACTTGATGACCGTGTACCCGAGCAGTACCTCGGACTTGGAGAGGTCGGCCTCCGCGACCCCGACTTGGGCCTTGGCCACGTCCAGGTCGGCCTCCGCTTGCACGACTTTCGACTTGGTCGCCGTCGCCCGCTCCGAAGCCGCGTTCACCTGCTCCTTGGCCGAGTTCTCCCCCTCGACGGCCGACTGGTAGAAGTCCTCCTGCTCGTCGGCCAAGCGGGCGTCCACCGCCCGGCTCGCGGCCAACTCCTTGATCCGGGTCAGTTGCTTTTCGCGGTACTGGCGGAAGGCCGTCTTCGCCTTCACCGTCACCTTGGCCAGCCCGACCGACGCCTCCGCGGCCCGTGCCTCGGCCTCGGCCGCTTTGATTCCGGCCGCCGCCTGCCGTACCTTCGCCAGGGCATCCCTCACCCGAGCTTGATCGCGGGCCACCTGCTTTTCGTATTCGGGAACGGTGAGGCGGGCCAACACGTCTCCTGCCTTCACCCGGCTGCCGATGTCCACCGACTGCTCGGTGAGGAAGCCGGACGCCTTGGCGTACAGGTCGGCCATCTCGAACGGCTCGACCGTCCCCGGCTGGACGCAGACCCGCTCGATCCCGCCCGGACGGGGGCGGGTGACCTCGACCGGCACGGCGGAGGCGGACGCGGAAGGCGACTCGGCAGCGTTGGCGGTCGCACTCGGGCCGAATGCCGCCGGGATCGACCCGCGTTGCGTCCAGAGGAGGTAACCGCCCGCGAGGAGTACCGCGACGGCGACGATCCCGATCAGCTTCCGAAATGCCTTGCGACTCATGGCAGGGGTCACCCTAAGACCGTGGACGATTAGCAGGCGTTCCCCTGCTGAACGCGGCGCATAAGGCACCCGGTGTGCCGCCGAACCGACGGCACCAGTTTTATCACCTAAGTTATTGTTTGGCAGGCATTTATGACTGAAATGCCCCACTGGACAGGCCGCCAAAACGAGTCGGGATGGCGGTGTGCAATTGGTCGCAACGGTGAAAGGTTCACCGCGCCTCGACGGAGCACGCACGGAACTTCTCGTTCGGGATGTGTTACTCAGGGGTCGTTTCGCCCTGGTCGGACACGACCTTGTCGAGCGAGATGCCGAGTTCCCGGAGCTTGTTCCGAAGTGTCGTGCGGTTGATCCCGAGGAGGTCGCTCGCCCGGGCCTGGTGGCCCTGGGTCGCCCGCAACGCCTGCGTCACCAGCGCCCGCTCGACCCGAGCGATGACCCGGCTGAAGACGTTCCCCGTCCCGTCGGCCAGACACGCCGCGATGAGTTCGGCCGTGGACATTTCGGGCGGAGACGCCGCCACGGTCGTTTCTGCGCGTTCGCCCGTCTCGCCCCCCGTGGTCGAAAGGAACTCCGGGAGGACGGTGTGGCCGGTGGTCCGCAGGAGGGCCTCTTTGATAACCCCCTGGAGTTCGCGGACGTTCCCCGGCCACGCCCGACTCTGGAAATGGTCCAACACTTCGGGGGAGAAGGCCCGCACGTCCCGACCGAATTCGCGGGCGTACCGGTACAGGAAGTGGTGGGCCAGTTCGGGGATGTCCGCCTGCCGGTCGCGGAGCGGCGGGACGTGGAGGGTGACCGCGTTCAGCCGGTAGAACAGGTCGCCCCGGAACTTCCCCTCGGCGATCAGCGACTCCAGGTTCTTGTTCGTCGCCGCCAGCACCCGCACCTGGGTGGCGATCGGCGCGGTCCCGCCGACCCGCTCGAACTGCTGCTCCTGCAACAGTCGCAGCATCTTGGCCTGGACCGGCAGCGGCATGTCGCCGATCTCGTCGAGCAGCAGCGTGCCGCCGTCGCACTGCTCGAACTTGCCGACCCGCTGGCGGACTGCCCCGGTGAACGCCCCCTGTTCGTGCCCGAACAGTTCGCTCTCGACCAGGGCCTCGGGCAGGGCGGCACAGTTGATCGCCAGGAACGGCTTGTTCGCCCGCCGGCTGTGGTGGTAGATCGCGCGGGCGACCAACTCCTTCCCCGTCCCGCTCTCGCCGCGAATCAGCACGTTGACGGTCTGCGGGGCGACACGGCCGATGGCCTTGCACATCTCCTGGATCGCCGGCGTGCGGCCGAGGATGCGGTCGGCGGTCGGCTCGTCGGGCAGCACCGCCGGCACTCGCATCAGACGGGCGGCCTCGAACGCCCGGCCGACGAGCCGCGTGAAGGATTCCAGGTCGAGCGGCTTGAGCAGGTAGTCGAACGCCCCGCGGGTCATCGCCTCGATGGCCGCGTCGGCGGTGCCGCGGGCCGTGATGAGGATGACGGGCCGTCGCGGGTCGGTTTCAGTGACCCACCGCAACAGGTCGAGGCCGGACCCGTCGGGCAGTTGCAAGTCCACGACGATCACGTCGGGGGCGTCGGCCTCGATCCGTTGCCGCCCCTCGGCGACCGTGCCCGCGGTCAGCACCTCGACTTCCGCGGAGGCGAACGCCTTCTGGAACGAGTGGCGGATGATCGGCTCGTCGTCAACGATTAACAACTTCGGCATCGGCAGTCTCCTCGGCGGGTAGCGTCACCGTGAACCGGGCACCGCCTTCGGGCCGGGTTTCCGCCGTCAGGGTGCCGCCGTGGTCCGTGGCAATCCGCCGGGCCACCACCAGCCCGAGGCCGGTGCCGGTCGGCTTGTTGGTGGCGAACGGCGTGAACAGCGTGGCCGCCATTTCCGGCGGGATGCCGGGGCCGGTGTCGCTCACCGTCACGGCGACGGTGCCCGGCGTCGGTCGGCCCACCGTGACCGTCACGCGTCCGTCCGTCGGGGTCGCATCGACGGCGTTCAGGAGCAGGTTGGTCAGCAGGGAGATGAACTGGTCCGGGTCGAGCCGGGCGAGGAGCGGCCCGGCGTTCGGAGTCGATTCGACCGTCACCCCCGCCCTCTCGGCCCGGGCCGCCACGATCTCGACGGCCCGCGTCACGATCCGCGTGACGTCCTGCGGTCGGCGGACGGGCGGGGCGGGTTTGGCGTAGTCGAGCAGTCCCTGAACGGTTCGTTCGAGACGGACGATCTCGTCGCGGATCAGCCCCAAATCCGCGTCCGTGAGGGGCGACGGGCACGCCGGGCGGGTCGCGGCCTCGACGAGCATTTTGATCCCGGTCAACGGGTTGCGAATCTCGTGGGCGACCCCGGCGGCCAGATTGCCGACGGCGGCCAGTTGCTCGGCCCGGAGCAAGTCCCGCTCCTGGTCCTGAAGCCGCCGGCACATTGCGCCGACGCGATCCACGACCGCGCCGAGCTGCTGGTCCAGGTCCGCGAGCGAGTCGGGCCGGTCCAGGGTGACCGCCCCCACGTCTCGATCGAGGTGGGACCGCGCGGCCTGCACGCGGACGAACAGCCGGGCGACCCGGCGGGACAAGTTTCGGGCCGTCGTGTACCCGCCGATCACCCCCGCGAGCGGCCCGACCAGTCCGACCAAAACGAGGGACCGCCCGGCCCACCGCGTGTGGTCTTCGCTCCGCGCGGTCGCTTCCGCCATCCGGGCCTGGGACCGCTCGACCAGGCGTCCGCACGGCACCAGGAGCGACTTCACGCGGTGCGCGTCCGCCCAGACCGCGAGGGCGTCCAAGGTTCGGAACGCGGCCTGCGGCTGGAGGTCTTTTGCCACCTCCGCCTCGTACCGCTCCCAGCCGGCGCGAAGCTCGTCGAGGTCCGCCCGGTCCTCAGACCCGCCCGACAACTGGTCGAGGACCCGCACCGACGATTCGAACCGGCTCCGGTCCTCGGCCACTTGCGCCTGCCGCGCGGCCGTCGAGCCGGCGGCGAGGAGGATCGTGTGGACGCGGTATTCGCGGAGGTGAATCTGGGCCTGCTGCGCCGCCTGCAACCGCGCGGCTTCCGCCCGCAACGAGTCGCCCAGTTCGGCCTGGAGCCGGTTGACGTCCACGGTGGCGACCAGGCAGGCGACCGTGAGCAGCAGGCTCAGCCCGATGACGGGCCAGGTGACGGGTGGGAAGGACCTCCGCGGCATGGTTCGCCCTCAGTCCCCGGAACGGGCTTCGACACGGGTGCCCGGCGGGGCACTGACGCTGGTGCCATCTTACCCAGGCCGGCGGCGAAACCGAGGTCTGTCGCTTCACGACGACGGTCAGGGCGGCGAGGGCAGTCGCAGCCGCAGGAAGGTGCGCGTCATCGACTCGTCCTCGGGGCGGGATCGGGGGTGTGCAGCAGGTACGTCTTGTAGCCGCCGCCGAGGTTCGATACGGCGAACCCGGCCTGCATCAGGATACGGGTGGCCATGTAGCCCCGTTGGCCGACCTGACAGTACGCGACGACGGGGCGGCCCTTGGGCAACTCGTCGAGGCGGCCACGGAGGTCATCGACCGGCACGTTGACGGCGTCGGGGATGTGGCCGGTGGCGAACTCCGTCGGCGTCCGCACGTCGAGGAGCAGCGGCTCGTCGGCCATCGCCGCGACCGCCTCCCAGTCCGTCTGCGGGTGGTCGCCCCGCAGAAGCCCGCCGGCCACGAACCCGGCCATGTTCACCGGGTCCTTGGCCGAGCCGAACTGCGGGGCGTAGCACAGTTCCATCTCTTCGAGGTCGAAGACCGTCATGCCCGCCTGGATTGCCACCGCCAGCACGTCGATCCGCTTGTCCACCCCGGCCCCGCCGACGCCCTGCGCGCCCAGCACTTTGCCCGTCTCGGGGTCGAAGGTCACCTTCAGCGACAGGCCCTCGGCACCGGGGTAGTAGCCGGCGTGGTTCGCGGGGTGGACGTACACCTTGCGGTACGGCTTGCCCAGCCGCTTCAGTGCCTTCTCCGACAGCCCGGTCATCGCCGCCGTGGTGCCGAAGAACCCGAGGATGGCCGTCGCCTGGGTGCCGCGGTACTTCGACTTCCGCCCGAAGGCGTTGTCGGCGGCGATCCGGCCCTGGCGGTTGGCCGGGCCGGCGAGCGGCACCTGCGTGCGTTCCCCGGTGCCAAAGTCTGTCGTTTCGATCACGTCCCCGACCGCGTAGATGTCCGGGTCCGAGGTCTGGAGGTACTCGTTCACACTGACCCCGCCGCGCGGCCCGACGTCGAGGCCCGCCTGCACGGCCAACGTGTTCTCGGGCCGCACGCCGACCCCCAGCACCACCAGTTGCGCGGTGCGGGTGTCGCCGGACGTGAGCGTCACCGTCATGCCGCCCGGCCCGGCGGCGATCGCCACGGCGGTCTGGCCGAGCAGCACTTCGACGCCCTTTTCGGCCAGGGCGGCGAGAAGGGGCGTGGTCATCTCCGGGTCGAACGGGGCCAGCACCTGGCGGTTGCGGTCGAGGACCGTCGTGGCGACGCCGCGGTGGACGAAGTTCTCGGCCAGTTCGAGGCCGATGAACCCGGCCCCGACGATCACCGCCCGCTCGATCCCGCCGTCCACGACCTTCTTGATCCGGTCGGTGTCGGCGAGGTTGCGCAGGGTGAAGACGGTCGGCAGGTCGGCACCGGGGATCGGCGGGCGGATCGGGGCGGCACCGGGGGCCAGGATGAGCTTGTCGTAGCCTTCCTCGGAGACGCGGCCCGTGGTCAAGTCGCGGACGCGGACGGTCTTCTTTTGTCGGTCGATGGCCTCGACCTCGGTGCGGGTCCGCACGTCGAGCCGGAATCGTTCGCGGAGCCGCTCGGGCGTCGTGACGAGCAGTTTGTCCCGCTGGGGGATGACCCCGCCGATGTGGTACGGCAGCCCGCAGTTGGCGAACGACACGTCCGGCCCGCGTTCGATCACGAGGATTTCGGCGTCTTCGGACAGCCGCCGGGCGCGGGCCGCCGCCGACGCCCCGCCGGCCACGCCGCCCACGATAATTAACTTCATGACGACTCCATTGGGTCGGGTTGACGACTGCCGCTAACGTCAGCCGTCAGATCGTGTAATTAGACTCGGTTGCAGGACAGTGCGGCCCTGTTGTGGCGGACTGCGGTGTCGGGGAGACTCTGTTCCACGGCATATGCGCCAGGACAAGCCCCATGCCACAGGTGTCGGTGACGCCCGAGAAGAGCAGCCCGGCCCCGACGAACGCCGACAGGCCGAGGAGGTACGGGTGGACAAGGAGGCCCAGGACCGCGCCGAGGAGGACCAACGAACCGGCGGCGATCCGCACCTGCCGCTCCAGCGAGACCGCCTTCTGGCCCCGGTTGACGGGCAGGCCGCACGCGGCCCAGGCCAGGGTGCCGCCCTCGACGTTGATCACGTTCGTGAACCCCGCCGCGAGGAACTTCGCGCACGCCTGCTCGCCCCGACTGCCCGAGCGGCAGATGACGTAGAGGGGATTGTCGCCCGACCCGGTGCGGGCGGCAATCACCGCCTTCGGGTCGAGGTCGGACAGCGGCACGTTGCGGGCGATTGTGCAATGAACCTCCCGGTACTCGACCGGGGTCCGCACGTCGATCAGTTCGACCGGCTCGCCGCCCTGCCGCCTCGTAGCGAGGTCGCGGGGGCTGATGGTCACGACTTCCATAAACGTCATCCTGAAAGGTCACGGTGTCGAGACGCCAAGACATTTTTTGCCGAAATCAGCCGCCCGCCGGGGCGGCGAAGCGCTCGCGGATGCAGGCCATGATCTTCTTCAGGGCCGGCTCGGCGATCGTGTAGTAAACGTTCCGCCCCTCCCGCTCCGGGGCGAGGAAGCCGCACCGCTGCATGAGCCGCAGGTGGCCCGACGTGACATTGCTCGGGATGGCGCACCCCTCGGCGAGTTCCCCGACCGTGTACCGGTCCTTGAGGAGCATCTCCACGATCCGCAGGCGGTGTGGGTGCGCGAGCGCCTTGAGGCATTCCGCCGCCAGTGTCAGCCGGTCGAGGTCGATCAAGGTGTCGGCATTCATGTCTTTACCTCTTGATGAAAATATATCTCGACTTTTAGACACGTCAAGCCCGAGTCTGACCGCATCGGCAGGTGTGCCATCCCGACCCGGTTGCCCGACGCGGGGGCGGACAGGCCGTGAACGTCAACGCCGCCGACCTGGCCACGCTCCAACGCCTCCCCGGCGTCGGCCCCGCGCTGGCCGCCCGCATCACCGAGACCCGCGCCACGAAACCGTTCGCCGATCCCGACGACCTCCGCCGTATCGGCGCGAAGACGCTGAAAACCCTCCGGCCCTACGTCTGCTGCGAGTAACCCGCCGTGGAGCATTGGCGGAGCGTGTCCGATCAGGATTTTGAGTTGCCCGGTGGCAGTCGGCCGGCTAGCCTGGCGAACCTCCCCCGTCAACGGGACATTGCACAGAGCCGGTTCTGTTCAATTGTTGGTTCGGCCACTGAAGGCTTCCGAATGTGCCGGGTTCTGACTATTCTCGTGGCGCTCGTCCCCGTCATCGCACATGGCGGCGATTGGACGATGGGCGGCCGCGCACCGGATCGCAACCCGGTCAGCCCGGAGAAGTCGCCGCCGACCGATTGGCACATTGGCGATGACAAGACACCGCCCAAGAACATCCGGTGGTCAGTCAAGGTAGGAACGCGGGCCATCGGCGGGCCGGTCGTCGCATACGGCCTCGTCTGGGTGGGAACCAACAATGAAGGACTGCTCGATCCCTTGGTCAAGGGTGACTGCGGAGTGTACGCGTGCTTCCGGGAGTCCGACGGCAAGTTCCTCTATCAGTACGCCTCCCCTCGGCTCGAACTCGACAAGATGATCGCCGACTGGCCGGGCAGCGGGTCCGGCGGGTCGCCGGTGGCAGAAGCCGATCGAGTCTGGTTCGTCACCAACCGTCGCGAGGTCGTCTGCCTCGATACCAAGCCGCTGAGCGACGGCCGAGGGCCGGCCAAGGTGGTCTGGAAATACGACCTCGTGAAGGAACTCGGCGTCTACCCGAACTCGCCGATGATCCCCAGTCCGAACAACCTCGGCTCGCCGGCGACCTACAAGGACTGGCTGTACGTCCCGACGGGTAACGGTGTCGATGTCGATCACCCCGGTGCCAATCGGGTGCGCGCCCCCGAAGCGCCGAGTCTGGTCTGCTTCCACAAGGCGACCGGCAAGGTGGTGTGGAAGGACAACTCGTCCGGCAAAGAGGGGTATGGCGGACACCACGCCAGCCCACTCGTCCTCGAAGTCGGCGGCAAGGCCCGCGTCATCCACCCGCAAGCCGACGGGTGGGTGCGGGCGTTCGACACGGCCACGGGCGTGTTGGTCTGGAAGTTCGACATCAACCGCAAGGCGGCCAAGTGGGACTGGACGGAGAATGAGGGCAAGTCCAAGGCGGTGGTGGTCGCCAACCCCGTGTTCGCCGACGGGTGGCTCTACTTCGCAGCGGGGCGAGAACCGGAATTCGCGGGCGGGCCAGGGCGGCTCTTCTGCATCGACCCGACCAAGGCCGGCGATATCAGCCCGGAACTCGATGACGGCAAGGGCGGTGGCAAGCCGAACCCGGCATCGGCCGTGCTTTGGGAGTTCACGCGCAAGGGCGATAACAAGGGGGAGTTGTTGCACCAGACCGTTTCGAGCGTGGCAGTCCACAGCGGTTTCGTGATCGCACCGGACCGGTCCGGGTACGTTCACTGTCTGGACGCCCGGACTGGCAAGCACCACTGGTCGCACGACACCAAGTCGGGTCTGTTCGGCGACCCGCTGATCGTGGACGATAAGATTTTCGTGGGGTGCGATGGCGGCGAGGTGGAGGTACTGGAGTTGGCGGCGATGCGACGGGTGCTGAGTGTCCATGAGTTCGACCACCCAGTTGAAGCATCCCCGGTGTACGCCAACGGCACGTTGTACATCCAAACGCGGTCGGTATTGTATGCGATCGCGGCGAAGCGGTGATCGCCGCCTGTGGAGTCTTCGGTCGGGGTGATCTCATCCATTGCGAACTCCGGGGCTGCTATTGCAGCGTGCTGTGCGCCGCGGCCGGCAGCACCAGAGCGGTGCCACCACAACCTCAAAGTGGGTAGATGAGTGCCATCGTCACAACTTTGGCTGAAAATGTTTCCCACGGCTCTCGCGGAGCAGATTCGTTGATGCCGAGGCCAACGGTGTTCAACTCCCCCGTGCGATCCCGGCTGCACGCACAGGCTGTGTCACTCCCCCGGGCTGCGGCCGAGGAGGCGGGCGAGGGCGTAGCCGGCTGCGCCGGCGGTCAGGACGCCGGCCGCGCCGAGGCCGAGCATCAGGAAGTCGCGGCGGTCGGGGTCGGTCAGCGGGCGGCGGGCGGGGGGGGCGTACAGTTCGACGTTGATTTCGTGCAGGATCGGCGCGGGGGTGGTGCCGCTCTTGGGGCGCGGCGGCGGCGCGGGAACGACGGCGGGAGTGGCGTGCCGGGCGGGGCGGGCCAGGTCGAGGAGGGGGTCGGTCGCGGGGGGGGCGGGCCTCTTCGGCTCGGGCGGTTGATCCGTGCCGGGTTCGGTCGCCAGCCAGGCCTTGTACGACGGCAGCATGTCCGAGGTCGGGGCGTCGGTGCCGTCCGACGGGAGGAACGGCCGTAGGGCGAACTCGGCGTCGGCCGGGGTCGGGTAGCGGTCGCCCGGCTTCTTGGCGGTCAGCCGGTCGAACACTTCTTGCAGGCCCGGCGGGATGTCCACGCCGAGGGTCGAGAGCGCGGCCGGCTTCTCGGTCGCGTGCTTGACCATCGTCGCTATGATCGTCCGCTCCTGGTACGGCGGGCGGCCGGCGATCAGGTGGAAGAGGACGCACCCGAGGCTGTACACGTCGGCCCGGACGTCCGCCGTGCGGGGGTCGCGGGCCTGCTCGGGGGCCAGGTAGTCGGGCGTGCCGAGGACGGTGCCCTCGCCGGTCAGTTGGGCGTCCCGGGTACTCGGGTCGTCGTCGTCGAGGGACTCCCGGCCGATGCCGATGTCGAGGATTTTGACGGTCGCCGTGACGGTCGTCGGCCGGCCGGCCGGGGTGAGCATGAGGTTGGCCGGCTTCAGGTCGCGGTGGACCAGCCGCTTCTCGTGCAGGTGCTGCAACCCGGCGAGGGCCTGCGACACGACGCGGACCGCCTCCGGCGCGGGCAGCCGGTGGCGGCGGTCGAGGAGTTCGTCGAGGGTCTCGCCGTCGAGGTACTCCATGGCGATGAAGGCGACTGCGCCCTCCCGGCCGACCTGGAAGGCGCGGACGACGTTGGGGTGTTCGAGCAGCGTCAACAGCCGGCCCTCGCGCAAAAACCGGGTGAGGGTGTTCGCGTCCTTGACCTTGGACGACGGCAGCACCTTGACGGCGACGAGTTGCCCGGACGGGTGGCGGGCCTTGTACACGCCGGCCGACTGGCCCTTGCCGATGCGGTCGAGGACCGTGTACCCGCCGACGAAGAAGCCCTCGGTGTGGCCGCGCTGGACGAGGGTCGCCTGGTAGGCGGTGAGCGCTTTGGCGGCGACGACGGCGCGGCGGAAGCCGTCGGTGTCGGCCTCGGGGTTCTCGGCCAGCCAGCGGGCCTTGAGCGCGGTCACCTCGGCCTCCGCGAGCAGGCGGCTGCGGGCGATCAGGCCGCAGTACTCCGTCACGGTCGTCGCGGGGCTGGCCATCGGTCGCGTCTCCTGGGCGGTGTTTCAAGTGCTCGGAGCCGGCGAAGCGACCTCACCCCCCGGCCCCCTCTGCCGAAACGGAGAGGGGGAGCGAGCGGGTTTCAGTCCACGATCCCAACCGGCTTGTTCCCCTCTCCGCGTCGGAGAGGGGCCGGGGGTGAGGTCTCTTCTCTCCGGCGGGAAAGGCGACCTCACCCCCCGGCCCCCTCTCCGAAACGGAGAGGGGGAGCAAGAGGGTCAAAGCCAACCACTCCAACTATCTTGTTCCCATCTCCGCGTCGGAGAGGGGCCGAGGGTGAGGTCTCTTCGCTTGCTCCCCTCTCCGCGTCGGAGAGGGGCCGGGGGTGAGGTCGCTTCGGCTACGGCGTGTGGCGGATGCGGGCGAGGCTCGCCGGGTCGTCGCGGTAGAGGAATTCGAGGGCGGCGCGGGCGGCGTCGGCCCCGACCCCGTCGCCCGCGGCCCGGCGGTCGCGGACACTTTGCAGGGCCGCCTCACTCACGCCCGCGCCGTCGAGCGGCCACGGCCGCGGCCGGTCGGCGAGCGCCCCGAGGGCGGCGTCGGTGGCGTCCAGCCAGGCGGCTTCCCCCGGCTGCCCGGCGTAGGCGGCCCGCAGTTGCCGCCAGGTCGTCTGGGCCGCGTCGAAGTCCCCCGCCTGCGCGAGCTTCACGCCCCGCCGGTACCACCGCTCGGCCTCGCCCGGCGGCTTGGCGCGCGACCCCTGGGTCAAGGCCGTTCGCAGGTCGCGGCGGTCGGCGATGCGGGCGCGGGCCGCGCTCACCTCGGCGGCGTACTCGTCGGGGTACTTCGCGCTCAACGGTTCGAGGTACTTGTCCCACGCTGCGTCCCAGTCGTCCGGGTTCTTCGACTCCATCAGCGGTTGCGCGAGCGCGTACAACTCGGCGGCACTCGGCGTCGGCCAGAACAGGAGCGCCAGCGCGACGCCGACGACGAGCAGGAAGAGCGGCAGGACGACGGCCGGGCGGGCCATCAGCGGCCGGCGTTCGCCGCCGGACTCGAAGTCGTCCTCGCCCCGGCCGACCCGCGACTCTTCCAGCACGAAGTCGGCGGCCGACCCGGGCGTCTCGGCCGGCCAGGGGATTTTGCGGCCCTTCCGCTCGGCCTTCGCGCGGACCTGCGTCAACTCGTCCGCGGCGGCGGCGGCGGTCGCCGGCCGGCGGTTCGGGTCCTTGGCGAGGAGTTCGCAAATCCACTCGTCGAAGTCGGCCGGCAGGTCGGGGACGACCATCGCCGGCCGGTCGGGCAGCGTGTAGCAGTGCTTGTGCGTATACTCGGCGACGCTCGCCGCCACGAACGGCGGCCGGCCGGCGAGCAGCGTGTACGCCAGGCAGCCGAGGGAGTACAGGTCGCTCCGGCGGGTCAGCGGCTTGCCCGTGAAGAACTCCGGCGGCAGGTGGCCGAGGGTGCCCATCGCGTCCAGCGGGAGACTCGTCGGGGCGACCGGCAGCAACTTCGCCAGGCCGAAGTCGGCGAGTTTCACCAGGCCGCCGGGGGTGACGAGCACGTTCGACGGCTTCAAGTTGCGGTGCAAGACGCTGCGGTGGTGGCCGTGCTTCAAGCCGCGTGCCACCTGGACGAGCAGGCCGAGGAGTTCGTCCGCCCACGGCAGGCCGGGTTCGCCGGGCTTCTTGGGGCGGGCGCGCAGGCGGGTCGCGGCGTCGGCCCCCTCGACGAGTTCCATGGCGAACCAGGCCTGCCCGGTGTGGACGCCGGCCTCGAAGGTCTTGACGATGAGCGGGTGGTTCAGGCGGTGCAGCGGCAGCATGTCGGCGGCGAACCGACTCGTGAACTCGGGCCGCAGGAGTTCGGGGTGCGTGAACACTTTGACGGCGGCGAGGCGCAGCGGCTCGTCGGCGGCCTGGGCCTTGTACACCGTCGCCACGGGGCCGCGGCCGAGTTCGTCGCCCAGAACCCAGTCGCCCAGCCGTTGCCCGGTCATACCCGTTCCCTGTTGATAGACTGGTCCGCGATGGGCTGTGCCAACGTACCGAGCCAGGCCCGCCGCGCCAATGCCACGACCCCGGCCCGGAGACGCTCATGACCCCGACGCACGCCTTACTGTTGATCGCCCACGGCAGCCGCCGCGCCGAGGCGAACGCCGACCTCGACCACGTCGCCGCCGCCATGCGCGAGCGCGGCGGGTACGCCGTCGTCCAGACCTCGTACCTCGAACTCGCGGAGCCGGACATCCCCGCCGGCGGCGCGAAGTGCGTCGAGGCCGGGGCGACGGCCGTGACCATGCTGCCGTACTTCCTGTCGGCCGGGGTCCACGTCCGCGAGGACATGCTCGAAGCCCAGGCCGAGTTGACCGAGCGGTTCCCCGGGGTGACCTTCCGCCTGGCCCCGCACCTCGGCCTGCACCCGTTACTCTTGGACATCGTCGAAGCCCGCGCGAAAGAAGCCGAAGTGACCGCCGGGGGTCCGGCGTGACCGCACTGGCCTACGGCGCGGCCGTCATCGTGTCGGCCGCGCTGGTCATGCTCGTGCAACCGCTCGCCGGCAAGACGCTGTTGCCCGCCGCCGGCGGCACCCCGGCCGTCTGGAGCACCTGCCTCGTCTTCTTTCAGGCGCTCCTGCTCGCCGGGTACGCCTACGCCGACCGCCTCGCCCGACTGCCCCTCCGCCGGCAAGCCGCGCTGCACCTGACCCTGTTGGCACTCGGGGCGACCGCCGCGTTCGCACTGACCGGGCGGGCCGACCCGGAGTCGATCCCGGCGGACTCCGAGTGGCCGGTCGCCGGGCTGCTGGCGTTCCTGTTCGTCTACCTCGGCCTGCCGTTCTTCGCGCTCGCCCCGACCTCGCCGCTCCTGCAGTCGTGGTTCCGGCACGCGTCGCCGAACCCGTACTGGCTCTACGCCGCCGGGAACGTCGGCAGCCTACTGGGCCTGCTGGCGTACCCCTTCCTCGTCGAGCCGCGGCTGACCATCGCCGAGCAACTGACCGCGCTGCGGTGGGGCCTGGTCGCGCTGCTGCCGCTGATCGCGCTGGCCGCCTGGCGGACGCGGACCGCGACCGTGCCGACGCTCGAAGTTGCCGGCGCGCCGGTGCCGCTTCGCGTGCGGTCGCGCTGGCTGCTGTTGGCGGCGTTGCCGTCGAGTTGGCTGATGAGCGCGACGACGCACCTGACGACCGACATCGCGCCGGTGCCGCTGCTCTGGGTCGGCCCGCTGGCCCTGTACCTGCTCAGCTTCGTGGTCGTCTTCGCGGCCTGGCCGGAGCCGGTCCGCCAGTTCTTCGGCCGCGCCACGCCGATGGCGCTGGTCTTCCTGACGGTCGCGCTGGTCACCGGCGGCACCGAGCCGATGGCCCTGGTCGCCGCCCTGCACCTGGCCTGCTTCTTCGCCGTCACCCTGCTGTGCCACGGCGAGCTCGCGGCGACCCGCCCGGCGGCCTCTCAACTCACGAGCTTCTACCTGACGCTGTCCGCCGGCGGCGTCCTCGGCGGGCTGTTCAACGCCCTTGCCGCCCCCGTTCTCTTCGCACACTTCGGCCTCGTCGAGTACCCGCTGGCGGTCGTCCTCGTCGCGCTGGTCCGGCCCGGTGACACCCCGTTGTCATTCCCGAAGCGGGACGCCCTCTGGTGCCTCGGTTTCGCCGCCGTCGTCGCCGGGCTGTTCGCCGCCGTGACGCACTTCGCCCCGCCGGCCCCGGATACGGCCGACGCCGCGGAAGTTCTGATCGCCCGCGTCACCCACGCCGGCCTACTCTTCGGCCTCCCGGCGGCGCTGGCGTTCGGGCTGGTGCTCCGGCCGGTCCGCTTCGCCGTCTGCCTGGCGATCCTGTTCGCCGCCGGGGCCGCCGACGCCGGACCGCACGGTGAAACCCTGCTGCTCGCGCGCAACTTCTTCGGCACCTTGCGGGTGACCAGGAGCGGCGACGGCCGGTACGTCCGGCTGGTCCACGGCACTACGCAGCACGGCCAGGAACGCCTCGACGAACCGTTGCCGCCGCGGCCGTTGATGTACTACCACGCCACCGGCCCCGCCGGCCGGGCGCTGACCAAACTGCCGGCCCCGCGCCGCGTCGCCGCCGTGGGATTGGGCGTCGGGGCGCTGGCCGCGTACTCGACGCCGGGGTCGCACTGGACCTTCTACGAGATCGACCCGGCCGTCGTTCGCATCGCCCGCGACTCGGGGTACTTCCACTACTTGCAAAGCCCGCCGGGCCGCGTCGATGTGGTCCTCGGCGACGCCCGCCGCAAGTTGGCCGCGGACCCGGACGGCACCTTCGACCTGATCGTCCTCGACGCCTTCAGTTCGGACGCCATCCCCGTCCACCTGCTGACCGCCGAAGCCTTCGCCCTGTACGCCCGCAAACTCACGCCGACCGGGGTGCTGCTCGTCCACCTGTCGAACCGCTACCTCGACCTGCCGCCGCTCGTCGCCCGGTTGGGGGCGGCCCAAGACCCGCCGTTCGCCCTGAAGCTCGACGAGGATTCGCCGACCGACCGCGACCGCGCCGACGGCAAGTTCCCCTCGACGTGGGCCGTCCTGGCCCGCCGCCCGGCCGACCTCGGCGCGCTCGGCCGCGACCCGCACTTCACCGCGCTGCGGGTGACGCCCGGCCCCGCCTGGCGCGACGACTTCTCGAACCTGGCCGACGTCTGGAAACGCGACGACTAGCCGTTGCTCCGGCCGGGGAACTGGGGTAAACTCCGGGCTTCCCAAGGGATCGGTTCAGGGGCGGGACATGAGCATCGGCGACGAATCGAGCATCGACTTTGCCACCGCGTGCGGCCGGGATTACCCCAGCGTGCGGCAGTTCAACATCTTCCTCGCCAACCGCATGGGCGCGATGCTCGACCTGGTCCGCCGCTTCGAGATGTCCGACGTGGCCGTCATCTCGCTGACCGTCATCGAGACCGCCGACTGCGCCATCATCCGCCTGGTGCCCAGCGACTACGAGCGCGGCTACGAGGTCCTGCAGAGCGCCAAGTTGCCGTTCACCGAGAGCGACTTGTTGCTGGTCAAACTGCCCGACAACGCCCAGCCGCTGCTGACGATCACGAAGGCGTTGTTGAGCGGCGAGGTGAACCTGAACTACTGCTACCCGCTGCTCATCGGCGTCGGCCCGATGGGCAACACGGCGCTGGCGATTCACGTCCCCGACGCCGAGGCCGCCGCGTTCCTGTTGCAGAACCGCGGCTTCACCCTCTTCGGCGAAGACGACCTGAAAGAGTGACCCGCGGGCGTTATTTCGTGGCGTGGACGGTCATCGTCGTCAGCCCGCTGACATGGCCCCCGGCCGCGGTTTTCAGGCGCACGCCGACTTGCAATTGCATGACCGGCCGCATCCCGGCCAGCGTCAGCCGGACCGTCTTGCCGTCGGGCAGTAACGCCGCCGCGGTGACCGGCACCGCGTCCTGGCCGACGGCGTTCGGGTCGCTCACCTTGTAGCGCAGCGAGCCGTACTCCTTCGACCAGCGGTAGCCCCACCAGGCCGCCTTGTACCCGCTCAGGTCCGCCACGCTGGCCGCGTCGAGCGGCTCCGTGAAGGTCAACTCGACCCCGTCCGGCACGACTTTCATGCCGACCACGGCGTGCATCGGTTGCCCCGTGTACCGCAGGCGTTGCAGGCAGCCGTCGGCCTTCGCGGCCGTCTGCCAGCCGTTCAACCCGCAGACGTAGAGGTGCCCGTCGGTCGGGTGGAACCGCCCCCGGCAGACGCCGGACAGGAAGGTCACGCCCAGGTCCCACGCCCCGCCTTGCGTCACACTGTGAGTCGTGTCGCGGAGCAGCACGAACGGCTTGCAGCGGCCGTAACTGAAGTGCAGCGGCAGCCCGGCGAGCGGCCCGAAGGTGTTCGCCGGCACCCAGACTTGCCCCCCGGCCGAGTTGTCGGTCTCGCGCGGCAGCCAGCACAACGGCGGGTCGTATGTGAGCGGCGGGGTCGCGCGGTGGTGGGCGCGGAAGTCGCCGTAGAAGCCGCCCTTCTTGTACTCGTCGATCCGCGTCGCCGGCATCCAGTTGCCCTCCTGGTCCGCGCCGGTGACGACGCCCGTCGGCGAGACGCCCAGGCCGATGGGGTGCCGCGTGCCGGTGGCGAAGACCTCGCACTTCGACCCGTCCTTGGCGATTTTCATGACGCACCCGCCGTCGCTCAGGTGCGTGTCGCCGGTCTTGTGGAAGTAGAAGTTGCCGGCCGGGTCGGTCTCCAGGCAGGTGTCGTAAGAGTGCTCGCCGCCGCCGCAGTTCCACTGGTTGCAGACGTTCTCGTAAAAGTCGGCCTCGCCGTCGCCGTTGCGGTCGTGCAGCCGGGTGAGTTGGCCGCGCTCCAGGACGTGGACCTTGCCGTCCACGACCTTCAAGCCCATCGGCTGGTACAGCCCCGCCGCGAACCGCCGCCACGAACACGTCGCCGCCTTCTCGTCCACGGTGACGACCCAAACGTCCCCGTGGGCGGTACAGACGGCGACCCGGCCGTCGGGCAGGAAATCGACGCCGGTGCAAAAGAAGAGCGCCTGGAAGCGGTTGTCGTAGGGGATGCTCAGCGTGTCGAGGGCGAACGCCCCCTTCGCCTCGCCGCGGGCGAGCTTCGTCACGATCGGCTCGCCGAATCGCGGCGGGGGCGGGGCCGGCTCCCTGGTGAACCCCACGTCCGTAGTCCGCACGACCTGCAACGATTTTTGGTCCGGCCCCGTCGCGGTACCGAGGTGCTTCGTGTCGCCCTCCGTGTACGCCCAGGCCACGCCGGTCGGCGTGTGGTACAGCCCGTGGAACTGCACGGTCGGCAGGGTCGATTCGACGCCGGGCGTGATCGACCGCGCGCGGCCCAACGGCGACGGCGTGTTCAGCAGGCCGAACCGCTTGTCGCTGATCGCCAGCCCGCCGTTCCACGCGCCGACGACTTTGCCCGTGCCGCGGTCGAGCAGCACCGTGTTGTCCGGGCCGAGCCTGATCGCGGTGCCTCGGTAGACCATGTGGCTCTTGCCGGCGGCGTCGGCGTACTTGAAGGTCGCGTTCAGGAAGGGGCCGGTGTCCATTTTCTGGAAGCGGGCGTCGTCCCACTGCGGGTCGCGCCGCGTCTCCCACGGCTCGACCTGGCCGGTCGCGGGGCGGGGTGTCCAGTCGTCGAGATCGACCTTCGGCGGTTGGGCGGCGGCGACCAGGGGCGTGAGCAAAAACAGCGCGAGCGAACGCATCCGGGGGACTCCGGGAGTGGGGGAGAGGGTGCCAGTCTACCCGACGCCGCCGGTCAGCGCGTCAGGCAATCGAAGGCTTCGCGGTACTTCGCCGCGGTCCGCTCGACGACTTCGGTCGGCAACTCCGGCGGCGGGCTGGCCTTGTCCCACGAGGTCGTTTCGAGCCAGTCGCGGAGGAATTGTTTGTCGAACGACGGCGGCGACCCGCCCTCGGTGTACGACGCGGCCGGCCAGAAGCGCGAGCTGTCGGGCGTCAGCACCTCGTCCACGAGGATCAGGTCGCCGCCGGGCAACCGGCCCCATTCGAGCTTCGTGTCGGCGATAATGACCCCGCGTTTCAGGGCGTGTTCCGACGCGCGGCGGTACACGTCGAGGGTCTGGTCGCGCAACTCCGCCGCCAGTGTCGCGCCAATGTCCGCGGCCATGCGCTCGAAGCTGACGTTCTCGTCGTGCGCGCCCTGCTCGGCCTTGGTGGCGGGGGTGAAGATCGGCGTCGGCAGCCGGCCGGCCTCGCGCAACCCCGCCGGCAACGCCACCCCGCAGACGCTGCCCGTGGCGCGGTATTCCTTCCAGCCCGACCCGACGAGGTAGCCGCGGGCGACGCACTCGAACGGCACGACCTTCGCCTTGCGGACCAGCATCGTCCGCCCGGCGAACGTCTCGCGCTGGGCCTGGAATGCGGCCGGCAGGTCGGCGACTTCGACGCTGAGCAGGTGGTTCGGTACGCCGAGATGATCGAACCAGAACTTCGACAGGGCGGTGAGGAGTTGACCCTTACCGGGGATTCCGGCCGGCATGACCCAGTCGAACGCGCTGATGCGGTCGGTCGCCACGACGGCCAGGCGGTCGCCGAGGTCGTACACGTCGCGCACCTTCCCCCGGTACGGCGCGAACCCCGGCACACTCGTCGTCAGCACGACACTCATCGGGGCAACTCGTGGGGTAGAAAACCGATTCACCACAGAGGGCACAGAGGAAACAGAGCAAGGCAAAAGCATCGAATTTGTGCCGAACCAAAACCGCTTGCCGACGAGCGCCGAGCGCGCTGGGAGAACCCAACTCAACTCCTGTTTTGGGTTTTCTCTGTGCTCTCTGTGCCCTCTGTGGTGAATCGTTTTGTGTTTTACGACCCCGCCGCCACCAGTGCCACGATCTCTTCGCGCGGGGTGACCGGGGCGGGGGTCGCGGCCCAGACGGTCATGAGGCGTTCGAGTTCGCCGCGCAGGGCCGCGAGTTCGGCTTCGCGGCCGGCGGCGTCGGCGTCGAGGAGGCTTTGCACCGTGGCGCGGGCGTCGAGTTCGTGGCTCCGCCGCACCAACTCGGCCGTGGCGGCGTCGCGCTCCCGGGCGAACTGGTCGTGCTGCTCGGCGGCCCGCACGGTCGTCTGCGTCAACAGCTTGAGCCGGTCGTCGGCGGCGGACGTGACGGCGTCCAGGGCGGCGCGGCGGGCGTCCAGGCTCCGGGCGAAGCGGTGGAAGTGCCGCTCCCACTTCTTCTGCAGGACGCGCGTCCGGCGGTCGTCGGCCCCCGGCGCGCCGACCAGGGCGAGGGCCTTCGCGCCGACCTGTTCGACGTCCGTGCGGAGGCGGCGGCCGAGGTCTTCCACGTCGGCGAAGGCCAGCCGGTGGCGGTTCCGCGAGTCGGCCCAGTGGTCGAGTTCGGCCCGGAGTTGCCAGAGTTCGTGCTTCCGCGTCGCCGACCACTTGCGGCCCACGTCGGCCAGCGATTGCTCCCACCGCTCCAGGTGGCCGCGCTTGGCGACGACTTCGCTCTGCAGCGCGTCCCGCCCGGCGGCGAGCGTCACTTCCCGAACGGCCAGCGTCGATTGCCAGGCTTCGAGCCGCAGGTGTAGCCGCCACAGGTCTTGCGCCCGAACCAGCCGCGCGGCGTCCGCGTCGGCCTGCCCGGCTTCCCGGTCGGCCAACACGGCTTCGCGGCGGGTCAAGTCGCCGGCGATCCGTTCGAGTTCGCCGACGGCCTCCCACTCGGCCCGCCGCCACCGCTCCTGGGCCACGGCCAGCGTCGTCGCCTGCTCGGCGACGACGAGCCGGTCGTCGAAGACCGTTGCCGCCCGGCGTTCGAGTTCGCCCCGGGCGCGGGCCACGTACGCTTGCTCCCGGCGCAACTCGTGGTCGCGCTCGGCGACTTCGGCGAGGAACTGCCCGGGGTCGGCCGGGACCGCCAGGCCGACGGCCTCGGCCGGGATCAGGGTGGCCACCGGCACGTCGAGTTCGAGTCGCCGCAGGGCGGCGCGGGCGTTGGTCGCCCGGGCATCGAGCCGGGCGATCTCGTCGCGCAGTTCCACGACCTCGCCCCGCAAGGCGTCGCGCTCCTCGGCCGGCGATTGCAACCCGGCGGCGTGGGCGTTCAACTCGTCCCAGCCGGCGCGCAGCTTCGCCTGCTGTACCTCGGCGAGCGCGAAGAACTCGGTCCGGCGGGCCTCCAGCGCCGCCGCGTCCGCGGAGAGGTGCGCGCGTTCGGCGGCGACTTCCCCCAGGAGGTCGGCGACCTGCCCGGCGGTCGAGTGCGGTGTGGTCGTCGGTGACGGTGCGTCCGTGCGCCAGCTCATGGTCGGCCCCTCGCGGCGGTATAACCCCTCCAAGTTATCGGCGAGTTCGGCGGCGAACTTGATTCGACTGAAGTCCGGGTGTCGGGCGTCGCCGGTCGCCCGGGGCGGCTTGGGCTTTCGCCGGCGGGCGGGGGGCGTATCTTGAGGGCGTGGCACCCCCTCGGCCCCGTTGAAAGCGGACTCCCGAATGATCGACGCGAAAAAGGTTTACATCGAGACCGTCGGCTGCCAGATGAACGTCCTCGACAGCGAGCTCGTCGTCGGCGCGCTCAAGCGGCAGGGCTACTCGCTCACGACCGTCCCGGCCGAAGCCGGGGTGCTCCTGTTCAACACGTGCAGTATCCGCGACCTGGCCGAGGAGAAGGCGTACTCGGCGCTCGGCCGCGTCGCCAAGTACAAGGCGCTGCACCCGGACACGGTCATCGGCGTCCTCGGCTGCATGGCCCAGAAGGAGCAGGAGGCGATCCGCAAGCGGGCACCCTACGTCGATCTCGTCGTCGGCACCGGGCAACTCGCCCAAGTCCCCGCGCTGATCGACAAGGCCCGCCAGACCCGCGAGCCGCAGTACGCCCTGAGCCTCGGCCGGGCCGACGGCGGCCGCAGTGAGGTCGAGGCGAGCTTCGAGAGCTACGACCCGACCCGCGACGCTTCGATGCGGCCGACCCCGTACCAGGCCTACGTCCGCATCCAGATCGGCTGCGACAAGTTCTGCACGTACTGCGTGGTGCCGAGTACGCGCGGCCCGGAGCAGTCGCGCGACCCGGGGCTGATCCGCCGCGAGGTCGAACTGCTCGTCGAGCAAGGGGCGAAAGAAGTCACGCTGCTCGGCCAGACGGTCAACAGCTACGCCTTCGCCCACGGCGACGGCCGGCGAACCCGGTTCAGCGACCTGCTCCACACCCTGCACGGCGTGCCCGGCCTCGACCGCATCAAGTTCGTCACGAACTATCCCAAGGACATGACCGACGACGTGCTGGACGCCGTGCGCGACTTGCCCAAGGTGTGCAAGTACCTGCACGTCCCGGTGCAGTCCGGGTGCGACGAGGTCTTGAAGCGGATGAAGCGCGGGTACACCGTCGCCGACTACCGCGAGATGCTGCACCGCGTCCGCGAGAAGTTGCCCGGCGTGGCGATGTCGAGCGACTTCATCGTCGGCTTCTGCGGCGAGACCGAGGCCAGCTTCGAGAAGTCGATGGACCTGTGCCGCGAGGGCAAGTTCAAGAACTCGTTCATCTTCAAGTACAGCGAGCGGTCCGGCACCAAGGCGGCCGAGCGCTACCCGGACGACATCCCCGAGAGCGTCAAGAAGTGGCGCAACAACGCCTTGCTGGAGGTGCAAAACGCGGTCAGCCTGGTGGACCACCGGGCGCTGATCGGCCGCCGCGTCGAGGTGCTGGTCGAGGGGCCGAGCCGGCACGGCGTCCGCGAGCCGGGGCCGATCCGCCAGCTCACGGGGCACACGATGACCGACCACATCGTCGTCTTCAACGGCACCGACCGCCTGCTCGGCCAGCTCGTCGAGATCGACGTGACCGACGCGAGCGGCTTCACGCTGTACGGCGACGTGCGGACGAGCGAACCCGACTTCGCCGTGCCACGAACCGTGCCACCGACGGCGAAGACTCGCAAGATCGGGCTGGACCTGGTGTGACGGCGGGAAGCGACCTCACCCCCTTCCCCTCTCCGACGCGGAGAAGAAACCTCACCCCCGGCCCCTCTCCGATGCGGAGAGGGGAGCGAGCGGGTCAAAGCCGACGACTGAAGCCCACTTGCTCCCCCTCTCCGTTTCGGAGAGGGGGCCGGGGGGTGAGGTCACTTCCCCACTCAGGGCCGCGCCCGTGTCCACCCTCGATCTCGACGCCTGGGGCCTCCGCGACGCCGTGCGGGCGCGCAAGAACCTGGCCGCGCTCGCCGGGCACGTCGGCCCGCTCTACCCCGCGCTCGAAGAGGCGTTGGGCCGGGCGCTGGCCGCGTCGCCGGACGCCGACCTGGCGTTGAACAACCTCGAACGCCTGCTCGGCCAGCCGGCCGCCGGCCTGCGGTTGCCGGCGCTGCTCGACGCCCGCGGCCGGGGGTTGGAAGGGCTGTTGCAACTGCTCGGCGTGTCGCAGTTCTTCGCCGACACGCTGACGACCTACCCCGAGGCGTTCGACCTCGTCCGCGCCCCGCCGGCCCTGAGCGCGTCCACGGCCGAGTTGACGGCCCGGCTCCGCGCGGACGTGGACGGCGCGTTCGACGACCCGGCCGTGCTGCGCGCCTTCCGCCGCTTCCGGCACTTGCAGATGCTGCGCACCGGCGTCAACGACGTGCTCCGCGGCCGGCCGCTCGAAGAGATCACCCGCGACCTGGCCCGCAGCGCCGACGCCTCGATCGAAGTGGCGATGCAGGTCGCGTCGCGCACGGTGAGCAAGAAGTACGGCCGGCCGATGGCGAACGGGGGGGACGAGCCGGCGCGGCTGACGGCGTTCGCCTTCGGCAAGCTCGGCGGCGACGAGTTGAACTACTCCAGCGACATCGACCTGATGTTCCTGTACGACCGCGACGGCCGGACCAACAGCAAGTACGCCCCGGTCGCCAACTCGGACTACTTCGCGCGCGTCGTCGGCGAGGTCACGCGGCTGCTGTCGAGCCACACCGACCGCGGCTTCGCCTACCGCGTCGATCTGCGACTGCGGCCCGACGGCCAGCGCGGCCCGCTCGCGCGGTCGGTCGCCGGAACGCTGTCGTACTACGACGTGCGCGGCCGCACCTGGGAGCGGCAGGCGCTCATCAAACTGCGGCACGTCGGCGGCGACCCGGCCCTCGGCCGCGAGTTCCTCACCGCCATCGAGCCGTTCGTCTACCGCAAGTACTTCAGCTTCTCCGAGATCAACGAGGTCAAGGCGTTGAAGCGGCGCATGGAGGCCCGCTCGACGCAGTCCGGGGCCGACGACCTGGACGTGAAGACCGGCCGCGGCGGCATCCGGGACATCGAGTACACCGTGCAGTTCTTGCAACTCTTGAACGGCGGCGACCTGCCGGCGGTCCGCCAGAGGAACACGCTGCTCGCCCTCGAAGCCCTGGAAATCGCGGGCTGTTTGACCGGCCACGAGACGTACACCCTGGCCGACGCCTACCGCTTCCTGCGCAAGACCGAGCACCGCCTGCAACTCCTCTTCGACTGGCAGACGCACAAGCTGCCGACCGCGATCGAGGAGTTGACGAAGCTGGCCCGCCGCATGGGTTACGCCGAGACCGGGCGCGCCGAGCCGGTCGAGGCGGCCCGCGAGACCACGGCGCTGGCCGCGCAACGGCGCTCGCCCCTGGACGAAGGCCACGGCACGCCCCTCGACACGCGGCGGCTGCTCGTCGAGCCGCTCGACCAGTTCTTGAAGGACTTCCACGACAAGACCCGCGTCGATCGGGCCATCCTGAACCACCTGTTGCACCAGACCTTCACGGACGCGCAGGGCGAGGCCGAGCCGGAGAGCGACCTGATTCTGGTGCAAGACCCCGACGAGGCGACGGTCCGCGCGGTCCTCGGCCGGTACCCGTTCCGGGACGTGCCGGGGGCGTACCAGAACCTGGCCAAGCTGGCGCAAGAGGAGGTGCCGTACCTGTCGCACCGCCGCTGCCGGCACTTCCTGGCGAGCATCGCGCCGGCCCTGCTGCGGGCACTCGCGGCGACGCCCGACCCCGACTCGACGCTGAACAACTTGCAGCGAGTGACGGCCAGCCTGGGCGGCAAGGCGGTGCTGTACGAGCTGTTCAGCTTTACCCCGGCGAGCCTGAAGCTGTACGTCGATCTCTGCTCGACCAGCCCGTACCTGTGCGCCATCCTCGTCAACAACCCGGGCATGATCGACGAACTGCTCGACACGCTCGTCCTCGACCAGCGGCGGACGCCCGACGAGTTGCGCGTCGAACTCGCGGAACTGCTGCGCGGGGCCAACGACCTCGACCCGATCTTGCACAGCTTCCAGGACAAGGAACTCCTCCGCGTCGGCGTCCGGGACGTGCTCGGCAAGGACGACCTGCGCGAGACGACGGCGGCGATCAGCGACATCGCCACGACGCTCTTGAACGGCGTGTTCGACGCGACCGAGGCGCACCTAGTCGCCAAGCACGGCACCCCGCACACGCCCGACGGCACCCCGTGCGCTTACGCCGTGGTGGCCCTGGGCAAGCTCGGCGGCCGGGAGATCGGCTACCACAGCGACCTCGACCTGCTGATTCTCTACGAGGCCGACGGCACGACGCGGCCCACGGGGGACGAAGGCAAGCCGACGACGAACTTCCAGTTCTTCACGCAGTTGGCGCAGCGCGGCATCCGCGTCCTGGGCGAGCCGGGGCCGCTCGGCCGGCTGTACCAGATCGACATGCGGTTGCGGCCGACCGGGCAGGGCGGCAGCCTGGTCGTGCCGATGGCCGAGTTCCGCCGGTACACCGACGCCGCCGGCGTCTGCCGGTTGTGGGAGCGGCAGAGTCTGACCCGCAGCCGCGTCGTCCGGGGCGGCGGGGCGTTCGGCGACGCGGTCATGGCCGCCGTGCGGGACGCGGTCACGGCCCGGGCGTGGTGCCCGGCCTGTGCCGACGAGATCCGCTCGATGCGCGAGAAGATGGAGCCGGCCGCGGCGGTCCGCAACGTCAAGCGCAGCCCCGGCGGGCTGGTGGACATCGAGTTCCTGGTGCAACTGCACCAGTTGAAAAGTGGCCGCGACTTCCCGACGATCCTGGAGGCGAACATCCCCGCCGCTCTCGACGCGATTGCCGAGGCCGGGCTGGTCCCGGCCGCGACCGTCGGCCTGCTGCGCGCGAGCTACCTGTTCCTGCGGTCGGTCGAGTTGTGCGTCCGGGTCGTGACCGACCGCGCGACCAACGAGGTGCCCGAGGGTCCGGGCGACCGGGCCAAGCTGGCCGGCCGCATGGGCTTCCCGACGACGGCGGCGTTCCTCGACGAGCTGACCCGCGTCACGGCCGCCGTTCGGGCCGTCTTCCGCGACCAACTCGCCGCCGCCAAGCTCGCCGCCCCCTCACCGGCGGGGGTTACTTCGCCGGCAGGCCCGGGGTCGCGTTGAAGGTTTTGAGCGGCTTGCCGTCGCCGGGGTGCTTCCAGAGGGTGACTTCGCCGTTGTACGCGCCGCCGGCCACGAGGCCCCCGTCCGGGCTGAAGGCGACCGCGTAGACGAAGTCGGTCGGGCCGGTCAACGTTTGCAGGGCGGCGGCCTTGTCCGTGTCCCAGAGGCGGACCGTCTTGTCCGCCGAGGCCGTCGCCACGACCGGCTTCGTCGGGTGCGCGACGACCTTGAACACGTCCCCGCCGTGCCCGCCCAACGCCTTGACCCCCTTGCCCTCGCCGGCGAGCTTCCAGGTCCGCAACTGCGAGTCGCCGCCGACCGAGTAGCCGAGCGACGCGTCCTTGCTGAAGGCGACCGCGTAGACGATCTGCTGGTGCTCCGGGTAGGTCAGCACGGACTCCTTCGCCTTCAAGTCCCAGACCTTGGCCGTCTTGTCGCGCGCGGCCGTGGCCAGGAACTTGCCGTCCGCGGAGATCGCCACGCCCAGCACCCAGTCGGCGTGGTTCTCGATCGTCTGCGTCAGCTTCGCCGCCGCCGGGCCGGCCCCGATGTCCCACAGGCGCACGGCCCGGTCGCACCCGCCGGCCGCGAGCGTCTTGCCGTCGGGCGACACGGCCAGGCACAGGACCGAGTCGTCGGAATCGAGGAGTTGCCTGACCATCACCTTGGGGTCGCCGACGCCGTCGAGCATCGTCACGCCGCCGACCGTTTGGCCCGGCGCGGTCACGTCGTAGAGCCGCACGTCGCCCTCTTGGCCCGGCCGGCCGCCGGCGACGGCGAGGGTGCCGCCCGGCAGGAACGCCAGCGCGTAGGCGCGCTCGGCCCGCGTCCGCACGCGCTTCGTTAACACGCCTTCCGGCACGCTCCAGACGGTCAACTCGTGGTGCCCGCCGACGACGAGACTTTTGCCGTCCGGAGTGAAGGCGAGCGCGTTGACGATGGCCGGGTACTTGTACGCGACCGGGGGGACGGGCGGGGTCCAGCGCAACCGCAGTTCGCGGACCAGGTCGGCCTTGGGGTCGAGGCCGGCGTCGAGCTTGGCCCCCTGCTTGATCCACTCGGCGACGACCTTGGCCTTGTCGGCCGGCACCGCCTCGCCCTTGTCCCGCGGCGGCATGCGGCGGTCCTCGGCCGTGACGATCAGGTCGTGGAAGTCGCTCTCGTCCGGCTTGCCGGGGACGATGGCCTCGCCGTTGACGCCGCCGAGCAGCAGCTTCTCGAACGTGGTCATGTCGTACTTGCCGTTCCGCTTCTTGGCGTCGTGGCACGCCAGGCAGTTCTCCTTGAGGATCGGCGCGACCTCGTTGATGAAGCTGATCGGCTTGTCCGCCGCCCGCCCCGCGGACGGCAAAACGGCCAACGACACAGCGAGCAGGACGAGCAAACGCATGGGGGACACCACGAAAGGGGAGCGGCGGGCAGACCCCCAGCGTACCCGGAAGTGCGACCGCGTGCAACCGGCGACCGGGTTAGTCGGGTGGCACGACGCCCGTCGCCCCGGCCACCCGAGCGGCGGTACGAAAACTCGCAGCCACGCGGTCGGCGACTTCCTGGGGCGCGAACAGCCCCGGCGTCGGGCCGTGAAGAGTTGTGAGTAACTCGGCCAGTCGCTCGCCGACTCGCCGGTTGCAAACGACCGCCGTTTCGTCCAGGAAACGCTTCAGGTAGCGGAGGTCGGCTCGCGTCGGGGTTAACAACCGCGGGGCGGATACCGGCTCGCGCATCAGCAATCGTAGCTTGACCCCGTCCGACTGCGTGATCACTCCTACGTTGTGGACAGCCGTGTGCCGGAGTTGCCAAACGATACTCATCGACTCGTACCGCCAGCGGTCGGTTACCGGTAGCTGGTTCGGCCCTGGGAATAGGTAGAATGGACCACCGGCATCGTACGGGTCGGCGAGAAGCTTCCGGAAGCGGTCGTTGATTTGCTTACAATCGAGCCAGGTTGCCGACTCGCAGAGGGACTTGCCGAGCGTCCCCGTGGCGAAGTGCGAAGCCAACCCGCTCCCCTGAATCGTGAAGGCGTTGAACCGGTCGTCGGCAATAAAGTTGGCCAGGTGATCGACGCACTCGGCGGCCAGTTCTTTCAGCAAGCGCTCGAAGTTCTCGATCAGGTTGACGAGGGCCATGCCGTAAACCCGGCCGAGGTGCTGACCCACGACGGCCGGATAGCGGTTCCCCCGGGCGAACGCCTTCTCGATGTACGCGAGGGACGCCCAGACCGCTGCCCCGGTCTCGACGTAGTGAAGTACCGGCGTCCGCGACACGTCGGGTAGTGGCACGACGTGGTGTACGATGTCTTTGATTTTCCGAGTCAAATCGGTCGCGGGCCGTGACATGGCGGTTCCTACTTGGTCCTCGACGCCACCTCATCGAGTTTCTCTTCCTGAGTGGTCAGGGAATCCTCGATCAGCAACCACTCCGCCGGCGAACCCTTCCAACACAGGTAGAAGAGCCGGTCCCCGGTCCCGGGGGGGGCACCGACACCGTAAGCCGGGATCGCGTCGCGGAGCCAGGAAACCAGTCCGTCGAGTCGAGTCGAGTCGATCAACTCGCCCTTCGCGTCCGCCGATTCCGCCTGCACGAGTAGCGGACGATTCAGCCGACGCAGCTCGACCGCCAACTCGTCACCGGGGCACGGGAACGATACCAGACCCGTGAGGAGGGGGTCGCCATCGACGTTCCACCACCGGTCCATACCCTGCCGTTCCACCCACGCCGCGAGTTCCGTCGAGGGCAATTCGAAATGAGGTCCGGCCAGGATACTCGTCATCGTCGGCCTCCCGAAAGGCGACCATTGGTGTTCACAGTCTGATTGTCCGCGGGCCGGCGCACCCGGACAAGGAAGGAATCGGAACGGCCCCGCGATTTTGCGTTACGTGTGCCGCAGGGCTTCGATCGGGTCGAGGCGGGCGGCGCGCCAGGCGGGGTACAGGCCGAACACGACGCCCACGACCACCGACACGGCCAGGGACAGGATGATCGACCGGTAGTCCAGCACGGCGGGCAGGTTGCCGCCGGCGAACGTGCGGTACGCGACCGGTGCCCCGAAGACCATGCCGACGCCGAACAGCACCCCGGTCAGGCCGCCGACCGTCGTCTGCACCACGGCCTCGACGAGGAACTGCGTGACGATGTCCTTCCGCTTCGCGCCCAACGCCCGGCGGATGCCGATCTCGCGGGTCCGCTCGGTCACCGTCGCCAGCATGATGTTCATGATGCCGATGCCGCCGACGACCAGCGAAATCGACGCGATCAGCACGAGCAGGCTCGTGAACCGCTCCTCGGCCCGCTCGGCTTCTTCGAGGCGGTCGAGGGGCACGGTCACGGCCCAGTCGTCGGCCTTGTGGTCCTCCTTCATGATGTCCTTGATCGAGTCGCCGACGGCCTTGACCTTCATGCGGCCCTCGCGGGTGTCGAAGTCGGCGTCCACGGTCAGCGTCACCTGGCTGACCTGCACCTTCTCGCCGGACCGCGACCCGGACGTGCGGATGAAGACCGTCTCGCCGACGCGGACGCGGCACGTGCTGAACGGGATGTACACGTCGTGGTTGAAGTCCTCGGCCGCCTGGCTGCCGCCGCTCCCGCCGGTCGGCATCCGGTCGTTGGCCACGCCGACGATCAGAAAGCGGTGGTTGCGGATCAGCACCGTCCGGCCCATCGGCTCTTCGTAAGGGAACAGGCGGTCGGCGGTCGCGGACCCCAGCACGCAGTTGTTCGTCATGTTGTGCTCGTCCTCGTCGGTCAGGAACCGGCCGCTGGCGAGCGTGATCTGGTTGACCGTCTGGTAGTCCGGCACGGTGGCCACGAGCCGGCCCTTCGAGTCGAGCCGTTCGAGGTAGCGGATTTCGGACGGGAAGACGCGCATCGGCACCATGCGGACCAGCGAGTCGTTGAACGTGGCGAACCGTTCGAGGTCGGCGAACTTGACCCCGTAGGCCGCCACCATCGACCGGCCGGAGGTCGCCGAGTCGTCGGTCGGCTTGACGCTCCGGACGATGATGTTGGTCGCCCCCTGCCGCTTGATGTCGTTCAGGGCGTCCTGCATCGACCCTTTGCCGAAGGCCATCAGCGCGATGACCGCGCTCGTGCCGATGACGATGCCGAGGACCGATAGGGACGCCCGCAGCTTGTGCAGCCACAGGGAGCGGGCGGCGAGCAAAACCGTCCGGCCGAACTTGGTCCGGCCGACGAGGCGGACCGCGGCGAACGCGGCCACCCCGGCCACCACCAGGCCGACGACGCCGGCGACGATCCAGAAGGCCAGAACCCACGTCGGGGGGGTCGCGTCGGTCGGCATCGGTCAGCCCGCCGGGGTGAGAATGGTCTTGGTGTCGTTCCGCTCGTCGGACTCGACCCGGCCGTCCCGCAGGCGCACCACGCGGCGCGCCCAGGCGGCGATGTCGTTCTCGTGCGTGACCATGATGATCGTCTTGCCCGTCTTGTTGAGGTTGCTCAACATCATCATGATCTCGTCCGACGTGCGGCTGTCGAGGTTGCCGGTCGGCTCGTCGGCCAGGACCAGTTGCGGGTCGTTGACCAGCGACCGGGCGATGGCGACGCGCTGCTGCTGACCGCCGGACAGTTGCAGCGGCCGGTGGTCGAGCCGCTCGCCCAGGCCGACCATCTCGGCCAGCGCCACGCACCGGGCCGTCGTCGTCGCGTCGAGGGTGATGCCCTGGTAGACCAGCGGCAGTTCGATGTTCTCGACGACGGTGTACTGCGGGAGCAGGTTGTACGCCTGGAAGATGAACCCGAGGTAGGTGCAGCGGACTTCGGACAAGGCGTCGTCGGACATGCGGGACACGTCCTGGCCGCGCAGGTAGTACTGCCCGGAGGTCGGCCGGTCGAGGCAGCCGAGGATGTTCATGAGGGTCGATTTGCCGGACCCGGACGGCCCCATGAGCGCGACGAAGTCGCCCTCGTCGAAGCCGAGGTTCAGCCCGCGGAGGACGTTCACGGTCACGTCCCCCATGTGGTAGTCTTTGACGAGGTCGCGGACCTGGACGATGGGCATCACAATTCCCAAGGCGAGCGGGGGACGGAAGTCCCCCGAGAAATCCCGAACGGAGGGTAAGGGCGAACTTACGGGCGGCGGACTCGGGGCGGAGAACTCGGGGGACTTCCGTCCCCCGCTCGCCGGGAGTTATCCCTTCTTCTTCCCCTGGCCGTTCTTGCCGTTGCCGTTGGGCCGCTGGGTCTTGGGGGCTTCGACTTCGTCGCGGGTCTTGGCCTTTTCGCCCAGGAAGACCTTGGGGTTCAGGATCACCTGGTCGTCTTCGAGGATGCCGGCGCGGACTTCGACCATCTTGTCGTTGAACAGGCCCAACTCGACGACCCGCTCGACCGGGCCGGCCGGCGTCATCACGTAGACGCGGCGCTTCGGCCCGGCTTCCGCCCCGCCGACGATCGACTGGATCGGCACGCACAAGACTGGCTCTTGCGGCGGATCGACCTGGATCGTCACCTCGGCGCTCATGTCGGGTTTCAAGCCCTCGATCGACTCGTCCACGGTCACGAGGGTCTGGTACACCTTCACGTCGGCGGACATCCAGTCGTTCTGCGAGGCGACTGCGGCGACCGTGCGGACGTGGGCGTCCAGGGTGCGGTCGGGGAAGGCGTCGATGCGGACGCGGGCCTTCTGACCCTGGGACGCCAGGACGTACTCCTTGGCCCGGTTCTGGTCGCGCAGGACCGTCTGCACGAGTTCGGAGTTCATGACCAGGCGGTTCATCGCGTTCGGGCTGACCAACAGCGCGACGCGCAGGGTGTCGAGGTACCCGGTCGATTGCCGGTCGTCGCCGCGGATGCGCGAGATCATCGCCTCGTGGACGCGGGTGTTCACCTGCATCTTGCGGAGGTCGGGGATGCGCAGGAGCTTCTGGCCTTCCTTGACTTGCGCGCCCTGCTGGATGATGCCGTCGGTGCCGCTGCCGAACCGGCTGGCCTCCTTGTAGTACACGGCCATGCCGTCCTGCGGGCTGACGATCTTGGTCTCGCGGATCTGCTCCTCGATGTCGTGCAGCTTCTCCAACTCCTGGTTGTACACGCTGTACTTGGTCTTCCGGCTGGCCTCGGCCTGGACCTCCTTGGCGTGGGCCTGGCGCTGGGCCTTGTCGAGGCCGATCTTGGCCACTTCGAGCTTGCTCAGCAGGTCGGTCGATTCCCGCTGGCGGAGGAAGTTCTCCAAAATGTTCTTCTCCATCACCAGCTTGGCCAGGCCGTCTTGCGCCCCGGCCAGCTTCGACTGCTCGACCTTGGCCTGGCTCGGCGTGATGTACTTCAACCGGACCGCGCGCTCGGCCCAAGCGCTGCGGTCCTTGTACGCTTCGAGGTCGGACTCGGCGAGCTTGAGCCGGCCGGATACGTCGTCGAACTTCTGGCGGAACTCGCCGCGCTCGACGAGCATCCCGAGCGGCCCGCCGACCGCCCCGAGGGCCGTCAGCGCGGGGTCGGCCCGGAGGCCCAGGTACTTGTCCAGGTCGAGGTCGGCCAGCTTGAGCGCGGCGACGGCGGTCGCCGTCTCGGCCTGGCTGGTCTTGTTGGTGATGACGACTTCTTCCTCGGCATTGATCCACTCCGCCTTGGCCTTCTCGACGACGATGCTCTGGGCGCGGAACTGGTCCTGCAGGGCCGAGTCGTCGAGTTCCATGAGGAGTTGGTTCTTGGTCACGATCGAGCCGTCGTCGATGACCCAGCGGATGGTGCTGGCGTAAGTCCCCTTGGACCCGGCCTTGAGCTTGCAGACGACTTCGCGGTTCTCGGACGACTCCAGGGTGCCGCGCTCGACGACCGTGACCTGGAGGTACTCGCGGGAGACCTTGTGCAAGATCAGGTCGGGCCGGTTGGCCGGGGCGGTGAACGGGCTGAGGAGCGTCGTCCGCAGGCCGGGCAGGGCGACCGCGGCGGCCGCGACGCCGCCGGCCCCGACGAGCAGCGAGGCCACCGCCAGGCGGCGGAGCCGGCGCGGGCGGCGGGACGGGGCCGACAGGGCGACGGGTGCTTCGTCGGCCTCTTGGGCGAACGGCGCGGGGTCGAACGGCGGCGGCGAGTAGACGGCCGCAGGCGCGGGCGTCGCGGCGGGCGGGGCGTACAGGGGGGCCGGCGTCATCTGGTCCGGGTCGCTGATCGCCTGGACTTTGGCGAGCGTCGAGCCGTGTGCCAGGTTCAGGTTCGGCACCGAGCCTTGAACGAGCGGGTCCGGGAACAGGTCGATCGTCTCCGCGGCCAGCCGCCCGGCCATCGGCAGCGTCGGGGACGACTCCCCGGCCGGGGAGTCGTCGCCGGCCGGGGCGGACGCATACGTCCGCCGCTTCGGTTGGGCGGGCGGCAGGGGCGGGAACGGGGCCGGAGTCGCCGACCCCGCCGCGAGGGGCGGGGCCGGTTGCGGCAGGGGCGGGGCGGTGAGCGGCGCGGGGGCTACCGTTCGGGCCGGCTTACCGGGCGGGGTCGGGTCGGGGGGCGAGTTCATCGGTCCAAAGCCCTCGGGCGTCTAGCGGCAGCAATTCGAGGTCGAGGTACAGTTCCATCCGCGTCGTCAGGTACGTCACCCAGGTCGTGTACAGGTCGTTCTGGGCTTGCAACAGGTTACTCTGGGCTTCCAACAATTGCTGGGTCAAAGCGGCCACGTTGCCGGCACTTTCTCGGGCCGCCGGGTCGGGCGGGGCAACGAACGTACTCCGCGCGTTGTCCACTTGAGCATAGGCGAGTTCGACCGCCCGCTGCTGGAGATTATACGTCTCGGCCAACTGCCGCAGGCTGCGCAAGTCCTGCCGCGAGTCGGTGATGATGTTGTCCTCGAACGCCTGCAGGTTCCGCCGCTGCCGCTGGTACGCGATCAGCGTCGCCCGGTAATTGTTCCGCTCGGCCCGCCGGACGAACGGCGGTTCCGCCCGGACCGTCACTGTGTTCTGCGTCCGCGTCTGGGCCAAAGCCGAGCCGTTGTTCCCCCCGGGCGGAGTCGTCGCACTCAAATCATACTGCACGTCGAAGGTGCCGAGCAAGGAGTTCGCCGTCACGGCGATTCTCCGCCACTGATCCACCACCTGCGCCCGCGCGTTCATCAGGTCCAACCGGTTGACGAGTGCCGCCTGCGCGACCTTCGTGTTCGCCTCGTCGAGCGGGACCCGCAACAGGTCCAGGCCGTCCACCGTCAGGGCCGGGAGTTGCGGCCACGTCGAGCGGATGCGGGTCAACCGCTGGTCGCGCGGCTGGATGGCCACGAGCGCCCCGGCCTCGAACACCGCCCGGAACTGGCCCGCCTGCTCGGCCGCCTGCCGCTCCTTGGGCAACCGCAGCCACGACTGCATCTCGTACCGGCGCAGCTGCTGCTCGAAGCCGATGCGGTCCACGGCCGCCTCGATGGCCGCCAACTCGCCGATCAACTCGGGCGGTTCGGGCAGGTTCTTCGCCTGCCGGTCGGTCCGCACGTCGTACAGCTTACGTCGCGATTCTGAGAGAGCGGTGAATTGTCGGGCGAGCGTCACGTCCAGTTCGCGCCGAAGGTCCGCGGCCAGGGTCGGGTAGTCCCGGGCGAAACTCGTCCCCCGGACCAGTGGACTCTCGGTGAACAGCTTCATCCACCGCGACCGGAGGGTGCTCCCCGGTTCGCCGGGCGTGAACTGGCCGCCGACCACTTCCACGTCCCGGAGTTGGTCGTACACGTCCTCGAACCGGCCGAGTTGCGTGCGGATCGGCCGCAGCGGGGCGTCGTCGAGTTCGATCGGCATCGTCGCCGGGACGCCGAGTTGCAGTTTGAAGGCGTCGAGGTTGTCGAGGTACAGGCGGGTGCTGATGAGGACCGTCGAGCGGCTCCGCAACAGATTCTGCTCGACGCGGTTGACCTGCAACTCGTTGACCCCGCCGCCCTCTTTTAAGTTCTCGAACAGGAGCAAGAATTGTTCGAGCGCGGCGACGTTTTTGCGCTCGTTGGCCAGGGTCGCGCCGCGGAGCACGGACGGCAGGTAGCCAACCTGCCGGGCCGTCAGGTTGGCCCCGACGCCGCGGCCGAGGTTGGCGGCCAATCCTTGCAGGCCGTAGGGGTTGTTGGCGTAGTCCCCCTGCCCGGCCAGCGCCACGTAGAAGACCTTGCGGAACCGGGCGTAGGACCGCACGGCGTACAGCAGCGTCCGCTCGGCCTGGGTCAAGTTTTCGAGCGTGACCGCCCACCCGCCGCCGCGCAACAGCGGCTGGAGGAAGGTCAGCCCGAGGTTCGACAGGCTGACTTGCGGCTTGCTGCCCGACAAATCGACGACGATCTGGTTGGACAGCCGCACCAGCAGCGTCGCCCCGGTGGCGAACCGGCGGTTGACGCCGGCGGTCGTGTTGAAGTTCCACTGGTCGCCCCCGCCGCCGGGGAGGTCGCGGCCGGTACTCTGGCGGATGAGTTGCTCCGACGCGAACGCCTGCGCGGCGAACGAGAACCGCTCCAGCGTGACCGGCAGGGCGGCCAGGTACAGGTCTTCGCGGCGGTCCTGGAACTCGCGGGCGTTGAACAGCGCGAGTTCGATCGACTGGTCGAGCCGCAGGCGGAACGGCTGGTCGGTCGTGGCGAACACGTTTTTATAATTCGCCGTGCCGCCGACGACCGCCGACAGGACTTCGGCGTCGGCCGCCCCGCCGTCGAGCTTCTTCTTCGGCTCGGCGGCGGCGGTCGCGGCGTCCTCGGCGCGGTTGGCCGCGTCCCACTCACCGATCTGCGCGAGGTAGCCGTCCCCCTCGTACCGGCCGGCCCCGCCGCGGCCTGGGCGTTGCGGCGTCGGCGCGGTCAGGTGGGCGTAATAATCGTCCGGCGGGTACGGCGGGAAGTCCGGGCAACTCGGGTCGGCGAAGCGGGCACGGGCGTCCGGGTAGGCGTGCCAGTTCTCGACCTTCCACGCCGGGTTCACGTTCTTCTGCGCGATGACCCCTTCCACGTCCCGGTCGGCCCGCTGGCGGAACTCCTGCCGCGAGCACCCGGCCAGAACCACCAGGGTCAGGGCGAGTGTCAGGGCGACTCCGGCGACCCGCGTCCACGTGACCGGCATGATGCGAACCCCCGTCGTGAGAACCCCGCCCCTCGGCGCAACCTGCACGACTGGTATCGACCGCGCGGTTTGCGCAACTTGACGGCGAAGGGCGTTTACCGTCGGAGGATTCGACGACGACGCGTCCGACGCGACCTGCGGCGGAGCCGGGTGAACGACGCCGCCCCGCGGGACCAGTCGGTCGCGCGGGGCGGTTTCGCGTCAACTGGCCCGGGGGTCAGTCCATGTCGTCGTAGCCGCCGCCGCCGGACTTCTTGCCCTTTTCGTCGGCCGTCATCTCGTCGGCGATCAGCGCGTCGGAGGTGAGGAGCAACGTGGCCACGCTGGCGGCGTTTTGCAGGGCACTGCGGACGACCTTCGTGGGGTCGATGACGCCCTTCTTGACCATGTCCGTGTACTCGCCCGCGCGGGCGTCGTACCCGTAGTTCTGGTCCTTGCTGCGGAGCACTTCGTTGGCGATCACTTCGCCGTTCTGGCCGGCGTTGTCGGCGATCTGCTTGATCGGCGACTTGCAGGCCCGGACGATGATGTTGTACCCGACTTCTTCGTCCGCCGTCAGGCCGGCGGCCTTGAGGCCCTCGCTGGCGCGAAGCAGGGCGACGCCGCCGCCCGGGAGAATGCCTTCCTGGTTGGCGGCGCGGGTGGCGAACATGGCGTCCTCGACGCGCATCTTCTTCTCCTTGACTTCCGTCTCGGTCGCCCCGCCGACGTTGATCTTGGCGACCCCGCCTTGCAGCTTGGCGATCCGCTCGGACAGCTTCTCCTTGTCGTAGTCCGACGACGACTTGTCGAGTTCCCGCTGGATCTGGGCGACGCGGGCGGTGATCTCGCCCTTCTTGCCCGCGCCCTCGATGACGACGGTGTTTTCCTTGTCGATCTTGACCTTCTTGGCCCGGCCGAGGTCGGCCAGGGTGACGGCGTCCAGGGCCACGCCCAGGTCTTCAAAGATCGGCTTGGCACCCGTCAGGATGGCCAGGTCTTCGAGCATCGCCTTGCGGCGGTCGCCGTACCCGGGGGCCTTGACCGCACACGCCTTGAACGCGCCGGGGTTGCGCATCTTGTTCACGACGAGCGTGGCGAGGGCCTCGCCGTCCACGTCCTCGGCGATGATGAGGATCGGCTTGCCCTGTTGTAGGACCTTCTCGAGGATCGGCACCAGGTCGCGGTTGCTGCTGATCTTCTTCTCGTAGATCAGGATGTACGGGTCGTCGAGTTCGGCTTCCATCGCCTCGTTGGTGATGAAGTACGGCGACAGGTAGCCGCGGTCGAACTGCATCCCCTCGACGAACTCGTGGCCCGTCTCCATCGTCTTGCCTTCTTCGACGGTGATGACGCCGTCCTTGCCGACCTTGTCCATCGCCTCGGCGATAATGAGACCGATCTTGGCGTCGCCGTTGGCGGCCACGGTGGCGACGTTCTCCAGGTCCTTCTTGTTCTTGACCGGGATGCTCATCGCCTTGAGCTTGGCGGTGATGTCCTCGACGGCCTTCTCCATGCCGCGCTTCATGAGCATCGGGTTGGTCCCGGCGACGACGGCCTTGAGGCCTTCGTTGAAGATCGCTTCGGCGAGAACGGTCGCGGTGGTCGTGCCGTCGCCGGCCACGTCGGAGGTCTTCGAGGCGACCTCCTTGACCATCGCCGCGCCCATGTTCTCGTAGTGGTCGGGGAGTTCGATCTCCTTGGCGACGGTCACGCCGTCCTTGGTGACCGTGGGGCTGCCGAACGACTTCTGGATGATGACGTTGCGGCCCTTCGGCCCCAGCGTGACCTTGACGGCGCGGGCGAGCTTGCCGATGCCCCGCTTCATCGCTTCGCGGGCTTCTTGGTCGAACG
>JAYTSV010000244.1:0-38147 GCA_043745465.1 Fimbriiglobus sp.
CACAACGTCACCCGTGACCAGTGCCATTTGGCCTTCGGCAGAAGCCTGCATTGCAGCAGTGCTGTAGTCCACAGTCTGAACGCTCATTTTCGCCTCGCCTTCCGGGGCTTCTGCTCCCGCGATTCTCGACACACTCGGTGAAGGTGGCTATGCACCACTTCGCTTTGCGTGTGTGAAAAAGTCGTCACTGATGCGAATCCAGCGGTGCATTTTTTGAGGACTTGGACTTTCTTTTTAGACAATCGACTCCGCGACTCTACGCCTGTCCTGTCGATCAAGATGCCACTGCATTCCACTTGCACTTGTCCCGATGCTCCTGCCACTTCGATGTGGTAATCCCCTCCGCTGCCGATCGACAGAACTCTGACGATTTCTCCTTGAGCCAGATCGTGTATGAGGAGTGCCATAGCGGCAATAGCAGCCTTCTCGGTGAGTTCGTGAGGCGATACCCCGATGGGCCATTGGACGAGCACATCGTCCCACGCCTTCGGCATCTCGGACCAACCGAGAACGCGAAGGTGTCGAACCGCTTCAACGCCGTTCGGCTCAGCGACCCAGTCAACAGTCACGTCTCTCCACATGATACCCGACGCCTGCCGTGTCGGCTCAATTGATAGCCGCACGATCAAGGACGGGCCGCACTGGTGTAGGAGCGCATCCCCGCATTTCGGGTGGCGGGTTGGAAGACTCGAAAGTTCGAGAACGTGCCCGCTGGTCATGGCGATCCGGTGGGCGTGTTCGGCGGATCAATCCGTTACTTGTCGGCGACTTTTTTCGGGGCGAGTTTCAGGGTGACGGTCACGGGGAAGTGGTCGCTGTAGCCGCGGCCGCCGACGGGGGCGGAGTTCGGGTTGCCGAACCGCCACGGCTCGCGGCGGGTGCCCCGCATCAGGCCCTTCGTGTACGTCTGCACGCTGTCCGGATCGACCGCCCAGCCCTCGCCGTCGAGCATCCCCGGGGAGACGCAGATGTGGTCGTAGATCAGCGGCTTGCCGCCGTACCAGATCGTGCCGAAGTTGGCCGGGTTCTTGCCCGCCAGCAGGTCGAGGATTTGCGGCTGGCGGTCGGTCGGCTTCACCTTGGTGCGGTCGCCGGTCGCGTGCAGGCCCTTGACGACGGGGTCCGAATCGGGGGTGTCGTTGAAGTCCCCACAGATCAAGAAGTCGGCCTTCGGGTTCTTCTCGGCGGTCCGCTCGACGAGGCTGTAAATCGTGTCGGCGTACTTCTCGCGGCCCGAATCCCCGTCGCTGCCGTCGCGCTGCTTGAGCTGCGAGGTCCAGTGCGAAGTGATGATGATGAGTTCGTGGCCGTTGACGAACAGGCGGCCTTCGAGGATGCGCAGGTTGCCGCCGTGCAGGCGGGTGAACCCGTGGGACACGTTGAGCCGGGTAATGATGCACGGGGCGATGTGCCGGCCGGCGTCGAGGTTCTTCATCACGACTTGCGTGTACTTCAACTTGGGGTCGGCCTTGGCGTCGTCCAAGTGCTTGTTCAGGGTCGCCTTGAGCAGGTCGGCGGCGCGGACGCTCTCGACCTCGCAGCACGCGATGATGTCCGGGCCTTGGCCGCCGTTCATGGCCAGGAAGACGTTGGCCAGGTGGTCGAGCTTCTCCTGGCGCATCTTGTCGTTGTCGGCGAACGGGTTGTCGAACTCTTCGTCCACGGCGCGGCGCTTGTCGTCCTTGTCGTCGAACAGGTTCTCGACGTTCCAGAAGGCGAAGAAGAAGGTGCCCGACCCGTCCGCGTTCAGCCCGGTCGCGGCGGCGGTTTCGAGCGTCGGCTCCGGCCCGAACACGGCCGGCGGGCGGACGACGATGAGCACCCCGAGGCCGACCACGAAGACGGCGACCATGATCGCGTACCGCGGCAGGGGCGACAGCTTACCCAGCATCCCCCAGGCGGTGCGGGCGGTGCGGAACAGTTGATCGGGCGACGTGAGCGAGCGGGCCATGACCGGTCCAGCCAGGGGGAGTAGGAATGCGACCCATCGTAGCAGAACCGCGGTGCGCGTCACAGGGGAGACGCGACCCCAGTCTCCGGCGGGAAAGGCGACCTCACCCCCCGGCCCCCTCTCCGAAGCAGAGAGGGGGAGCAAGTGCGTTGGAGTCGTTGACGGAAACCTGCTTGCTCCCAACGCGAACGCCCGCACGCTCCTGCCGGGCTACGAAGTGCGTTGGAGTCGTTGATTGAAACCCACTGGCTCCCCTCTCCGCGTCGGAGAGGGCCGGGGGTGAGGTCTCTTCGCTCCCGGCAGGAAAGGCGACCTCACCCCCCCGGCCCCCTCTCCGAAACGGAGAGGGGGAGCAAGTGCGTGGGGGTCGTTGACTGAAACCCACTGGCTCCCCTCTCCGCGTCGGAGAGGGGCCGGGGGTGAGGTCTCTTCGCACGCTCCCCTCTCCGCGTCGGAGAGGGGCCGGGGGTGAGGTCGCCGCGTTACAGCGGCGCGGGCAGGTCGCGGCGGGTGAACACGACCAGGGCGAGCGCGTACCCGGCCAGGCCGGCCCCGAACAGCACCGCCAACACCGGCACTTCCAAGAGCGGCCGGCCGGGCGTGAAGGCTTCGCCGAAATCGACGAGCCAGTCGTTCTTGAGCCAGATTTTCTGCGGCTGGTAGTAGAAGAAGACGGTGAACGGCCGGGCGAACGCGACCGACTCCCAGAGTTGGCCGATCACGTTGACGGTGAACATGCCGACCCCGACGAGCGTCGCCACGCCCAGCGACCGCCAGCGGTTGCGGCCCACGGCCGACACGGCGATGGCCAGCCCGCTCGTGGCGAAAAGGAGCGCGGCGAGGTTCAGGATCGCCAACCCCTGCCGCTCGGCCGAGACCTCCAGCGTCGGCGGGCCATTCTTAACGAAACTCTGGAAGACCGGCGGCAGCTTGCTCAGCGAGGTGTAATCGACGGTGAAGTCGCCGACGAGGTACAGGCCGAGTTGCGTGCCGGCCAGGATTGTCAGGCAGAGCGCGGGGATGACCAGGCAATCGACCAGGAAGTGCGCGAGGATCAAGCGATTTCGCGGCACCGGCTGCGACAGGAGGAGTTCCATCGTGCCCCGGTCGAGTTCCCCGGCGACCGCCCCGCCGGCCCGGCCGACGGCCCACAGGCAGCCGAGGATGACGACGACGGGGTGCAGGAGTTCGACGGCCAGGAAGTCGTTCGGGCGGTCGAACTTGATCTCCGCGCCGCCCATCACGGCCTGCGAGATTTTGCCCGGCCCCTTGAACAGGATTTCGTCGAACGCCTCCTTCGGCACCCCCTGGATCGACCCCAGGGCGTTGAAGAACGGCGCGATCTCGGTGGTCACCCGCTGGGCCACCTTGACCCAGAAGGTCGAGAACAGGAACAGGATGACGGCGACGGCGATGAACGCCCCGCGCACGTCTTTGAGGAGCTTGCGGACCAGCGTCAACGTCATGGGCGAACACTCCGAGGTTGCGACATTGTAGACCGGCGCGGTACGCTGACCGCATGGCGGACGCGATCACCGGGGTTGTCGAGCGGATTACGTTCCACAACCTCGACAACGGGTACTGTGTCCTGCGGGTCCGGGCCAAGGGGCACCGCGACCTCGTCACCGTCGTCGGGCACCTGTCGCAAGTCCTCGCCGGCGAGTACGTCGAGGCGACCGGCGACTGGTCGAACGACCGCCAGCACGGCCTGCAGTTCAAGGCGGCCGACCTCAAATCGACGCCGCCGCACTCGGCCGAGGGCATCGTCAAGTACCTCGGCAGCGGGCTGGTCAAGGGCATCGGGCCGATCTACGCCAAGAAAATCGTCGCCGTCTTCGGCGACCTCACGCTCGATATTATCGACACGTCCCCGGCCCAGTTGACGCAGGTCAAGGGCCTCGGGCCGAAGCGGATCGAGCGCATCCGCGCCGGCTGGCAGGAGCAGAAGCACGTCCACCGCATCATGGCCTTCCTCGCCAGCTACGGCGTCGGCACGGCCCGCGCCGTCCGCATCTACAAGACCTACGGCGAGAACGCCGTCGAGCAGGTCAAGTCGAACCCGTACCGCCTGAGCACGGACATCTGGGGCGTCGGCTTCCGCACCGCCGACGAGTTGGCGCTCAAACTCGGCCTCCCGCGCGACTCCCCGCACCGGGCGCAAGCGGCCGTCCGGCACGTCCTCCAAGAGGCGGCGTCGAACGGCCACGTCGGCGTGCCCGAGGAAATCGTCGTCGAGCAGACGATGGCGCTGACGCAAATCCCCACGGCGGCGATCGAAGCGGCCGTCGAAGCCCTGCGCTACACCGACGAGATCGTCCGCGATTCCGTCGGCAAAATCGAGGGCCACGAGGGCGAGTGCGACACGCTCTTGTTCCTCAAGGCGCTGTTCATGGCCGAGGTCGGCGTCGCGCGGTCGGTTGCGCTGCTGCGGGCCGGCGTCCACCCGCTGCCGGCCGTCGATTTGCCGGCGGCACTGGCCTACGTCGAGGCCCGCATGGGCATCGCCTTCGCGGACAAGCAGCGCGACGCGGTCGAGGCGGCCGTCACTCAAAAGCTGCTCGTGCTCACCGGCGGCCCCGGCACTGGCAAGACGACCATCGTCCGCGCTATCCTCGAAATCTTCCTGGGCAAGTCGCAGCGCGTCGGCCTCTGTTCTCCGACCGGTCGCGCGGCCAAACGGCTCGCCGAATCGACGGGCCACGAGGCGAAGACCATCCACCGGCTGCTCGAATTCGACCCCGGCATCGGCACCTTCCGCCGCAACAAGGAGCACCCGCTCGACCTCGACTTGCTGGTGGTCGATGAGGTCAGCATGGCCGACATCGCGCTGATGAATCAGTTACTGCGGGCCGTGCCGCCGTGGGCCAGCGTCGTCCTCGTCGGCGACCGCGACCAGTTGCCGAGCGTCGGCCCGGGCAGCGTGCTCAACGACCTGATCGAGTCGGGGGCGGTGGCCGTCGTCCGGCTCGACCGCGTCCACCGTCAAGCGGGGTCGAGTTGGATCGTCAAGGCGGCCCACGCCATCAACCGCGGCGAACTGCCCGAGAGCGCCCCGGCCGGCGGCGGCGGGGACTTCTACTTCGTCGAGGTGGACGACGAGAACGTCGTCGTGGACCGCATCGTCGAGATGGTCCAGTCGCGCATCCCGGCCCGGTTCGGCCTGAACAGCGTCGCCGACATCCAGGTGCTCGCGCCGATGAACAAGGCGGTCGTCGGCGTGATGAACCTGAACCAGCGTCTCCAAGAAGCCTTGAACCCGCCGGCAGGCAAGGCCGAAGTGCAACGGTACGGCGCGACCTACCGGGCCGGCGACAAGGTGATGCAGACGCAGAACAACTACCAGCGCGAGGTCTTCAACGGCGACATCGGCCGCATCGTGGCCATCGACGCCGTCGAGCAAGTGGTCAGCGCGGAGTTCGACGGCAAGGCGGTCGATTACGACTTCTCGGACCTGGACGAGTTGCAGTTGGCCTACGCGGTGAGCATCCACAAGAGCCAGGGCAGCGAGTACCCGGCGGTCGTCATCCCCGTCCACACGCAGCACTGGATCATGCTGCAGCGCAACCTGATCTACACCGGCGTGACCCGCGGCAAGAAGCTCGTCGCCCTCGTCGGCAGCAAGAAGGCGCTCAGCATCGCCGTGAGCCGCGCCGACACGGCCCGCCGCTTCTCGCTGTTGAAGCACCGGCTGGCGAAACTGTGACGCGGCGGGCCGTTCACCCGAACAGCAGCAGGATGTTCCACGGCGGGGTCTTCTCGAACTCGCACCCGAGTTCGAAGTGCGGGCCGGTGTCGCGGCAACTGCGGACCAGGATGGTCACCCACGGCACCGTGTCCGGGGCGTTGTCGGCGCGGACTTGCAAGACCGTCCCGGCCGAGATCGCGGCGGTGACCGCGACCCGCAGGCCGCCGGTCGAGCGGTCGAGGACGTACCCGTCGTTCCGGCCACCGCGCAACGTCGGCGAAGTCAGGTTGACTTGCACGGGCACCCCGTCCCGGCGGACGGACGTGCGGCGGTTGGCGAACGATTCTTCGTACTCGTCGATGTCCCCACTGCCCGACCGGCGGGGGGCGCGGAAGCGCTTGGTCTTCCGCTTCCGCAGCGTGAAGAAGCCCAGAATGCCCAGGCCGACGAGGAGGCCGACGACGACCGGGATGGAAATCAGAAGTTGCTGGCTCATAGCTCCGCTCGCGCGATTCGGCGACACCCCCGGGGGCCGGGGCGGGACGTGCTCAACCCTAGAACACTTCCGCCGCGCGGCCGACCGGGTTTGACGATTTTGCCGGAAAACTCGGCGGAGCCGCGAACCGCCCCGCCCGTGGCTCCGCCGCAGGCGAATCTTGGCGAGCGGCCCACGTGAGTGGGCTGTTCCAGCCTGGAACGGAGAGGCGCGGCTTGGGCGAGCGCCGAGACTATCCCCCAGGTCGTGTCTCGCCCGTGCAGGTTGGAACAGCCCACTCACGTGGGCCGCTCGCCTTCGCCTGCGGCGGAGCCGCGAGCCGGCGTCAGAAGGCGATGATCGGGATCGGCAGGAGGAAGGCGTGCTGCTCGTAGAAGCTGGCCACGCCGTTCCAACTCGTGAACGGCGTCAGGAGTAACCACAAGACGTACACCCCGGCGACCGGCGGGAAGAGCAGGCGGGCACTCCAGCGGAAGACGAAGTGCTGCGGCCGGCCGGCCCGCTCGCGCCGCCGCTTGGCCCGGCCGAGGGCGTACCCGGTGAGCAGCCGGGCGGGGGCCAGGAAGGCGACGAAGACCAGCCCGGGCAGCCAGGCCGCCTCGCGCGGGATGACCTCGATCTTGAACAGGTACAGCGGCAGCGCGAAGGCCAGGGTCGCCGTGAAGGCGAACGCGAACGCCCACGGCGCGTACCGGAAGTCGTTGCGGACGGCGACCAGATCGAAGCCCGAGCGGAGCGTGCCCGTCAGGCCGACGCGGGCTTGGAGGAACGGCAGGTACACGACGACCAGGGCCAGTTGCGCCAGGCCCAGGAAAGCGAAGAACGGGGCGGCCTGGAACGGCTGCAGGCCGACGGCCAGGAAGGTCGCCGGGACCGCGAGCCAGACGAAGCCGACGACGAAACCCTTGAGACCGAGCAACCCCAGATACGGTAGCCGCAGCCCGACGACGAAGTCGTAAGCCGCGTCCCGGGTGGTCGCGTAGAAGCGGCCGCGGGCGACCCGGACGGCCAGCGCGACGAAGTTGAACGGCCAGGCGAAGCGCCACAGTTGCCCGCCGGCCAGCGTCGCCAGGGTCAGGTGCAGGCCGATGGCCAGGGCCAGCAGGATCGTACCAACGTGCCAGCCGGTGGCGGTCAGGCCGGCGTCGGTCGGGTCGAGGATGGCGGCCGAGTCGGCGTAATCGACGGCGAACCGCGCCGGCCAGAACCAGACCCAACAGCCGAGCACGACCCCACCGATGCGCGCCGCCGGCCGCACCCCGAGCGCGCCGTCGCGGAGCCGGCCGCTGCGCGAGATGCGGCCGGAGGCTTCGAGCAGGTAGCCGAGGCTCAGGAACTGCAACACCGGCACGGCCGCGAGCATCGCCAGCCCGACGAACAGCGACAGCACCCCGAAGCACCACTCGGCCCCGCTCAATGCCAGGACCGCGACGCGGACCGGCCACGCGGACCGTTCGGCCCGGGGCGCGGCGTCGTAGATCGGCTCGAACAGCGGCGTCGCTGTGGCGAAGTAAGTCGGTTCGAGTTCGGTGGTGGTCGCCATGCCGGAGCTTACCCCACGCGGCCGGCCGGGTTTCGCCGCGCGGCCGTTTTCGGAAACCCGCGGCCCGGCGGCGCGGTAGAGTCGGACAGCCCCGCCCGAGGACTTCCCCCGTGACCCGCCGCGACTTCCTGTTCCTGACCCTCCTCGCCGGCGGCCTGTTCGTGCTCGGGGCGAACCTGTTGCCGCAACGCCGCAAAGTCGCCGCCGCCCTGCCGCAAAACAGTGTCTACGTCGATCCGGTTTTCCGCGCGACGCTGGCGCAGTTGAACGCGACAGTCCACGCCGGCTGGACCGCGGAACGACTCACGCCGGCCCCGGCCGCGCCGGACCTGCTCGTCGCCCGCCGGCTGTCGCTGGCCCTGGTCGGGTCGGTGCCGTCGCTCGAAGAGGTCCGCCAGTTCGAGGCACTCCCGCCGGGCGAACAGTTGCCGTGGTGGCTGGACAAGCTGCTCGCCGACCGCCGGTTCGCGGACTACTGGGCCGAGCGATTTGCTCGCATGACGGTCGGCACGGAGGACGGCCCGTTCGTCCTGTTCCGCCGCCGCCGCTACGTCGCCTGGCTGTCGGACGAGTTGCACAAGAACCGGCCGTACGACTCTTTGGTCCGCGAGATCATCGCCACGAACGGGCTGTGGACCGACCGGCCGGCGACCAATTTCGTCAGCGTCACGGCCCGCGGCGAAATGAACAACCTGCCCGACCCGGTGCGGCTGGCCGGCCGGGTGACGCGGGCCTTTCTGGGCCTGCGCATCGACTGCGCGCAGTGCCACGACCACCCGTTCGCCGCCTGGAAGCAGACCGACTTCGAGGGCTTTTCGGCCTACTTCGGGCAGACGCAGATCGGCCTCGGCGGCGTGACCGACGGCCCGGCGAACAACCCGGAGGAGTACCGCGTCGAGGACAAGGAGACGCACGAAATGCTCGTCGTCCCGCCCGGCGTGCCCTACGCCCCGGAGGCCCTGCCCGCCGGCGGCAGTCGCCGGCAGCAACTGGCCGCCTGGGTGACGAGTCCGCGAAACCCCTACTTTTCCAGGGCCATCGTCAACCGCGTCTGGGCACTCCTGACCGGCCGGCCGTTGATCGCCCCGGTGGACAACGTCGAAACCGACGGCCCGCCGCCGGCAGTCTTGCAACTGCTCGCCGACGACTTCACCGCCCACGGCCACGACCTGCGCCGCCTCATCCGCCTGATCGCCGCGAGCGACGCCTTCGCCCGGGACAGCCGCGCGCCTCACGAGTTGACCGACGCCCACGACCGCGCACACGCCGCCTTCCCCGTGACCCGCCTGCGGCCGGAGCAGGTGTCCGGGAGCGTCATGCAGTCGGCGGCCCTGACGACCAACGACGCCCAGGCCCACCTATTCTTGCGGCTGATCCGCTTCACCCAGCAGAACCAGTTCCTGGAACGGTACTCCGACCGCGTGGACGACGAGTTCGACAACGCCGGCGGCACCATCCCGCAACGCCTGTTACTCATGAACGGCGACGTGGTCCGCGAGCGCATCAAGCCGACGGCGCTGAACGCCAGCCTGCGGGTGTCGCAACTCGCCCCGACCGACGCGGCGGCGGTCGAAGCCGCCTTCCTGATGACCCTGACCCGCCGGCCGACGCCGGCCGAAGCGGTCCACTTCACGAACCTCGTGACCAAGGCGGACGCGAGCCGGTCCGAACGGTTCGAGGACGTGTGGTGGTCGCTGATCAACGCGACGGAGTTCTCGTGGAACCACTAAGGGTCGGGAAAGAGACCTCACCCCCGGCCCCTCTCCGACGCGGAGAGGGGAGCAAGCGATAAGACCTCACCCCCGGCCCCTCTCCGACGCGGAGAGGGGAGCAAGTGGGTTGTGGTCGTTGACTCAAACTCGCTTGCTCCCCCTCTCCCTCTCGGAGAGGGGGCCGGGGGGTGAGGTCGCCTTGAACCTTCAGCACGGAGTCGAGCCATGCTCACCGCCCACGACGCCCACCACCGCCGCGACTTCTTGCGCCTCGCCGGGGCGGGCGGCCTGGCGTACTTGACGCCGTTGGGCACGCTGCTCGCCCAGCAGGCCGAAAAGGTGCGCGGGGTGCCGACTTCGGTCATCATGCTGTGGATGAACGGCGGACCGAGCCAGCTCGAAACGTGGGACCCCAAGCCCGGGACGCGGATCGCCGCCGGGACTGGGGCCATCGACACCGCCGTCAAGGGCGTGCAACTCGCGCCGGGGCTGGAGCGGGTCGCCGAGCAGATGGGGTCGGTCGCGCTCGTCCGCTCGATGACTAGCAAGGAGGGCGACCACGAGCGCGGCACGTACACGGTGAAGACCGGCTTCCGGCCCGACCCGACGGTGGTTCACCCGTCGATCGGGGCGGTGCTGTGCCACCAACTCCCGGTCGCCGGCGTCGAAATCCCCCGGCACGTGAGCATCCTGCCGGGCCAGTGGCCGACGCGCGGCGGCTACCTCGGCGACGAGTTCAACGCCTTCCGGTCCGACGACCCCGCCGGCCCCGTCCCGGACACCCGCTCGTTCCTGCCGGCACACCGCGACGCCGAGAGGTTGGGCCACCTCGACGTACTCGAAACCAGCTTCCGCCAGGGCCGCGCACGGCAGGCGACCGCGACGCGGCACATGGAGACGGTTCAGGGCGCGCGGAAGATGATGTCGTCCGAGCAACTGGCCGCGTTCGACGTGTCGAAGGAGCCGCTGGCCGTGCGCAAGGAGTACGGCGACACGGCGTTCGGCCGCGGCTGCCTGGCGGCCCGGCGGCTCGTCGAAGTCGGCGTCCGCTGCGTCGAAGTCACCCTCTCCGGCTGGGACACGCACGCCAACAACCACGCCGGCTGCGCCTCGCAGTTGAAGATTCTCGACCCGGCGATGGCGGCATTGTTGAAGGACTTGCGGCAGCGCGGGCTGCTCGAAAAAACCATCGTCGTGTGCGCTGGGGAGTTCGGCCGCACGCCGCAGGTGAACGCCGCGTTCGGCCGCGACCACTGGCCGCACGGTTTCACGGTCGCGCTGGCCGGCGGCCCGGTCCGCGGCGGCACCGTCATCGGCGAGACCGACCCGGACGGCGGCGAAAAGTCGAAGACCCCCGTGACCGTCGGCGACCTGCACGCGACGATCCTGCACGCCTGCGGGGTGAATTTCGCCAAGATTCAACAAACCGCCGTCGGCCGCACCGTCCCCCTCGCCGAAGGCAAAGTCATCCCCGGACTGCTGGGGTAGGGCCGGTTCTGGGGACGCGTTGACTTCGCGTGCGACGCCAGTTAACGCCGTGGCGCGGGCAATGGACGCGCACGAATTTGATCTTGATCGACGACCGTGAACAGACCCGACCAGTCGTCTCGTAGCCCGACCACGGCCATCACCCGACCGACGACGTAGTCCGGCGATACGGTGGGGATGCGGAAGAAGAGGACACCGCACGCGGCCGGGAGACCGTCCCGATAAACCAGCTCGCCGAAGTCCTTATCGAACGTGAGTAGCACCCGCCCCTCAGTGATCGCGTGAGCCAGAACGACTTCGTCGGTTGCTCCGCCCATTTCGGTACGGACCCAGAAAACGTCGTGGCCGGCGTCTCGCAACGCGGTCACGGCGGCCCCGGGGAAGTTCTCGTTCGCGGAGAAACGCACGGTTACGCCGGGACGGGGTAAACCCGTTCCTGTTGGAGGAGCATGTGAGCGTAGCGTAAGCACGCCGTGACATCGTCGCGGGTGACGCCGGGGTAGTTCTCAAAAATTTGGGCCTCCGTCCAGCCGTTGGCGACCAGGCCGACGACGAACTCGACCGAGAGCCTGGTCCCACGGACGACCGGCTTGCCGACCAACACGTTGGGATCGAGCACGATCCTTTCTTGCCACACCATCGCCAATCCTCCCGTGGGTAGCGTCGGCACTTTTGCGACGGACGCTAAAAGTGCAACCTCAACGGGCCGTCGAACTCTGCGCCACCGACCGTTTTCACTTCGACTTCCAGGCACAGGGCGATGGCTTCGCGGACGCGCTCGATGAGTTCGTCGAGGGACCGGGCCTGGGTGTGGCAGCCGGGCAACGCGGGCACGGAACCGACGTAGTAGCCTTCTTCGTCCCGCTCGATCACAACGCTAAACTCGCGGCTCATGGCGACTCCGTTACCCCGGTCGGCAGACAATGCCCCGGCGCATCGTAACGGCCACCGGGCCGAAGTGCAACTCGCGCACTCAGTCCGGGGTGACGACGGTGTCGCGGAGTTTGCCGTCGCGGAGGTAGTAGGCTTTCAGCGGGTGGAAGGTGGCCAGGTCCTTGTGGTTCAGCACGTACAGGACGTTGTCCAGGGAGAGCGATTCCCACTGGTGCAGGCCGATGAGGATGTCGCCCTTGGCCAGGCCGGCGCGGGCGGCGCTGCTGCCCGGGGCGACCTCGTCGAGGTACAGGCCGCCGCGGAGGGCCTTGTCGATGCGCGTCACCACGTCCGGGCCGACGGCCACGATCCGCAGGCCGAGCTTCCGCTGCACGGCGTCGCCGGTGGCCGGGGCGAAGGCGGTGATCGTCGTGCCGGTGGCGGCGAGGGTCAGCTTCAACTCGGTCGGCCCGCCGGGGGCGTCGCCGCGGCGGACGCGGACGGGGACGACGGCGTTGGCGGCGCGGTCGATCAGGCCGCGCTCGAAGTCGATCGTCGTGGCCGTGGCCAGGTCGCCGACCTGCTCGACCACGTCGCCCGGCTTGAACCCGGCGTCGAACGCCGGCGTGCCCGGCTCGACGCGGGCGACGCGGACCCAGCGGCGGAGGGCCGCGTCCTCGCCGGGGCGGTCGCACAGGTCGGCGAGGACCAGGCCGTGCCGGATGCCGAGCCGTCGCTTCAAGCCCAGCATCTCGGCGGCCTTGCCGATCATCGTGTCCACGGGGATGGCGAAGGCGATGTTCTGCGCCCCGGCCCGGATGGCCACGTTCACGCCGACCACTTCGCCCAACTTGTTGAACAGCGGCCCGCCGGAATTGCCCGGGTTGATCGGCGTTTGCGTCTGGATCAGGGACTTGTACGACACCTCTTTGTTCAAGGTCACGTCGCGCTTCAGGGCCGAGACGTTGCCCAGCGTGACCGTCCCCTCGTACCCGTAGGCGTTGCCGATGGCGATGACCCGCTCGGCCAGCATCAGGTCGGTGGCGGTGCCCAGGGGCGAAACCGGGAGCGGCCGCGGCGGGTCGATCTTGATAACCGCCAGGTCCGACTCCTTGTCCATCGCGATCACCCGGGCCGGGCAACTCGTGCCGTCCACGAGCCGGCAGCGGAGGGACTGCACGTCGTCCACGACGTGGTAGTTGGTGACGATGTACCCCCGCGGGTCGAGGATAATGCCGGTGCCCATGCCGTTGACGCGCTGCGGCTGCATCGTGCCGGGGCGGAAGGCGTCGTCGGCGGCCGCGGTGCTCATCCGCTCGCTGTGGATGTTGACCACCGACCCCTTGACGCGGTCCACCAGGGCGACCCACTCGTCCCGCCGCTGGCCGGCCTTCTCCTGCGCCGCGGCGTCGGCCGGGAGGGCGAGTGCGCCGAGGACGAGGAGGGCGCGGGCCGGGCGGCGGAGCAGCGTGGCGAGATGCATGGAGACCCCAGAGTAACGGGCCGGGAGTGGCCCGCGGCCGTCCGTGTGGTGCGATGGCTCCTTCTTCGGAATCGGCGCAAACGGCGCTGGACGGCGGGTTCGCCCCGGCGGGCGGGTCCGGGGGAATTCCGGGGAGGTCGTGCCGGGCGGGGGCGTTCGTCCCGTCGCGCCGGGTTCACGGGGCGTAGCGGTCGCGCCGGTTGCCCGGGTTTGCCGTCCGGCATAGGTTGACGCCTGCCCCCAAAGCCCGGAGCCGACCTCATGGCGACGACCCCCCGCATGGCGCAACTCGAAGCGATGCTGGCCGACGACCCGGCCGACGCCTTCCTGCGGTACGGCCTGGCGATGGAGCACGCCGGCCAGGGGGACGACGCGGCCGCCGTGGTCGTGCTCCGCGAGTTGATCGCCATGAACGCGGAGCCGCCCTACGTCCCGGCGTACCTGCAAGCCGGGCAGGCCCTGATGCGCCTCGACCGCGAAGCCGACGCAGCGGCGATGCTGCGGGCCGGGATCGCCGCCGCGAAAACGACCGGTAACGACCACGCCCGCGGCGAGATGGAAGGCTTTCTCGCCACATTGGAGTAAAGTCGATGCGCCTCCTCGCCCTCGCCGTCCTGCTGCTGAGTGTCGCCCCGGTCGGTGCCCAGCCCCTCGACACCGCCCGCATCGACGCGGCCGTGGAGGCGGCGATTGCGAAGAAGGGCTGCCCCGGCGCGGTCGTCGCCGTCGTCCACGCTGACCGGGTCGTCTACCGCAAGGCGTTCGGCCGGCGTGCCGTCGCCCCGGCCGCGGAGCCGATGACGGCCGACACGATCTTCGACATGGCCTCGCTCACGAAGCCGGTCACGACCGCGACGTGCGTGCTGCTGCTGGTCGAGCGCGGCAAGTTGAACGTCACCGACCCGGTGGCGAAGCACTGGCCGGAGTTCGCCGCCAACGGCAAGGCCGGCGTCACGGTCGAGCAGTGCCTGTTGCACACGAGCGGCCTGATCGCCGACAACGCCCTCGCCGACTACGCCGACGGCCCGGCGGCCGCGCTGACCGCGATTGCGAACCTGAAGCTCGAAGCCCCGCCCGGTACGCGCTTCCGCTACTCGGACGTGGGCTTCATCGTGCTGGGCCACCTCGTCGAGGTTCTGGCCGAGCAGCCGTTGAAGGAGTTCGCCCAGGTCAACGTCTTCGGCCCGCTCAAGATGGCCGACACGTCGCACACGCCCAAGCCACTGGAGCGCGTCGCCCCGACCGGCCTGCGCGACGGCAAGGTGATCTGGGGAGTGGTTCACGACCCCCGCTCGCTCGCCTTCGCCGGCGACACCGGGCACGCCGGGCTGTTCAGCACCGCCGACGACCTGACCCGCTTCGCCCGCATGTTGCTGCGCGACGGCGAACTCGACGGCGTTCGCGTCCTGAAACCCGAAACGGTGAAGTTGCTGACCGAAGCCCGCCCCGTGCCGCCGGCCGGCCTGCGGTCGCGCGGCTGGGATGTCGATACCGCCTTCAGCGCCCCGCGCGGCGACGGCTTCCGCAAAGGCGACGGTTACGGGCACACCGGCTTCACCGGAACTTCGATTTGGACCGACCCCGGCTCGAAGACCGCCGTCATCATCCTCACGAACCGCGTCCACCCCGACGACAAGGGCAACGTCACCGAGTTGCGCCGCCAGATCGCCACGATCGTCGCGGCAGCCTTCGCGCCGGCCACCGAGTGCCGGCCCGGGATCGACGTGCTGCGTGCGGAGAAGTTCGCCCGGCTCAAGGGCAAGACGGTCGCGCTCGTGACCAACCACACCGGCAAGACCATCGACGGCACGCCGACCATCGACCTGCTCGGCGCGGCCGAGGGCGTCAAACTCGTCGCGCTGTTCAGCCCCGAACACGGCATCCGCGGCGAGGTCGATGAGAAGGTCGGCGACACGACCGACGCCAAAACCGGCCTGCCGGTCTACAGCCTGTACGGCGTCCGCACCCGGCCGACGGCCGCACAGTTGAAGGGCGTCGATGTCGTCGTTTACGACATCCAGGACATCGGTTGCCGCTTCTACACGTACATCGCCACCCTCGGCGGCGTCCTCGAAAGTGCCAAGGAGGTCGGCGCGAGTGTGCTGGTCCTCGACCGGCCGAACCCGCTCGGCGGCGTCGCCGTCGAAGGGCCGATGCGCGACGCCGGCCCCGGCTCGTTCGTCGCCTACCACGACCTACCCCTGCGGCACGGCATGACCGTCGGCGAGTTGGCGAAGATGTTCAACGCCGAGCGCAAGTTCGACGCGAAACTCGACGTGGTCGCCGTCGGCGGGTGGAAACGCGGCGACACCCACGAGAAGACCGGGCTGCCGTGGCGGAACCCGTCGCCGAACATGCGGCACCTGACGGCGGCGTTCGTTTACCCCGGCGTCGGCCTGCTCGAAACGACGAACCTGAGCGTCGGCCGGGGCACCGAACGGCCGTTCGAGTGGGTCGGTGCGCCGTGGCTCGACGCCCGCAAACTCGCCGCCAACCTCGCCGCCCGCAACCTGCCCGGCGTGGCGTTCACCCCCGTCGCCCGCACGCCAACGTATTCGACGCACAAGGGCGTCGTCTGCCAGGGCGTCGATATCCTGGTCCTCGACCGCGCGAAGTTACAAAGCGTCGCCCTCGGCCTGCACCTCGCCTCGGCCCTGCGCGAGACGCACCCGACCGAGTGGCAGACGAAAGGCTTCAACCGGCTACTCGTCAGCGAGGCGACCGAGGCCGGCATTCTCGCCGGCAAGCCGGTCGCCGACGTTCTCGCCGCCGCGACCGCCGGGACGACGACGTTTCTCGCCCGCCGGCAACCCTTCCTGCTGTACCCGGAGTGACCGTTCCATGCTGCCGTTCTCGTTCTTCGACGCCGCCCTGCCCTACGCCGAGTTCCTGGGCACCTTCGGCGGCCCGGCCGACCGCGACCGCTGGGACCAACGCCGCGCTGCCGTCGTGCTGACCGCCGAGCAGGACCAATTGCTCAAGAAATTCACGCGGGTCACAAACGTGGTGGTCCTGGCCGGGGCGTGGTGCGGCGACTGCGCGGCCCAGTGCCCGATTCTGGAGCGGTTTTCGGAAGTCGCGCCGGTCTTGCGCGTCCGCTACCTCGACCGGGACGCGCACCCGGTGGCGCAAGCCGAGTTGAAGATCAACGGCGGGGCGCGGGTGCCGGTCGCGGTCTTTTTCAGCGAGGACGGGCACGAGGTCGCGCGGTTCGGCGAGCGGACCCTGGCGCACTACCGCAAGCTCGTGCAATCGCTCGTCCCGGGGCTGCCCGTGGCCGCCGACCCGGTGTCCCAACAGGCGGCGGTCGTCGCCGATTGGCTGCACGAAGTCGAGCGGTCGCAGTGGGTGCTCCGGTTGTCCCCGCGGCTCCGCAGTTTGCACTCGGACTGATCGTAACTTAAGTTAACCCGTCACGCCGTCGTTGCCGGTCCGAGGTCGATCGATGTTCCCGTACTCTTGCCCGTTCTGCTCGCAACGGCTCCTGGCGTTGCCCGACCGCATCGGGCAGCGGACGATCTGCCCGAAGTGCTTGCGGCCGCTCACCATCCCGCGGCCGGAGTACGCCGGGGATAACCCGGACGACGATCCCGACATCGACCTCGACGCCCTGCCCGTCCCGCACGGGTACGTCCCCGAACATTCCCTGAGTTCTTCCCTACCGCACGAGGCCGGATTGGCCGACGACGAACTCGACCACGACCAATTGCACCGCGACCACGACCTGATCGAAACGCAACTCGGCGATCCGAGCCATAACGGCCGCGCCCTCGCGGACGACGAGGTCGATCTGAGCCTGTCGGAAGTACCCGCGATCCCGGTCGAGTTGAAGCTGGCCCCGCCGGCCTGGACGCCGCCGCCGATCCCCCGCCCGTCGGCCCCGCCGACGGTCAAGATGGCCCCGCGGGCCGAGCGGTTACCGGACCTGACCTTGCGCCCACCGGTCCACGCCCCGACCCCGGTGAACCCCGCCGGGACTGCCGGACTCCGGCCGCTCAGCCCCCTGCCGCCGCGCGTCCCGACCCGGCCCAAGGGGACGCCCGGTGCGGCGTCGCCGGGGCTGCCGAACGGACTCTTACACGGCTCGTCGGCCGAGATGCCGGACCGGCCCCGACCCGCCCCGGCCCGGCTACCCCGGCACGAAACGGGGATGGTGTCGCTCGTGCCCACGGGCATGGACGGCGTCGATCTGAACGCCGAAGTGGCCGCGAATTTGACGATGCGCATGAAGCCGCCGCCCGAGCCGGCCGCCGACCTGGCGCTGACGACCGGCGGGTGGCTGTTGACGTCCGCCGCGGCGGGTCTGTTGTGGATGGTCGGCGTGTTCTTCCACCCGGGGCTGATGCCGTTCGTGGCCGTCTTGGGAGCGCTCATGCTCGCCTTCGGCTTCTTCTGGGCCGCCTACCTGGCCGGCCGGACCAGTCCGACTCGCGGCCTGCTCTCGCTGCTGCCCCCGGTCGCCCTGTGGCGGATCTGGCAGCCGTTCGGCGACAACCTGTACCGCCCCTTACGGTTCGTCCTCACGGGGGCGTTGGCCCTGGCCCTGTCCGTCGTCGGCGGTCCGGCCCACCAGGGAATCGAGGCCGCCTTGGCGAGCCTGGACTTCGAGCGCGCCCCGGCCCCCGCCGCCCGCGAAAACCTCGCGGCCCGGCTGACCGCCGCCGCCGCGGACCGCAAGTCCGATGCGGCACTCGTCGAACTGGTCAACCTGGCCAACCCGGAGTACCGGGCGGAACTGTCGGCCGAGGACACCCCGCGGATCGTCGCCGCGCTGAAAGTCTTGACGCGGCCCGAGACGTGCGCCCGGCCCGACGTGCGGCTGAGTGCGACGGCGACGCTCCTGGAGTGGTCCGAGCCGGACGGCCGCACGGCCCTGCTCCGCGCCCTCCGCTCGACCGAATTGTCGGAGCGCCGCGGCGGCATGGCCCTCGCCCCGAAGTGGGCGGACGACGACATCGCCCTCGCCGTGGCCGCGCGGCTGGCGTTCCGGTCCGAGGAGTCGAACGCCCGGGACGCTCTGGGCCTGATGCCGCCCGGCCGTACCGAAACCGGCCTCTTGGCCGTGCTCACCGCCGAGGACGCCGTCGGCCTGTTGACGGTCGCGGAAATGCTGGAGCGGGTCGGCGGGCAGCGGACCGTGGACGCGCTGACCGGCCTGAGCCGGACCGCCGACAACCCGCTCGTCCGGGACGAGTTGACCCGCCACGCCGAGGTCGTCCGCAAGCGGCTGGCGGCGAAGTAACGCCCGACCCACTGGGGGCATTCCGGTTTTGTCAACTTTCCGTAACTCAGTGCCCGCCGGGCGTGCCGCGGCGGAAGCTGGGGAATCTGCAGCTTCCGCGGCCGGCCGGTTGCGTCGGCCGAACTGTCGATGTAAGCTGGCGAATATCCGGTAGCGTCGGGGCTTGCTTCCGTTCGCCCCCGTGCTAACCTTTCGTAACAGGGTGCCCGCTGCCGTCCCCGGCGGACCCGCGTACCGTCTTTCTCGAAGAGTCTCCCATGCCGCTCGCCCTGAACATCGGTAAGTGCAGCCTCCTCGGCAACTACCGCGAGAACAACGAAGACTCCATCGAGGTCAAGCAGTTCCCCGACCTCATCGTCAGCATCGTCGCCGACGGCATGGGCGGGCAAGCGGCCGGCGAAATTGCGTCCAAGCGCGCCATCGAGATCATCCCCCGCGAACTCCGCAAGAACCTGACGGCCAACCTCAACCCCGAGGGCGTCAAGTCCGTCATCAAGCGGGCCATCGTCCAGGCCAACGAAGAAATCATGGCGATGGGGGCGCTCGACAAGGACATGAAGAACATGGGCACCACGGTCGTCATGGCGATCTGGCGCAAAGGGTCGGACATGTACATCGCCGGGGTCGGCGACTCGCGGTGCTACCTGGTCCGCGACAGCGCGATTTCGCAACTCACGACCGACCACTCGCTCGCCCAGGCCCTCGTCGAAGCCAAGACCATCTCCGCGGCCGAAGCCAAGGAACACCGGTTCAAGAACGTGCTCTGGAAGTACCTCGGCAGTAAGGAAGTCGGCGACGGACCCGAAGTCACGGTCCTCCAGGTCAAGCCGCACGACCGCGTCATGCTGTGCTCGGACGGCCTCACCGGCGTCGTCCAGGACGAGGGCATGCAGGCGTTCGTGGACGGCCAGAAGGACATGCAAGCCTGCGCCGAGGGCCTGGGCCAACTCGCCCTCGACAGCGGCAGCCGCGACAACGTGTCGTGCATCATGATCGAAGTCATCGACGCCGCGTAAAGCCGCACTTGTTACGAAAAAGGGACGGGCCGCCGACTCGCATCGGCGGCCCGTCCCTTTTCCACGCGCTCGTTACTTCGCTTCGCCGGCAGTGGCGACCGCCGGGGGGGCGACGCCGGCCGCGACGAGTTCGGGCTTGGCCGTGCTGCCGGTCGCCTCGAACGTCAGCTTCTTCTCGCCGTCGTCGCCGAGGCCGACGCGGACGACGACCGTTTCCTTACCTGCGAACTCGCCGCGGAGCAGGGAGTCGCTCATGCCGTCTTCGAGGTACTGTTCGACCGACCGGCGCAGGGGGCGTGCCCCGTACTCGACGCTCGACCCCTTCTCGATGATGAACTCCTTGGCCTCGTCCGTCACGTCGAGCTTCAGGTTCTTCTCCTTCAGGCGCTTGGACAGCTTGGCCAGTTCCATCTCGACGATCTGCTTCAGGTTGTCCTTCGTCAGGGACCGGAAGACGATGGTGTCGTCGAGGCGGTTCAGGAACTCCGGGCGGAAGACCTTGCCCATCTGTTCGAGCAGCTTCCGCTTCATGTCGGCGTAGGTCACGTCGGCGCTCTTGCGGACGCCCGAGGTGAAGACGTTCGACATGTCGTCCGGGGCGATGATCGTCTCGGCCCCGACGTTCGTCGTCAGGATCACGACGGCGTTCTTGAAGTCCACGACCCGGCCGACGTTGTCCGTCAGCCGGCCCTCTTCCATGATCTGGAGCAGCATGTTCCAGACGTCCGGGTGGGCCTTCTCGATTTCGTCGAGGAGCACGACCGAGTACGGCTTGCGGCGGATCTTCTCGGTGAGCTGGCCGCCCTCCTCGTAGCCGATGTAGCCGGGGGGTGCCCCGACCAGGCGGCTGACGTTGTGCTTCTCCATGTACTCGGACATGTCGAGTTGCACGAGCGCGGCCTCGTCGCCGAACATGAACTTCGCCAGCGTCTTGGCGAGCAGGGTTTTGCCCACGCCCGTCGGGCCGGCGAAGATGAAGCAGCCGATCGGCCGCTTCGGGTCCTTCAACCCGGCCCGGCTCTTGCGGACGGCCCGCGACAGCGACCGGATCGCCTCGTCCTGGCTGACGACGGTGCCGTGCAGTTCCTCTTCCATGTTGAGGAGCCGCTTGGTCTCGTCCTCGCCGACCTTCTTCAGCGGCACGCCGGTCATCTTGGCGACGACCTCGGCGACCACCTCCTCATCGACGACGCCATCGGTCTCCTTGGCCTTCTCGCGCCACTCCTTGGTGACCGTGTCCTTCTTCTTCTTCAACTTGTCGGCCTGGTCGCGCAAGGAGGCGGCCTTCTCGAAGTCCTGCTCGGCGACGGCCGATTCCTTCTCGGCGTTGAGCTTCTCGATCTGCTCGTCGATGTCCTTCAAATCCGGCGGCCGGGTCATCGCCTTCAGGCGGATGCGCGCCCCGGCCTCGTCGATCACGTCGATCGCCTTGTCCGGCAGGCACCGCGACGAGATGTACCGGTCCGAGAGGTCCACGGCGGCCTTGAGCGCCTCGTCGGTGATCTGGACGCGGTGGTGGGCCTCGTACCGGTCGCGGAGGCCCTTCAAGATTTCGACCGCCTCTTCCTTATTCGGCGGGTTGACGATGATGTCCTGGAAGCGGCGGGCGAGGGCCTGGTCCTTCTCGATGTACTTGCGGTACTCGTCGAGGGTGGTCGCGCCGATGCACTGGATTTCGCCGCGGGCCAGTGCCGGCTTGAGAACGTTGCTGGCGTCTATTGCGCCTTCGGCCCCGCCGGCCCCGACGAGGGTGTGCAACTCGTCGATGAACAGGATGGTGTTCTTGGCCCGGCGGACCTCGTTCATGACCGCCTTGATCCGCTCCTCGAACTGGCCGCGGTACTTGGTGCCGGCCACCATCATCGCCAGGTCGAGCACGACCAGCCGCTTGTCGCGGAGGAGTTCGGGCACGTTGGCGTCGATGATGAGTTGCGCGAGGCCCTCGACGATGGCGGTCTTGCCGACGCCGGCCTCGCCGAGGAGCACGGGGTTGTTCTTCTGGCGGCGCGACAAGATTTGGACGACCCGCTCGATCTCGTTGGCCCGGCCGATGACCGGGTCGAGCTTGCCCTGCTTGGCCAGCTCGGTCAGGTCGCGGCCGAAGCTGTCGAGGGCCGGGGTCTTCGACTTCGTCCGGCTGCCGCCGGTTCGCTCGCCGGACCCGCCGCCCCCGCCGCCGGTTCCGCCACTGGTCCCGCCACTGCCCGCATCGTTCTCGTTCGGCATGGGATTGTGCCCCAAAAGGTTCAGCACTTCTTCGCGGACATCCTCGAGTTTGAGCCCCAGGTTCATCAAAACCTGGGCGGCCACGCCCTCCTGCTCGCGGAGCAAGCCCAGCAGCAGGTGTTCGGTGCCGACGTAGTTGTGGTTCAGGTTGCGAGCTTCTTCGATCGAATACTCGATGACCTTCTTGGCCCGCGGGGTGTGCGGCAGTCGGCCCATGACGACCTGGTCGCCACCGGCCCCGGGCTGGACGATGCGCTCGACTTCGAGTCGAATCTTGCGCAAGTCCACGTCGAGATTTTTGAGGACGTTCGCGGCGACGCCGGAACCTTCCTTCACCAGCCCGAGCAGGATGTGCTCGGTACCGATGTACTCGTGGTTGAACCGCTGGGCCTCTTGGTTGGCGAGTTGCATCACCTTCCGGGCGCGGTCCGTAAAGCGTTCGTACATCGAGGCCGTCTCCTCTCGGGAAGATCGGGGTGCCGGGATGAGCGGCGAACAAAGGATCGAGCCGCCATGCTCCCAACCGGCGTCCCGCCCGGGCCGACCCCGTGAGGGGAAGAAACCCGGGCGGACGCTCTTCACAGTCATCATAGGCTCGCGACGGGCAAGGACCATCGCGCCCGGCCGGCCCATTTCGGGGGTCCGTGACGGGCGGCAATCGTGCCGCGAGGAGCGAGCCGCCGGGGAGGCCGGCAGGTTCGGGCCGTCCCAAGGAAAGCGAGGGCCGGCGACGAGACGACCTGAGGACCAGGCGGAGCGGCGGGGCGGTGCTTGGCGAGGGGGCCGAAACCTGTCCGATTCTAGAGCCGCCCGGAGTGCGAATCAAGGCGACTGCCCGGACAACGCCCGGAATGTCCAAACCCCTCAAAACGCGGCCAAAACGGCAGCCACCCGACAGTTAAAGTGGCAGCCATTTTGGCCGCACGCGCGGCTCCGCCGCAGGCGAATCCCGGCGAGCGGCCCACGTGAGTGGGCTGTTCCAGCCTGCACGAGCAAGCCACAACCTCCTGGAAGTTGCAGGGCGCTCGCCGCAGGACATCACTCGCATTCCGGGTTGGAACAGCCGGCTGACACCCGCCGCTCGCTGGGAACCGCTAACGCTTTGTCGCCGCGAACCACCCGGCGGCGACTGGTTCAACCGCCCGCGCCTCGGGGTTCCAGGCGAGCGCTCGGCCCTCCTGGAAGCTGCGCCACGCCATCGCGGCGACGATCGCGGCCGCCGCGCCCAGGTCCGGCGGGCAGACGGTCGTGGCGTCGCGCCGGCCGACGCAGTCGAGGAAGTTCAACCACAGGGCTTCGGTCTCGTTGCGGGGCGACTCGACGGCGACCGACTCGCGGGCGGGCAGGCTGGTTTCGAGGCGGGCCGGCAGGCCGGCGTTGCCGTGGGGGCTGTCGGCGAGGATTTGGTAGCCGCCCTTGACGAACTTGAGCGTGCCGTGCGAGCCGCGGAGCACTTCCTCTTGCGGGTACGCGCTCGTCGTCGTGCCGGTGAGGAGCAGGTGCGCGGTCTCGAAGTCCACCGCCAGCGTGCCCACGTCGGGGACACTGCGGCCGTCGCGCTCGTGGAACAGCCCGCCGGCCGCCGTCACCCGGGCGGGCATTCGGAAACCGCCGGCGAACAGCAGGCGGGTCAGGGGCGTGACGAACAGGTCGGTGAACGGGCCGGCGCTCAGCGCGCCCTCGCAGCGCCACTGGGCGAACGCCGCCGGGCTGAACGGCAGGTCGGCCGGCGTGGGGCCGAGGCGCTCGCCGTTCACGTCGAAGCCGTGGCCGAGGAACAGCGGCCAATCGACGGTCTTCGGCGTCATCGTCGGCGTGACGCGGTAGAACCGCCACGCGCCCCGAGAATCGTTGCGGTAAACGCCGGCGCTCAGGTGCGCCACGCGGCCCACCCGGCCGGCCCGGACCACGTCCCGCGCGGCCGCCCAGACCGGGTCGGCCAGCGCCGCCGTACCGACGGCCAGCACCCGGCCGTACCGGGTCAGGGCGTCCGTCACGGCCACGGCTTCGGCGGCGGTGCGGGTCAGCGGGGTTTCGCAGAACACGTCCTTGCCGGCCGCCACGGCGTCGAGCGTCATCCGCGCGTGCCAGTGGTCCGGCGTCGAGATGCACACGGCGTCCACGTCGGCGGCGTCCAGCACGCGGCGGTAATCTTTCGTGACGTGCGCGCGGTCGGCCGGGTCGAGGCCGCACTTCTTCGCCGACGGGTACAGGCCCTGGCAGTACCGCCGGCGGACGGTGGTGCCGCCGTGGGTCTGCTCGTACTCGTCGTCGTGGCCGTCCCACACGTCGCACACCGCCGCGGCGGCGACCGCCCGGCCCTCGCCGGCGAGTTTCGTCACCAGGTGGAGGTGGGCCTGCGCCCGCGCGCCGCAGCCGAGGAAGCCGACGCGCACCCGGGCGTTGGCCCCGGCGACGGCGGCGTAACTCCGAGCCGGCAACGCCAGCGCCCCGACGCCGAGGGCGGCGACCCCGGTCGCGCGGAGGAACTTGCGGCGATCGACCGGTTTGTGTTCGACTCGGGACTCGGGCATGGGGACGGCGACCTCGCGCGGCGAAACGGTCTTGCGGGAACCTTACCGCATTCTATCGCGTCAACTTCCCCAGTGGCCGGTTGATAATCCCCGGCCAACGAAATAGGATTGGGCGCGTTGCGCGCTTCAAACACCACCCCGCCCGCCGGCCTTCCGGGAGTCCTCTCATGTTGCTCCGTTACCGCTCGATACTCCTCTTGTTCGCGCTCCTGATCGGGGCGGCCGGCACCGGCGCGGGCCAGGACAAGAAGGACGACCCGAAGAAGAAGCCCGACGGCAAGTTGGAGGAGATGAAGAAGGACGACGACCCCAAGAAGGAAGCGGCGAAGAAGGCCGACGAGGGCACGTCCAAGAGGCTCCAGGACTACGCCAACGCCGCGACGGGCGAGACGATCTCGTTCAAGAGCGCGGACGGCGTCAAGCTCGCGGGCGTCTTCTACAAGGCGATGGACGGGTCGAAGCCGGTCGTCCTGATGCTGCACGACTACAAGGCCGGCACGACCGACGCGGCCTGGGACGACACGGCCAAACTGTGCCTGGCCCGGGGGTTCAACGTCCTCCGCTTCGACTTCCGCGGCCACGGCAAGAGCACCGAGGTCATCCCCGGGGACTTCTGGGTCCGCCCGGAAAACCGCACGCTCATCAACGGCGGCAGCAGCCCGAACGTGTCGGCCAAGACGACCATCAAGGTGACCGAGTTCAAGCCGAACTACTTCCCGATGCTCGTCCAGGACATCGCCGCGGCCCGCAACTACCTGGACCAGCAGAACGACTCGGGCATCCTCAACACGAGTACGGTCTACCTCCTCGGGTCCGGGGACGCGGCCGGCCTGGGCTTCTTGTACATGGCCAGCGAGTGGTCCCGCGAACGGCAGAAGCCGAACCTGCCGGTCCCCCCGCAGTACGTCAGCCTCCGCCGCCCGCTGTTCCCCGCGTCCGAGCCGGCCGGCCCGGACATCGGCGGCGCGATCTGGCTCGGCCCGACCCGGCACTCGTCGATCACCGTCGCCAACCTCAAAGAGTGGTGCATCAACCCGGCCACGATCGAGCTGCGCACCCAGACCCGGATGCTCTTCGTCCACGGCGAAAAGGACGCGAAATCGACGACCTTCGCCAAGCAACTCTTCAGCGACGTGCTGTTGATCGACAAGAAATCGCTGCCCAACGGCACGAGCCTGGTGAAGCCCGACTTCACGACCTTCATCCGCGGCATCAAGGACAGCGCCGCGAGTGGGAACAAACTCCTCGGCAACAACCTCGGCACCGAGAAGCTGATCGGCGACTTCCTGCGCGAGATCGACAAGGACCGGAGTTCCAAGACCCGTAAGAACCGCGACTGGGACAAGCCCCTCTGGATCAACGTCAGCGACTACGGCGTCTGCCACTATTAACCGCGGGCGTCGGGCGGCTGATCTTCCGTCGCCGGCCTCTGTAAGTCCGAGGCCGGGCTTCCCCTGAGCCGGGGTCGATGACCCGGGATGCCGACCGGCCGGTCGCGGCGTCTGCCACTAAACCCCGCGGGTCGTCGGGTCCCAGATGACTTTGTGGAGTTGCACCTGCACTCGCACGCGGGGCAACTCGGCCGCGAGCAGCCAGGCGACGAGTTGCCGCGGTTCGACCCGCCCGAAGACGCAACTGACGAGGACCGCGAACCGCTCGTCGAGCCGGTGGGCGCGGATCGTGGCCTCGGACCACCGCCAGTCGCGCTCGCTGGCGATGACGAACTTGACCTCGGCGGTGGGCTTGAGGACGGCGAGGTTCGGCCAGTAGTTGCGGGCTTCTTCGCCACTGTCGGGGCACTTCAAGTCCATCACGACCACGACGCGCGGATCGACGCCGTTCACGTCGTGCGCGCCGCTGGTTTCGAGCAGGACCGTCTTTCCGGCGTCCGCCAACGCGGCCATCAGCGGGTAGACTTCGGCTTGCAGCAGCGGTTCGCCGCCGGTCACCTCGACGAGCGGGCAGTCGAACGCCAGGACCGCCGCGAGTACGGCGGCGCGGGTCATCCGCTCGCCGCGGTTGAAGGCGTGGGGGGTGTCGCACCAGGAGCACCGCAGGTCGCACACCGACGTGCGGACGAAGACGCACGGCAGGCCGGCGTAAGTCGATTCGCCCTGCACGCTCAGGTAAATTTCGTGGATCAACAATTCTCCGGCCGCGACGGCGTGCAGGGGCGTCGTGCGGTGGAGGGCGTCGGCCGGGGTGGTCGGCAGGGTCAAAGCTGTCATGCCGGTATTTTAGCAAAGCTGGGTTGCCGGCCAACGCGACTTCGGGTATCCCGAGGGACCGAACCCGTACCCAGGGCGACCCGATGCGCTACGCCTGCCTCGCCCTGACGCTCCTGACCGCCGGCCCCGCGTTCGGCCAAACGCCCGCGCCCCCGGCCGCACCGCCCGGCGTCGCGGCGACGGTCAACGGCGAAGCGATCCCGCTCGAAAAGGTGGACGCCGTCCTGAAGACCTGGCCGACGGCCGGCGCGCCGCTCAAGAAGGAGCAGGTGCGCCTCATCCGCGCGGACATCCTCGACGCCCTCATCGACGACGTGCTGCACCGCCAGTACCTGGCCAAGCACGGGCCGAAGATCGACCCGGCGCGGGTGGACCAGGCTTACGCCGGGATGGTCGAGAACGCCCGCCGCGCCGGCAAAACGCCGGCCGAGTTCTTCCGCGAAGTCGGCGGTGAGGCGCAAGCCCGGGCCAACGTCGTGAGCGTCCTGCAGACGCAAGAGCTCGCCACCGCCCAGGCGACCCCCGAGGCCCTGCAAAAACTTTACGCCGAGAACAAGGACCACTTCGACGGCGTGACCGTCCGCGTCAGCCACGTCATGGTCCGCGTCCACCCGGGCGCACCGCCGGGCGAGCGGGCCACGGCCCACGCTAAGCTGCGGCAGGTTCGCGAGGACCTCCTGGCCGGCAAGGTGACCTTCGCCGACGCGGCCAAGAAGCACTCGATCGACGCGACCGCGACCCGCGGCGGGGACGCCGGGTTCGTCGAGCGGCGCGACCCGAACTTCGACGACGAGTTCTGCCGGGCCGCGTTCGCACTGCCGATCAACGGCCTGAGCGAGCCGACCGACGCGCCGCGGGCCGTGTACCTGATCCTGGCGACCGAGCGGAAGGCCGGCACGCCCTCGACCTACGAGCAGGCCGCCGAGCGCGTCCTCGACTTGCACTACGCCAATTACCAGGCGGCCCTTCTCGCGCAACTCCGCAAGGCCGCGACGATCACCGTCACTCTGCCTTAAAAGGAAGGACGCCGCCATGTCCGCCGACCCCGAACCCCGAACCCCGCGCCGCTGGCCCGGCCGACTCGCGCTCCTCGCCCTGCTCGCCGTCGTCGGCCTGGGCCTGCTCGTCGCCTTCGCCCCCCAACTCGTCGCGCACACCCCGTTGCGCGACCGCGTGCTGGCCGCCGCGACCAAGGACTTGAAGGGCACGCTGAGTGTCACCGGGCTGTCGCTGAGTTGGTTCGACGCAGTCGAGGCGACCGGCGTGACGCTCGCCGGGGAGGACGGCCGGACCGCCGTCACGATCCCCAAACTGTCCACGTCGAAAACGCTCCTCGCCCTCGCCCGCGACCCCGCCGACCTCGGCACCGTCACCATCGACGGCGCGACGGTCAGCCTGCACTGCCAGCCGGGGACGACGAACCTCGAAACGATCCTGGCCAGCTACCTGACGGCCGACCCGGCCAAACCCGCGTCCGGCCGCCCGGCGATTGCCCTGGAAGTCGTCGGCGCGACGGTCGAACTCAGCGAGGCCGGGTCGGCCGTCGTCCAGAAGCTCGACGCGGTCGGCGCGACCGTCACCGTTCCGGCCGTGAGCGGGCCGATTGCGGTCCGCGTGGAAGTCGCCGGCAAGCTCCGGGCGACCGCCAGCCTGAACGGCGACGCGGTGACGGCGCACGCCGAGGCGACCGCCTTCGCACTGGAAACTGTCGGCCCGCTGGCCCGCCGCTTCTCGCCCGGCGCGGACGTGAGCGGCGCGCTGACGGCGACCGCCGACGTAACCCGGGCCGGCCCCGACGTGGATGTGAAGGGCAGCGCCGAGGCGAACGATTTGAGCATCGCCGGGCCGTGGCTCGGCGAGCGCGTCGTTTTGAAAAGCCTCGTCGTCAAGCCGACGGAGGTCGCCTACAAGGGCGGCGAGCTGCGCGTCGCCGGGTTCGACCTGGCCTGCGACGCCGGCACCGTCACGGCCGCCGGCACCGTGAGCCTGTCCGGCGACCCCGAGGACGCGCTGAACCAGGCCGGCCTCAAGTTGCACGCGGACCTCGACCTGGCCAAGCTCGCCGCCATCGCGCCGAAGGTCCTCCGGCTGCAACCGGGCACCGAGGTGCGCGAGGGCAAAATCAGCCTGCGGCTCGACTCGGCGGCGAGTTCGTCGCACCCCGGGAGTGCCGAGTGGGTCGGCAGCCTGACGACGACCGCCCTGCGCGGCACGCGGGCCGGCAAGGAACTCGCCTGGGAGAAGCCGTTGAACACGCAGTTCACCGCGCGGTTCGACAAGAAGCTGCGGCCGACCTTCGACAAACTCCAGTGCGAGGCCGAGTTCATCGGCCTGGCCGGGCGCGGCTCGGCCGACTCGTTCCTCGTCATGGCCAACGTCGATTTGACCCGCCTGGCCGCCCGCCTGGGCGACTTCATCGACCTGGGCGGCAACCGCTTCGGCGGGTACGCGGAGGTGTCGCTGAAGAACGAGCCGCGGGCCGGCGGCGGGTTCACGACGACCGGCACCGCGACCCTCAAGAACGGCCAGTTCACCGACGCCGCCGGCCGCGGCCTGACCGAGCCGCTGCTGACGATCACGCTCGCGGCCGCCGGCGCGATCGACCCGGCCGGGCCGGTCCGCATCGACGCCGCCGAAGTCGCCGTCGTCGCCGGGGCCGACCGGTTCGCCGCCAAACTCCTCGACCCCGTGGCCGACGCCCGCAAGGCCCGCAGCGGCCGTTTCGACGTGCGCCTGGCGGGCGAGCTGGCCCGCTGGCGGTCCCGCGTCGCCCCGTGGGCCGACGTGCCCGCCGACTGGCAACTCGGCGGGCTGGCCGACGCCGCCGGAGTCGTCGCCGCGACCGACGCCGGGGCGACGCTGACCGCCGGCCGGGCCGACGTGACCAACGCCCGGTTCGTCGGCATGGGCGTCGATGTCACCGAGCCGAAGTTGAAGCTCGAAGCCGGCGCGACCTGGACCCGCGCGACCGGCGAGGTCGGCCTCACGAACGTCGTCGCCCACTGCGACACCCTCGTCCTGACGACGCCGCGCGTGGACGTGGGGCCGTCGGGAACGGTGGCCACGACCGCCAAGGTCACGGCCAACGTCAACCGCGTGCAGCGCGCCCTCAAGTTGCAGAGCGACCCGGCCGGGTCCGACGCCGTCAACGGCCTGGCCATCGGCACGCTCGACCTGACCACCGACGGCCCCGGCATCGTCTTCGCGGCCGACTTCAAGATCGACGGCTTCGCCCTCGGCGCGCCGGGCAGGCCGGTCTGGCGCGAGCCGTGGGTCAAGGTCCGCGCCAAGGGCCGGTACGGCGACGACCGGGTCGCTCTCGACGCCGCGACGGCCGAACGCGACGGCCTCACGGCCGACGCCCGGGGAACGCTGGACCGCCTGGCCACGACGATGGACCTGAACCTCAATGGGACCGTGACGTACGACCTGGCCAAGCTCGAACCGCAGTTGAAGGAGTACCTCGGGGCGGGCGGCCGCGTCACCGGCAGCGGGTCGAAGCCGTTCGAGCTGGCCGGCCCGCTGAACGGCCCGGCCGGGGCGCTCGCCTCACTCGCCGGCACTGCGGGCGTGTCGTGGCAGGAGGTCAAGGCTTACGGGTTCGAGGTCGGCCCGGGCGAGTTGCGTGCCCGCCTCGCCCGCGGCGTCGTCACGACCAACCCCGTCGAGGCGAGCTTCGGCGGCGGCAAGGTCCGCGTCGAACCGACCGTCACCCTGACGCCGACGACATTCCTGTCCGTCGCTCCGGGCCGCGTCGTCGAGAAGGCGAAGTTGACGCCCGCCGCGCTCGCCAACGCCGTCGGGTACGCGCTGCCGGCGTTCGCCGGGTCCACGCAGGCCGACGGCCTGTTCTCCCTGGACGTGACCGACAGCCGCATCCCGCTGAGCGACCCCGAGCGGGGCACCGTGCGCGGCAACCTGACCGTCCACACGGCGACCGTCAGCCCCGGCCCGATCATCGCCGAGATCGCCACGCTGTTGGGGGCCAAGCAGACGACGCTGACGCAGACCAAGGAGCAGGTCGTGCCGATCAAACTGGAGAACGGCCGGGTCCACCACGAGAAGTTCACGATCGTCCTCGGCCTGTCCGAGATTCACAGCACGGGGTCGGTCGGCCTGGACAAGTCGCTCGCCATCGTCCTGGACATGCCGATCCCGCCGAAGCTCCTCGACCAGTACCTGGGCAACAACCCGCGGCTGCGCGACGCGCTGGGCAAGCAGCGAGTCGCCGTCCCCGTCGGGGGCACGATGGCCCGCCCGGCGATCGACACGGGCAAGCTGAACGCGAGCGTCGCCGGCCTGGTCCGCGGGGCCGGCAAGGAGGCCGCGACCGGGGCCGCGACCGACGCGGTCAAGAAGATCGAGGGCCAGCTGCGCGACGAACTGTTCAAGAAGTTCGGCAAGCCGCCGCAGTGACCCCGCGTCAGATTTGCACCCGCTTGTTGTACACCCACCACTCGACGACCAGCGCGAGCAGGCCCAGCAGCACGGGGTATTTCCACAGGTCGCGGGGCTGCTTGCGCGGGGCGTCCGCCGCGATCGTGGCGCTGCCGATTTTGACCTCCTTGAGCACCGCCAGGTCGCTCTCCAGCGGGTCGAACAGGTTCACGGCGAAGCGGCGGGACTGCTCGCCCTTGCTGGCCGGGTCGGCCCACCGCACGACGTGGACGCCGAGTTGCTCCGTCTGCGTGACGAGGTAGTCGGGCCGGCTGCCGCGGGCCAGGGTCAGCGTGTCGCCGTCGGGCTTGGTCAGCCGCACTTCGGGGACGCTGCCGAGCCGCAGGACTTTCACCTGGCCCGGCTTCAGCGCGTCCTCGGTCGCCGCGTCGCGGACGTTGCCCAGGGCCATGACGACGTTGCGCAGGAACAGCGGGAAGCTCACCTTCAACGGCCAGTTGGTGTTCCACTTGTTGTCGTCGGTCATGAGCGGGAAGCTCATCACCAGGTCGGTGAAGGCCTGCCGGGGGACGGCCGCGAGGAGTACGAGGTTCTGCGTGCCCTCGATGAGCCGTTGCGTGCGGGCCGGCAACTCGGGCAGGCGGTACGCCTCGCTCACGTCCACCTCGTCGAGGGCCTGCAGGCCGCGCATCACCGGGTGCCGGGACTGCCAGCCGCGGACGCTCGGCCCGGCCACCGGTTCGGCGACGTTCGGCCCCTTCGGCACGCCCTTGCCGCCCAGCACCAGCGGCGGCGGGACGGCCCCGATGAACAGCGTGTTCGCGGTCGGCAGCTTGTCCACGGCGTCGGGCGAGCAGCGGTCGAAGACGACGAGGTCGTACTTGCCGTCGCGGGCCGGGGTCAGGTAGTCCTTGGGGTCGGCGCTCGTCAGGGCGCTCGCCGGCAGGTAGGCGGTGTCGGCGAGCTTCTTGGTCGCCTCGCTGTCGAAGAAGTACCGCAGCGGGCGGTTGTCCGGGCCGACGATCAGCACGCGGGCCTTGCGGACGACGCCGAGGACGACCCAGGCCGTGTCGTCGAGCGGGAAGGCGTCCTTGTGGCCGTCGAGCCGGAGCCGCAGGACGATGTCGGTGTTCTCGGGCAGGTCGGGCAGCGTGAAGGTCAGGTCGGCCTTTTCGCTCCGCGCCCGCAGCGGGGTGCGGCGCTTGTCCCGGCGGCTGTCGTCGTCGTCGTAGCTGGCGGCGAGGCGGGTGCCGCCTTCGAGCACTTCGAGCCGCGGCCGCACGTCGGCGTCCGCCGCCCGGTAGTTCCGCAGGATCGCGCGGGCGATGACCTTGGTCGCGTCCTCGGGGTCGCGCTCGGCGTCGAGCCGCAGGATGCCGACGTTGTCCGACGCGCCCTGCTCGTCCGGGGCCGGCGGGACGTGGTACGTCAGGTTCAAGTTGGCCAGCGCGAACTCGGGCACCGGCGGGAACTTGCCGTCCGAGTACAGGTGAACGTCGGCCTGCAGGCCTTCCGGGGCGACGTAGGTCCGCTCCTTGCCCGGCTCGGGGTTCGGCGGCGCGGCGGCCTCGTTCTCGGTCGAGCGCAGCGGGTTGGCCAAACTCGCCGCGAGGCTCAGCGCCTCGTCGATCTTGGTCGCGCGTTGCGTGCCGTTGACGGCGTTGACGGCGTTGCGCAGTTCGCCCCGGTTGGTCGTGTACCCCTGGCGGATTTCGGCCGCGTCGCTGAAGGCGATGACCATGCCCGAGTCCGAGTCGGTCGCCGCGTCGATCTCCTTGATCGCCTCGGCCTTGGCCCACGCCAACCGGTCGGGCGACACGTCGGTCGCGGACATGCTGGCCGAGTTGTCGAGGATCAGGATGTAGTGCTTGCCGCCCAAGATCGCCCCGTGCAACCGCGGCCCCAGCACGCCGTAGATCATCAGCATCACGGCGAAGAGTTGCAGCAAGAGCAGGATGTTCCGGCGGATCCACTGCATCAGCCGGTTGACGTGCAGGTCTTCGATCGACTTCTTCCACAAGAAGGTCGAGGGGACGCTGACCGGCTTCCGCTTGAGCCGCAGGAAGTACAGGAGCACGATCAGCGGCGGGATGCAGAACATGGCGAACGCGGCCGGCAGGCCCAGGGCGACGCGGTGGCTCAGGCCGAGCCGGCCTTCGAGCCAGGCGTTGATCGCGTCCCCGTACCCGAACAGGTCGGCGGCGAACACGACCAGCCCCGGGATGGCGAGCAGCACGAGCAACACGACGCCGACCGGGAAGACCGTGCGCATGGCGCGAAACCCCTTCGATTGGAGACGACCCCGACGCCACGAGTGTACCCGCCCGCCGCGACAAAGCCACCGCCCAGCCCGGAGAGGCCGCGGGCGGCGGGGCCGATACGTTATCCCCATGCCCGCACGCACCCTCCTCGGCCTGACCCTCGGCAAGCGCCTCCCGACCGCGGACGGCGACCTCGCCGTGCCCGGCCTCCGCGACCGCGTGACGGTCCGCCGCGACAAGTTCGGCGTGCCGCACATCGACGCGGCCGACGACGCCGACGCCTGGTTCGCGCTCGGCTTCTGCCAGGGCCAGGACCGGGCGTTCCAGCTCGAAACCAACCTGCGCGTCGGCCGGGGGGCGCTCGCCGAACTCGTCGGCCCGCCGGGGCTGTCGATCGACCGCCTGTCCCGCCGGATCGGCTTTCACCGCAGCGCCGTCGAGCAGGTCGCCGTGATCTCTGCGCTGGCCCGCGACACCCTGACGGCCTTCTGCCACGGCGTCAACGCCGCGTTCGCGCACGGCCTGCCGAAGAAGCCGCACGAGTTGGCGGTCCTCGGCGGCGAGTTGACCCCGTGGACCCCCGCCGACGTGCTCGCCTTCTTGAAGCTCACCTCGTTCCTACTGCCCGGCAACTGGGACGTCGAATTGGCCCGCCTGCGCGTGCTCTCGACCGACGGCCCGGACGCCCTCCGGGCGCTCGACCCGGCGTTTCAGGCGGTGCCCGGCGAACGCCTTCTCGGCGCGGCCGGGGTCGTCGAGGCGCTGGCCGCCGACATCGCCGCGTTCCAGAAATCGCGGCCGACCGGCGGCGGGTCGAACAACTTCGTGATCCGCGGCGACCGCACGCTGTCGGGCCTGCCGCTGCTGGCCAGCGACCCGCACCTCGGGCCGACGGTGCCCGCCCCGTGGTACCTGGCGCACGTCCGCACGCCGACTTGGGCCGTCGCCGGGGCGACCTTCGCCGGCACGCCGACGTTCGCCATCGGGCACAACGAAGTCGCTTGCTGGGGCATCACCGCCGGGCTGACCGACAACACCGATTTGTGGCTCGAACCGGTCGGCCCGGACGGCCACCCGGAAGGCGTTCGCCGCCGCGAGGTCATCGCCGTGAAGGGCGCGGCCGACCACGTCGAGGAGGTGATCGTCACGCCGCGCGGCCCGGTCATTTCGCCGCTGTTGGACGGCGCGACGGTCGCCATCTCGCTCCAAGCCGTCTGGCTGATGCCGCTCCCGGTGGACGGCTTCCTGAGCGCGCAACTCGCCACCAACTTCGAGGACTTCCGTCGGCCGTTCGCCCACTGGCCCGGCCTGCCGCAGAACGTCGTTTACGCCGACCGGACCGGCGTCACCGGCTACCAACTCGTCGGCCAGTTGCCGAAGCGACGCGGCTCGACGGGGCTGCTCCCGGTGCGTCCGGCCGACGCCAGTTGGGACGCCGACCTGGTTCCGTTCGAGGCGATGCCGTACCGCGTCAACGGACCGTACTTCGCCACGGCTAACGCCGCACCGCCCGCCTCGGACGTGTGGCTCGGGGCCGACTTCGCGGAGCACTACCGCACCACGGTCTTGACCGAGGAACTCGCGGCGCGGACCGTCGGCTGGACGGTCGAGGACTGCCGGGCACTGCAAAAGAACGTCCGCTCGAAGCCGTGGGAACAGTTGCGCGACCTCGTGCTCTCCCTCGCCCCGGGCGACGGCGACTTGAACGAAGCCCTCGCCCTGCTGCGCGCCTGGGACGGCCACCTGCGGGCGACCAGTGCCGCGGCCACGCTGTTCACGCTCCTGCTCCACGACCTGACGATTCAGCACGCCCGGCAGGTCGCCCCGAACTCGTGGCCGGCGATGCTCGGCGGCGACGGGGAGCCGCCGTTCGGCCACAGCCTGTTCGCCGACCGCACCACCGGCCCGACCGTCGCCCGGCTGCTGGCGACCGAGCCGCGCGAGGCGATGCGGCAAGTCCTGGCCGACACGGTGCGGGTGCTCGAGGCCGAGTACGGCCCGTCGGCGGAGTGGTGGCAGTGGGGCGACCTGCGGCCGCTGCACGTGACGCACTCGCTCTTCGGCAAGCACCGGCTCCTCGGCCGGGCCTTCAATTTGCCGGTCGTGCCCGTCGGCGGGGACGCGAACACCGTCAGCCAGGCGGGCGTCCGGCCGCTCGCCCCGCTGGAGCCGACGCACAACTTCCCCAACCTGCGGATGGTGTTCGACCCCAGCGACTGGAACGAGACGCGCATCGACCTGTGCGGCGGCCAGAGCGGCAACCCGCTTTCGCCCCACTACGACGACCTGTTCCACCTCCGCGAGCGCGGCGAGGCCGCCAAACTCCCCTGGGACCCCGAGCACGTCTTGAAGGCGACGAAGTCCACCCTGCGGCTGTCGCCCGTCGCGTCGCCCCGGTCGTAGCGGTTGCGCCGCCAGTGCCACCGTTGTCGCCGCTGAAATCGGCACGGCGGTGTCCACCGCTTCCCGCCCTGCGGCCGATGTCGTCGGCATGAGCACCTTCTACGTCTTGCCGCCGCGCGAAGTCGTCGAGCACCGACTCGCCGCGTTGACCGACGCGCTGCTGCCCGGCCTGCCGTCCGGCCCGCACGCCTGGGCGGGGCTGGTCGCCGCGCTCACCGCCCGGCGGGACGTTTTCGTCGTCCACCGCGAGGAGTTGCCGCGGATCGGCGACACGCCCACGGACCTCGTCCAGGGGTACGGGGCGGAACCGGGGGACCGCGTGGTGGAAGTTTCCGCGGGAAGGTCGCGCACTTATGCGATTCCCCAAACCCCCGCGGCCCGATAGTGTAACGGGAGCGACATCCCGGACACCCGCCGCGAACCCGACCCCATGCCCGACGCCACCGACAACGACCCCTGGGCCGACCTGTACGCCGACCTCGGGGTGACCGAGAAGCCGGCCCGGCCCGCCCCCGCCCCGCACGCCGAAGCCGCCCACCCCGGCGACACCGCCGACGAGTCGGCCGAGGGCGACGACGGGGACGAGGACTCCGACACCGAAGGCGGCGACGGCGTCGCCACCGCGGACGACGGGACGACCAAGAAGCGCCGCCGGCGTCGCCGCCGCGGCAAGAAGAAGCCGGGCGAAGAAACCGCCCCCGGGTCCGAAGGGGCAGGCCAGCCCGGCGACGGCCCGGACGAGAACGAGACGCCCGAATACGGCCGCCACGCCGCCCAGCCGACGCCCCACCGGTCGCCCGCCCCGGTCGCGGACTACGAGTCCGACATCGACGCCGAGAGCGAGACCGACGACGCCGGCCAGCCGGCCGAAGTCAGCGCCGAAGCCGAGCGGCCGCTGGAAGGCGCGACGACCGAGATGACCCGCGAACTGATCGCCAACTGGAACGTCCCGTCGTGGGAAGACCTCGTCACCGGCCTGCACCGCCCGAGCCACTGAGCCGGCCGTCGAATCGATCGGGCGTCCGACCTCGTCTGAGAAGTGGCAACGCCCCCGCCCCGCCCCGATTCGGGGCCGCTTACGCTGGAGTCTCCCGCCGATGGCCGACGCCGTGATCGACGTGGTGGGCATGGACGACCTGCCGCAAATCGTGGACCTGTACAACCAGATCTACCGCCCCGCCCGCCCGATCGAGTCGTTCCGCCGCCGCTTCGTCGGCCGGTACAACGTGCTCTCGCTGCTCGCCAAAATGGACGACAAGCCGGTCGGCTTCTTCATGGGCTTCGAGTTGAAGCCGGAAGTTTTCTTCGCCTGGTTCTACGGCGTCCTCCCCGACGCCCGCCGCCTCGGCGTCGGCAGTCAACTCATGGAGGCCGCCCAGGGCTGGGCCGTCCAGCACAGCTACGAGGCGATCCGCTTGGAGTGCCACAACCAGCACCGCCCGATGCTGCACCTGGCCATCGACCTCGGGTACGACGTGATCGGCATCCGCTGGGACCAGGAGCGCGGCGACAACCTCGTCATCTTCGAGAAAGCCCTGGCCGTGGAGTGAACCCCTCCGAGCGGGTTCCGTCCCTCAAGGGCCATCGCCGACTCGCCTTGCCAAGCGCGTCGCGGCGTGTAATTTGAGAGGAATTGCCGGGGTAGCTCAGTGGTTAGAGCGGTCGCTTCATAAGCGATAGGTCGCCGGTTCAAACCCGGCCCTCGGTACTCAGAAAGCGACGAAACCCCTACCAATAGTGTGCTGAAAATGGCGGATAGTGCGTGTCGGCGCTAGGCCGTGTGGACAGATTGTGCTGGTTATTGCAGTAAGACCATTATGGACGCCACTCGGACGAACGCCAGGAAGTTCCGGGCCGTCTTCTCGTACCGCGTCGCCACCCGCCGGTACTGCTTGACCTTCGCCCAGAACCGCTCCACCAGGTTCCGGTCCTTGTACCGGTCCGCGTCGATCTCCCGCGGCACCGTCCGGTTCTTCCGGGCCGGGATCACGGCCTCCCCGCCCCTCGCCTCGATCGCGTCCACCAGGGCCTGCTCGTCGTACCCCTTGTCCGCGATCACGACCGCCGGGGCGAACCCGTCGAGCAACCCGTCGGCGTGGGCGATGTCGGCGTCCTGGCCGGGGCTGAGCGTCAGCCGCGCCGGCAACCCCAACCCGCTCACCGCGGCGTGGATTTTAGTCCCGAACCCGCCCCGGCTCCGCCCGAGGGCCTCCCCGCCCTGGCCCCCGGTCCCGTCCGCTTTTTTTTCGCGCCCGCGGCGCACGGGTGGGCGCGGATGACCGTCGAGTCGAGGATCAGCCACTCGAGGTCGGGGTCCTGGAGGGCGTCGAACAGGGCCGCCCAGACGCCGCGCCGGGACCACCGGTCGAACCGCCGCCAGACCGAGTTCCACGGGCCGAACCGGTCGGGCAGGTCCCGCCACGGCAGGCCGGTCTTGGCGACGTACAGGACGGCGTTGAGGAACCGCCGGTCCGAGGCGTAGGGGCCGGGTCGGGGCGGGAGGAGCGATTGAATCCGCGCCCAGTCGGCGTCGGAGATCTCGTGGCGACGCATGGCACACCCTGACGGAATGCCTCAAACATAGCTGAAAAATCAGATCTGTCCACAC
>JAYTSV010000245.1:0-11114 GCA_043745465.1 Fimbriiglobus sp.
GTGCCGCGGCGGACGAGGGCGAGGAACCCCGCGTCCCGCAGCTCGTTGAGCTTGGCGGCGGCGGTGTCCTTGTTGACGCCCAGCCGGTGCGCCAGCTTCCGCACCGAGCACCGTGCCAGGCCGTCCCGCTCGCAGCGCCACAGCCACGCCCACACGGCCACGGCCTGCGGACTCAGGCGCGGCACGCGCTGGTCGAGGCCATCGAAGAACAGGTTGAAGCCGATGACCTTGGCGACGACCGGGTTCGGCTTGCGCTCCGACTTGGCCTGCCCGGCTAGCGCGGGGGCGCGGGCGGTGGGCCGGCCGGTGAACTCGGCCTCGGTCACGCGGCCGGTGATGAGCGCGGCCTCGCGATCGGTCGCGTAGCGGCGAAACCCTCGGGGCAGCCCCGCCACCCCGTCGTACTCGGCGGGCCAGGCGTCGGGGCAGTGCCGCGCCCACGCCGAACCCGGCTCGGGAGACCTCATCCCGGCCCCCCCTTCAATTTCTTGGCTTTGGGGGCCGAGGGCGGGGCCGCGTCGAACGCGTCGAGCGGGTCGCCGGCGGTGAACGACTGCGTCGGGCCGTCGAAGCGGAGGTTGACGTCCGCGAGTCGGCCGAAGCGGTTCTTGCAGCACCGCAGCGTCGCCACGCCGCACTCGGCCGCGTCGAGGATGTACGCGCTGTCCGCCCCGAACTCCAGCTCGGACGACCCGCGGAAACTCGCCATGGTCAGCCCGGCGTAGCTCGACGCGCCGCCGGGCGTCTTCTGCCGCGCCACGCTCGACACCAGCACCACGGCCGCGCCCAGCGAGGCGAGCCGTCGGACCTGCCCCATGAACGCGTCGATGCCCTGCCGCTCGTCGCCGGCCCCGGCGGCGAACCGCTGCGCGTAGTCGACGACGGCGAGCCGCGCGCCCGTCGCGTTCATGGCGGCGTGGAGGTGGGCCACGGTGTAGGGCGGCTCCAGGAACGCCAGCCGCTCGAACACGTCGCGGTTGGCGTCCCGGGCCGCCGCGAGCCGGGCCTTCTGCGCCGCGCCGTACCCGCGGTCCTGGATCAGGCCGACGTCGACGTTCGCCAGGCGGGCGAGCATCTTGGCGTAGAGGTCCTCGGGGGCCATCTCGGCGTTGCCGACGACGGCCTTGAGGTCGGCCGTCATTTCGAGCAGGCCCGCCGCCAACTGCATCGTCAGCGTCGTCTTCCCGGCGGCGGGCGGCGCGCCGATCAGGACGACTCGACCGGGGCGGATGTCGAGGGGCCGGAACGGGGCGGGTGCCGGCCAGCGGGTCGGCGGCGGGCCGTCGAGGTCGAAGCCGTCGGCCACCGACTTGGCGGTCCTGAACCGGGGGGGGGTCGGGGCGCTCACGGTGCCCCCTTCCTGCCGTGCGCGACGCCCGCGGCGATCTGGCGGCGCACCTCGGCGGGGCCGAGGCCGGTCTTGACGGCCGTCTCTTCGAGCAGCCCGGCGACGACGGCGTCGGGGGTGCCGGCCTCGGCGAGCGCCGCGGCGCACCGGAAGAGCGTCACCGCCCGGCCGGGGTCCTGCACGTCGGCGAAGCCGATGAAGTCGCGGACGTACTTCGGCACCGCGGGGGCGTGGGAAGGGGGCACCCGGCGGCCTGGAGTACCGCCCGCCGGGGCCGCGGCGGACACCTCGGCCTCGGCGTCGAGCCAATCGCGGACGAACTGGTCGCTTTCCGCGATCACTGCCGGTACAGCGTACCCGGCCGGGTTCGAGGCCAGCACCCGGACGCGCTCCGGTTCGAGAGCGAAAAGCTCCTCGGCGGTCAGGAATTGCTTGTAGAGGCCGCTGCCGGCGTGCCGGGTGTTGGGCAGCCGGAAGAGCCGCTGGCGGTCGTAGACGGCCGCGTCCACGGCGACGCCGGCGGCCGCGGCGACGGCCAGCGCCAGCGCCTTGATGACCGCGGGCGTGTGGGGCAGCGGGCGGAAGCCGGGCGTCGCCACCAGCGTGACGTGGTACCCCTTCGCGCCGCTGAAGTAGGCCCCAGTCCCGGCCTCGGCGTAACCGCCGTAGCGGTCGTGCAGGGAGCGGACGAGCACCCGGGCGTCGGCCACGGCGGCGGCGGGGTCCGGCCGGTCGATGTCCCAGACGACGCGGAAGCACGCGGCCGGGCCGGCGTACCCCCGGGGCGAGCCGGCGGCGCGGAGGTGGGCTGCGTACTCGGCGTGCGGGTACTGGTAGACGGTCCCGAACGCCTGGCCGTCGGCCTCGGGGTCGTCGAGTTCGTGGAAGGACCGGTAGTGCGGCTCGGCGAAGACGAGCCGGCGGTCGGCGTGCAGCGGCCCGACTGCGACCCGCCCACCAGGCCGGCGGGCGGGTCGCAGTCGGTGCCGAACGCGACGTCGCCGCCCCGCGGTTCGGCGTAAGTCACGGCGCCCCCCCGTCGGGGCCGCCGAGGCCGGCGGCGAAGCGGGACGGCGGCTCGGCCTCGTCGGACACGACCTCGAAGCGGACCACGTCGTTCGAGGGGGTGCCGTCCGGCCGCGCCTGGACCGCGGCCAGCACCTTGCAGGTGACGACCCGCCCGGGGGCGGGGATGGCGGCCAGCAGGTGCGCCTTGGTCGTCAGGCCGAGCGGCTTCAAGGCGTCCTTGGCCCGGTTCACGGCGGCGGGGTCGCCGAACGTGAAGTACCGCCAGAGCTTGAACCCGGCGAAGTCGCCTTCGAGGACGGCGAACCGCACCCTGTAAGCGGTCTTGCCGGCCCGGGTGACGGTCGTCTCGCCGCGCTCGAGGCGGCAGAGGTGCCAGCCGGGGGTGACCACGGTCGCCCCGGAGGCGCCGTCGAAGCCGCCGAACGGGTCTTCGCCGGAATCGAAGCGACCGAAGTCGAGATCGTCGGACATAATGGACCTCGCTGAGTGAATGTGTGTGGCGCTGCCGGCGGACGCCCTGGCCGGCGTCCGCCGGCGTTTAGCGGCGGGCCGCCGCGGGCTTCGTCTGTTCGGCCAGCCATTGCTCGACAGTCGAACGCGGCCAGCGCTTGAGCTTGGTGCCGATCGAGATGGGGCGGGGGAAGTGGCCGCCGTCGCACATCCGCCAGACGTGGCGGGCGCTGCAGGCGAGCAGCGCGGCGACGCCCCGGACGTCGAGGAGCGCGGCGGGCTCGGGCTTGTCGGCGGTGATCATCGGTTCGGCCTCAGTGGGGTGCGTTGGCGGGACTCGTCGTGCCTTCCACCCGTACCGGCCGTTCCCGGCGAGAACAGCCGGGAACACTGAGAAACGTAGTACTATATGGCTCGGGTGCGTTCAGGAACGCGGCCCTGTTCACCGTCGGCGTCGCTCCGCGCGCTCGTCCTCCCGCTGGTCGGCGTAAAGACTTAGAGCAACCGGAAACAATGAAAAGCACCCTCCCGGCTCGGACCGTATCATGGGGGTACGAGCCCGAAGGAGAGTCCCCCATGAAACCGCTCATCGACGACGACGTCTGGGCGATCGTCCAGCCCCTCTTGCCGCCACCGAAGCCGCGCCGGTTCGACCACCCCGGTCGCCTCCCCGTGGGCGACCGCGAGGTGCTGACCGGCATCGCCTTCGTCCTCAAGACCGGCATCGGCTGGGACGACCTGCCCGCCGAACTCGGCTGGGGTTGCGGCAAGACGTGCCTCCAGCGTTTACGCACCTGGCAGCGACTCGGGGTCTGGGACCGCATCCGCGCCGCGATCCTCGCCCGACTGAACCGGGCCGGCAAGATCGACTGGAGTCGCGGTCCGGTCGCCGGGCGGCGGCGCGATGACCGGACCGAACCCGACGGACCGCCGCAAGTTGGGGTCGAAGCACCACATCCTGGTGGACGGTCGGGGCATCCCCCTGGCGGCGATGACGACCGGGGCCAACCGCCACGACTCGCAGGCGTTCGTCCCGCTGCTGGACGCCCTCGTCGGGGTGGGCGGGAAGCCCGGTCGCCCGCGACGATTCCCGGACGAAATCCTGGGCGACCGGGCGTACGACTCGGAGGCGTTGCGGCGGGCCAGCCGGGACCGCCGGATCCGACCGCGACTGGCCGAGCGGAACACGCCCCACGGCAGCGGACTCGGGGCGTTCCGTTGGCCGGTCGAGCGGACCATCAGTTGGCTGCACCGCCTCCGCAGGCTCGGCTACCGACGCGACAGGTTGCTCCCGACTCACGAGGCGTTTTTGACGCTCGGATGTGCCCTGATCGCGTTCCGGTTTTTGTAGCAACGACTTCATTGTTTCCGGTCGTTCTTAGAGTACGTCTTGTAACCATCTCGGCGGTAGTTGACCGTCGCCGGTTATGAGCAGGAAGCTGTACCCGACCGACCTGACCGACGCGTCGTGGGAGTGCCTGGACCCCTGCTGCCCAAGCCCAAGTCCGACCCCCGCAAGGCCGGCCGGCCGACCTCCGCGAGGTGTGCGACGCCCTTTTCTACCACTTGCGCGGCGGCCAGGCCTGGCGGCTCCTACCGCACGACTTTCCGCCCTGGCACACCGCGTCCGGGTACTTCCGAACGTGGCGGGAGTCCGGGGCCTGGGAGCGGGTCCACGCCCGGCTGCGGGAGGAGTGCCGGGTGCACGCCGGGGCCCCGCCGACGCCCGAGACCCTGCCGGGTGGACAGCCAGACCGTGAAGACGACCCACCGCGGCGGGGCGAGGGGGTGCGACGGGGGGAAAAAAGTGCTCGGCCGCAAGCGGTTCGTCGCTGTGGACTCGATGGGGCTGATCTGGGCGGTGCTGGTCACGCCCGCCGACGTCCAGGACCGGGACGGCGGGTGCCGGCTGCTGGACGGGGTGCGGGGGACGTTGCCGCTGGTGCGGGAGGTGATCGCCGACGCCGGGTTCACCGGGCGGTTCGTCGAGTGGGTCCGGCGGCACTGCGGGTGGTCACGACTCACACGGCCCCGAAGGCGTTCACGGTCCACGCCCGGCGGTGGGGGGTCGAGCGGGCGTTCGCGTGGCTGGTCGAGTACCGGCGGCTTGGGAAGGACCACGAGTTCATGACCGAGTCGAGCAAGGCCATTTTTCACTTCCTCAGTCCGATCCCGGTCGGTACTATCGCCTTATGTCTGATGTCACCCGATTAATCGACGCGGCCGCCGCCGGCGACCCCGCCGCCGCCGGTGAGATCCTCCCGCTCGTCTACGCCGAGCTCCGCCGGCTGGCCGCCGACCTGCTCGCCCGGGAGCGGCCGGGCCAGACCCTCCAGCCGACCGCCCTCGTCCACGAGGCGTACCTGCGGCTGGTCGGGAACGACCTGCCTCCCGACGACTGGCACGGCCGCGGGCACTTCTTCGGGGCGGCCGCCCGGTCGATGCGGCAAATCCTGATCGACAGTGCCCGGGCCAAGGCGGCCGAAAAGCGCGGCGGTCGCCGCGACCGGGTGCCGCTCGACGCCCTCGCCGACCCGCCGGCCCCGGCCCCCCCCGCGGCCGACGACCTGCTCGCCCTCGACGAGGCCCTCACCCGGCTGGCCGCGGCCGACCCGGCCAAGGCCCGGTTGGTCGAGCTGCGGTACTTTGCCGGGCTGTCGGTGGCCGACGCGGCCGGCATCCTCGGCATCTCCGAGGCGACCGCCAAGCGGCACTGGGTGTACGCCCGGGCCTGGTTGTACGGCCAACTCGCCGGTGCGGAAAAAAATCCGGCCGATCAGTGAGCCCCGGGGCGGTCGGAATCCGCACTGGAGGGTAGACGACCCCACGCCCCCGGAGGACCGCCCGTGCCCGCCCCGACCGTCGAGACCCTGCTGGCCGAAGCCGTCGAACGCGCCGACCCGGCCGACCGCGCCGCCTTCCTGGACCGCGCGTGCGGCGGCGACCCGGCCGTCCGGGCCGAGGTCAGCCGGCTGGCCGACCTGCACTTCCGGGCCGGCGACTTCCTCGAACCCCCGTCCGCGGACGAGACGGCGGCCTACGCGCTGACCCCCGTCGCGGACGCCGCCGTCGGCACCACCGTCGGCCCGTTCACCCTGCGGGAGCTGCTCGGCGAGGGCGGGATGGGGGCGGTGTACGCGGCCGACCAGACCGCCCCGGTCCGGCGGCGGGTGGCCCTGAAGTTGATCCGCCCGGGGATGGGGTCGAAGGAGGTGGTCGCCCGGTTCGAGCAGGAGCGGCAGGCCCTGGCGCTCATGGACCACCCGGGCATCGCCCGGGTGCTGGACGGCGGGACCGCCCCGGACGGCCGCCCGTACTTCGTCATGGAGCTGGTCCGCGGCCTGCCGATCACCGACTACTGCGACCGGGCCGGGCTGAGCACCCGGGCACGGCTGGCCCTGTTCGCGGACGTGTGCCGTGCGGTCCAGCACGCGCACCAGAAGGGGGTCATCCACCGGGACCTGAAGCCGAGCAACATTCTGGTGACGCTGTACGACGGCCGGCCGGTGCCGAAGGTGATCGACTTCGGCATCGCCAAGGCGGTCGGGGCGACCCTGGCCGCCGACCCGGTGTACACCCGGCTCGCCCAGCTGGTCGGCACCCCGCTGTACATGTCCCCCGAGCAGGCCGACATGAGCGGCCTGGACATCGATACCCGGAGCGACGTGTACTCGCTCGGGGTGCTCCTGTACGTGCTGCTCACCGGCACCACCCCGTTCGACGCCGAGGCGTTCCGGGCGGCCGGGTTCGACGAGGTGCGGCGGCTGATCCGGGAGCAGGAGCCGCTGCGGCCGAGCGCGCGGCTGAGCACCCTGGCGGCCGCGGCCGGGTCCACGGTGTCCGGCCGCCGGGGGGTGGACGACCGGCGGCTGAGCCGGCAGCTGCGGGGGGAGCTGGACTGGGTCGTGATGAAGGCGCTGGAGAAGGACCGCACCCGGCGGTACGAGTCGGCGAGCGCGTTCGCGGCCGACGTTCAGCGGTACCTGGCCGACGAGGTGGTGGAGGCCCGCCCGCCGAGTGCCGGCTACCGGCTGCGGAAGTTCGCCCGCCGGCACAAGGCGCAGGTCGTCGCCGCGGGCCTGGTCCTGTTCGCCCTGCTCGCGGGTCTGGCGGGCACGTCCATCGGGCTGGTCGAGTCGAGGCGGCAGACGGCACTAGCCGAAGCCCGGCGGGTGGAGGCGGAGACCGCAAAGACCGAGGCCGAGGCGGTGATCTTGTTCTTACAGGACCGGGTGTTCGCCGCCGGTCGGCCAAAGGGGCAGGGGGGGGGGCTGGGGAAGGACGTGACACTCCGGGACGCGATCACGGCCAGCCTGCCTGCCCTGTCCGACGGCTTCCGGGACCAGCCGGTGGTGGAGGCCCGGCTCCGGATGTCGCTGGGCGGTACGTTGCAATTCCTGGGTGAATACCGGGCAGCGTTAGTCGAGTTTCAGCGCGCGCTGGCGATCGAGTTACAGCACCTCGGCCCGGACCACCCGCGTACGCTGTCGAGCCTGAACAACGTCGCAAGCTGCAACGGCTCCCTGAATTTCATTGAGGAGGCCCTCAAACTCCACAAGGAAGTGCTGGCGGGACGGAGGCGGGTCCTCGGGCCGGACCACCCGCACACGCTTCAGAGCATGCACGGCCTGGGGGTCTGCTACCACGCCCTGGGTCGCCACCGGGACGCACTCGAACTCAACAGAGAGGTCCTGGCGGCGCGCACCAGGATTCTCGGCCGGGACCACCCGGACACACTCACCAGTATGCATTGCCTGGCACAAGACGATCTCGCGCTAGGTCGCCACGACGAGGCCCTCGACCTTCTCGAAGAGACGCTGGCCGCCGCGAAGCGGGTCCTCGGGCCGGACCACCCGGATACGCTCATGACCATGGGCACCTTGGCCCATTGCTACTTCGTACAAGTCCGCCTCGACGAGGCCCTCGACCTTCTCGAAGAGACGCTGGCCGCCGCGAAGCGGGTCCTCGGGCCGGACCACCCGGTAACAATTCAGGTAATGGGCAACTTGGGCCTCATCTACGCTAAGCTTGGCCGGATGCAGGACGCAGCCAAGTCGTTCGAAGACGTCATCACGGTTCGCGAACGGCTGGCGAGCGCCGTGCCGGACAGCCCGGAGAGTATCATCGATCTCGCCGGGCTGCACCTGAACTTGGGGAACTGCTTCAATCAATTGGGACAGCCGGCCAAGAGCCTGCCGTCCTACGACCGGTCGCTCGTACTGGTGGGTACGGCCCTCGGCCGTCAGCCGAACAACGCCCGGGCGAAGCCCGTCCTCCTCAACGATCTCAAGGGTCGGGCGGTCGCGTTGGAGAAACTGGGGCGGGTCTCGGAGGCGCTGGCCGATTGGGACCGGGCCGTTGCCCTGGCCGACGGCCCCTGGCGGGATTCGCTCCGCGTCGGGCGGGCGATCAATCGGGTCCGCGCCGGGAAGGTGACGGAAGCCGTGGCCGAGGTGGCTGACATTGCGACCGCGGACACGCTCCCCGCCAGCGAGTGGTACAGCCTCACATGCCTGTACGCCGTGGCGAGCGATAGGCTGGCGGCCAAGCGGGAGGAGTACGCCGCCCGTGCCGTCGAGCTGTTCGGCCGGGCCATCGCCGCCGGCTGGAAAAACCGCGAGCACTCCGAAACGGACGAAGACCTGGACCCGCTCCGCGGCCGGGCCGACTTCCAAAAGCAGATCGGCGCGTTGCCCAAAGCGACACCGAAACCGCAGCCGCAAAGGTAGCCCGCGGTTCGCACGCCGCGTACCATCCCCACCTGCCGCCCCGCGCCGAGCAGACCCGGCCCGGGGCGGGGGCGGAAAAGAAATCGGGGAAAAGTCGGGAATCGGTGAGCCGCCGGGCGCGCGGATTCCGCACTGACTTGTGGAACCGAACCCGGACTCCCCAGTCCGCCCCGAAAGGAAGCCGTCATGTCCGTCCGCACCGCCCTCCGCACCTGGCTGGCCACTGACCGCCCGCCGTCGGCCCGCCGCCCCCGCCGGTTCGCCGTCGAGCAACTGGAAGACCGCACGGTGCCGACGGCCGTCTCCGTCCCGAACGGGCTGGTCAGTTGGTGGACCGCGAACAACACCGCGGCCGATGCGACCGGGCTAAACCCCGCCACCCTGACCAACGTGACCTACACGGCCGGCGAGGTCGGCCAGGGTTGGAACTTCAACGGGTCGAACGGCTGGGCGTCGCTCGGCGACCCGAGCAGCCTGGCGTTTACCGCGTCGTTCACCATCGAAGGCTGGATCCGTGTTAGCAACAGCCCCCCCACCACCAACTTCGGCAGCATCGTCTTCCGTGGCGACAACCGCGGCGGCCTGGACCCGTACCAACTCGTCATCAGGCCGAGCGGCAACATACAGTTCCAGATCAACGGCACCACGAGCGGGGCCAGCATCGAGGCGCCCGTCCCGACGGGGCAGTTCGTTCACGTGGCCGCCACGCTCGACGACGCCACCGGGGCGATGACCTTGTACGAGAACGGGGCCGTTGTCGCCCACACCACGACTACCGCCCGGCCGTTCGGCGCCTTGGACCCGACGCAAAACCCCGGCGTCGGCATCGGAAATTCCAACTACCTGAACAATTACAACGTTCCGTTCAACGGCGTCATCGACGAGCTGGCCATGTACGGCCGGGCGTTGTCGGCCGGCGAGGTAATCGGCATCACTGAAGCCGGTACCGACGGCAAGGTTACCGGCCCGCTCGCCGTCGATGCCCCGTCCGTCCTGGAGGGGGCGGCGGGCATGACGACGCCCGCCACCTTCACTCTTCGGCGGACTGGCAGCTTGACCGATTCGCTGACGGTGAACTGGGCCACGAGCGACGACTCGGCCACGGCCGGCACGGACTACGTCGCCGCGTCGGGCACGGTCACGTTTGCCCCCGGCGAGGCGACAAAGGCCGTCACTATCACGGTCAACGGCGATGCCACGGTCGAGCTGGACGAGGCGTTCAAGCTGGTCGTCACACCGGCGGGTGGTACGGCTATCATGGGGCTGGCGACGATCGTCAACGACGACGCGGGGGTATCCCTCTCGGATGCGACGACGACCGAAGGGGATGCCCGAATCGGCCAGTCGCTGGGGGCGTTCGTCTCCCAGAGCAACAACGGCGGCATGCAGCGCTCGACTGGAATGGCCTGGGGGCCAGACGGGAACCTGTACGTCGGTAGCCACGGTACGAACCAAGTGCTGAAATACGACGGTACGACGGGTGCCTTCCTCGGCACCTTCGTCAACAACGTGGACTCCCCAGCCGCCGAGGGGCTCACGTTCCGCCCGGACGGCAAACTCTACGTCCTCTCCCGTGTCACCGCCCAGGTCCAGCGGTTCGACGCCACGACCGGCGCGTTCCTCGATGTCTTCATCCCCTCCGGCAGCGGTGGCTTGAGCGAAGCCCGCGGCATGACCGTCGGGCCGGACGGCGACTGGTACATCAGCAGCGGGAAAACCAACCAAGTCCTCCACTACAGCGGGGCAACAGGCGCCTTCATCGGGGCCTTCGTCCCGGCCGGCAGTGGTGGACTGTCGAACCCCCGCGGGCTGACCTTCGGCCCGGACGGGAACCTGTACGTGGCCAGCGCCTCGAATAACTCGGTCCTCCGCTACAACGGCCAGACCGGAGCGTTCCTCGGCGCGTTCGTACCGAGCGGTAGCGGCGGCCTTCTCGCTACCGGCGAAGTCGTATTTTCGGGGGGAAGTCTCTACGTCTCCAGTACCGGCGGCGACGAGGTGCTGCGTTACGACACGCAGACGGGCGCTTTCATCGACAAGGCCGTCTCAGCCGTTTCGAGTGCTATCGCAACACCTCTCGGGCTCCTTTTCGATCCGGCCGGCAATCTCTTGGTCGGGTGCTCATACAAGATCGATCGCTTCGGCCCGCGCTCGCAGGCGGCGTTCACGGTGAGCCTGAACATCCCGAGCGCGACTCCGGTGACTGTCTACTACACCACCGCGTCCGGCTCCGCGACGGCCGGCAGCGACTTCACCCCGGTGTCCGGCACCCTCACCTTCGCCCCGGGGCAGACGACGAAGACAATCGTCGTCTCGACGCTCAACGACTCGTTGGTCGAGGGCAACGAGACGTTCACCCTGAACCTGTCGAACCCCGTCGGGGCCACGGTCACCCGCGCCCAAGCGACCGGCACGATCACCGACGACGACACGACCAAGTTCTACGTGGCGAACGACGGCACCACCGACCGGACGTATCGGTACGGCGTCCCGGGCAATGCCCTCGCCGACACCACCCTGGACAGCGGCGACACCGCCCCCCGGGGCATGGCCACGAC
>JAYTSV010000246.1:0-11084 GCA_043745465.1 Fimbriiglobus sp.
CAGAATCCGTCAGGTCGCGGACGAATAGTGGTGACTTCATCCACTCAAAGTAGGTGCCGCCAAGCCGACGCACAGGATGTCACTTGAGACTGCACTAGCGCGGCACAACCGACCGAACGACGCCCCAACGCGGCGATCCCCGCACGCCCGTTACTGGTACAGCCCGAAGTCGAGGGCTTCGCTCGCGGCGCGCTTCAGCCACCAGGCGGCGGTCCGCCACTTGCAGTGGATTTTGACGTTCACCAGGGCACCGGCCTTGATGCTCGCGTCGGGGTCGGTCAACTCGACCTCGACGAGGTAGACCTGCGCGACCGGAATCAACTCCTGGCCGTTCTCGCCGCCCTGTTGCACAGCCACCGGGCCGGTACTGCGACTCGTCAGCGCGTAGGGCACTTGCTTCGCACTCGACTGCGGCAGGCGGACGACCTTGCCCTTGAAGATGCGGTCGGTCCGGCCGTGGACGTACACCGACACGTCCAGCGGGCGACCTTCGGGGGAGTCCCCGGGGAGCGGCCGCATGTCCTCGGCGAGCAGCTTGTGGTCCATCGAGCTGACCGGCACCTTGATGGTCAACTTCGTCGGGTCGCCGACGGTGCAGATCGGCTTGGCCTGTTGGAAGTTGCGGTCGAACTGCTTGCCGACCTCGCTCGGCTTGACTAGCCCCATGACGACCCCGTCGCGCGGGGCGACCTGGTCGCGCAGGCGGGCCAAATCGGCCGCGGTCTGGCGGACGACGCGGTCCTGGGCCGCGGCCTCGTCGGCGGCGGATTCGATGTCGTTGTTGAGTTTCGCGATGTCCACCCCGCGGGGCGTCGTCAGGCTCACGTTTTTGAGGACGTTCTTCTCGACCAGTTTCTCGTCCCGCCGGGACTCGGCCAGCAGCAGTTGCTCGGTCATTTCCCGGCTCGTGAACCGGGCGATCAGTTGGCCCTTACTGACGACCTGGCCTTCCTGCACGTGCAGGCTGACGAGGTTGGCCGGCTGGAACAGCACGACCGGGTCGGAGTAACTCGGATCGACGGTCACCAGGCCCATGTCCCGGACGCGGCTGACCGGCAGCGGCACCAGGCAGACGACGGCGAGCAGGCCCAGGGCCACGGACGCCGTGACCGCCACGCGTTTGGTCTTCATGTCCGGCAGCCGCCCCCGTTGGTTGATGTTCTTGACCATGCGATACGTCGGCCAGATGAACATGGTGCCCAGCGAGAACGCCGCGAGCATCTGGCTCAAGATTTTCAGTTGCGGGCCGAGGAAGTCGGCCAGGAAGAAGATGATGCTGAACGTCACCACCCAGCGGTACACGTAACTCGCAATGGCGTACACGACGAACAGCACCCGCCGGCCCGGGGCCATGTACTGCTCGGGCGGCACTTCGATGCCCAGGCAGGTACTCAAAAACAGGTTGGTCAGGTAGCGGTTGGCCCGGTCCCGCAGGTTGGGAATCTCGATCCAGTCCGCGAGCATGTAGTAACCGTCGAACCGCATCAGCGGGTTGGCGTTGAAAAAGACCGTACTCACGGAACACAGCACCATCACCGCCATCGCGATGTTGTTGACGGTCACGAGGTGCGGCGTGTACCACCAGACGAAGGTGGCCAGGGCCGCGATGAACAACTCGACGTAGATGCCGGCGAAGCTGATGATGATCCGCTTCCACTTGTCCGCGACCGTCCACGCGTCCGTCACGTTGCAGTACATGGCCGGCGAGAAGCACATGAGCAAGAAGCCCATTTCGTGACTCTCGCCCTTGTACGCTTTGCAACTGAGTCCGTGCCCGAACTCGTGGATGATCTTGACGACCCCCAGGCTGATCCACATGTACAACAGGCTGTTGACAGCGAAGAATTCCTGGTAGCGCGGAATCTTGTCGTAAAAAGTCTGGAAGTGGATCAACACCTGGAACACGGCCGCGAGCATTAAGGTCACGCTGGCGGCGAAGAACCACGGGGTGAAGATCCACCACAGGTAGCCGTACATCCACGTGAGTAGGCGGTCCGGGTCGAAGACCGGAATCTTCCAGTACATGATGTTCGAGAGCGTGGCCAGGCGCTTGAGCCGCCGCTGTTTGGCGCGGCGCTGGTACAGGTGCTTGCCCGCGCCGCCGGTCTCGTGCTGGACGAGGCCGGCGGTGACGAGTTGGCGGGCGAAACTTTCGAGGTCGGCGAACTCGAGCCGGTGCGGCTTGAACTCGCTCTCGAAGTCCTTGCGCACGTCTTCCATCGTGTGCTTCCCGTCGAAGCGCTCGAAGACGTGGTACTCCTGCCGGCTGAACCGGTAGTAGCGCAGGCAAACGGGGTCTTTCACGACGTGAAAGACCTTGCCCTCGTAGCGTTGCTCGGTGATTTGCAGGTCCGGCCGGACGCGCAGGCGGACCGCCTTGCGCCTCTCGGCCGGGTTGTCGAGCAGTTCGGCGTTCATCCGGGTGGCCCTTCGGGAGTCACTTCTTCGGGCTGCTCTCGGTCGGCAGCCGGTGGACCGGGGGGAGCGACACCGGGGGGATGGTGACCAGCGGGGCGGTCGCCGAGGCCGGCTGAACGGCGGGCGTGCCGGGGGTGGTGAGGACCGCCCCGCCGGCGGGCACGACGACCGGGGCCGGGGCGGCGATCGGCACCGCCTGGACGTTCGGCACCGCCGCCGCGGGGACGCCGCCGGGCGGGACGATGATCGTCGCAGCGCTGCGGTCTTGCAGCCCCTCGCCGGTCGCCTTGTCGATCGGGTTGGCCAGCTCGACGCGGACCTGCACGCTCTTGGCGTCGGCCGGGACAATCGAGACGATCTCGCCGACGATCCGCTTGCCGTCGCCGTCCGTCGGCGAGGTCCAGAAGTGGACCCCGCCGTCCACCGTGCCGACGGCGATGAACTTGAACGCCGGGTCGGCCGAGAAGGCCGCGCAAGTGATCGCGGCGTTCTTCGGCGTCACCAACCGGCGGCGCTCGGCGGCGCGGTTGCCGGAGGCCGGCGTGTCCCAGACGGTGAGTTCGCCCTTCTGGTCGTTGTCGGCCCCGGCCGTGAGGATCAGGCTGTCGTCCGGGGAGAAGAAGGCGAACGAGGCGAACCGCGCCCCGCCGCCGGGGTTCTGCACGGTGCCGACCGACCGCTCGTCGGCCAGGCTGACCACGTCGAGCCGGGAGGCGTCCTTGTCGAACAGCACCCGCGCGCCGTCCGACGACACGCCGAGCACGTCCACGGCCCCGCCGCGGTGGTCGATGACCGTGGCGACGGCCGCCCCGGTCTCGCCGACCTTCCAGGTGCGGATCGACTTGTCCTTCGACACGGTCACGAGCGTCGATTGCGGGGTGAACCGCACGGCCGTGACGGCGTCCCGGTGTTCGGCCGGCAGGGCGTACATCTTGCGGCGGTCGGCAACGCTCCAGACGTACACGTCGCGGCCGCTGGCCGTGGCCAGATACCGGCCGTCCGGGCTGAACGCCACCGCGGACACGCCGCCCCCGTGGGCCTCGTCGAACGTGCCGACCGGCTCCTTGGGCAGCTTGTCCGGGTTCGACACGTCCCACAGGCGGACCTTGCCGTCGTCCCCGCCGACGGCGACGAGGTGCGCCTTCGCCTTCGGCCCCGTGGCGGTCACGCTGCGGACGCCGACGCCCGGCGGGTTGGCCAGCCGCGTCGATTGTTTGGTGGCGGTCACGTCCCAGACCAGCGCCGCGCCGTCCAGGCCGCCGGACACGACCATCGGCCGACCGGGGTGCGCGGTGACGGCGACCGAGGTCACCTCCTGGCGGTGATAGTTGGTCAGCGCGTTCGACCCGAGCGGCCGGGTCGGCTCGACGTACACGAGCATGCCCTTGCGGACCTGCGAGGCGTACCCGATGTCCAGCTTGGCCTCGACTTTGACGCGGTCGGTGGATTGGATTTCGAGGATCGTCTCCCCGGCCTTGGCGAAGTCTTGGGCGCTCTTCAGGAGCCGCACGACCCGGCCGTTCTGCTCGCTGACGATCCAGTACCGCTTGTGCTGCGTCTCGGACGACTTGTACTCGCCGTCGGTCTTGATGAGTTCCTTCTCGGAGTTCATCTGGTTCTCGACGTACCGCGCCCACAGCGACTGCTGCTGGAGAAACTCACTCACGGAGAGCGCGCCGGTGGTGAGGAGGGGCCGCATTTTCTCCAGCAAATCCGACTGGAGCTTGGCCGCTTCCGTCGAGGCGGTGAGCGCCCGGGTGATGGCCGGCATCATCTCCTTGTACTGCATCTTCTGGGTGTAGACGAGTTGGTCGTCGAGCCGCGCGAGGATTTGCCCGCGGCTGATGAGGTCGCCCTCGCGGAGCTTGCGGTAAGGCTGTTCCTTCTTCGCGTCGCGGGGGTGGTAGACGATGTCGGGGTCGTTGGGGTTGAACGCCGCCTTGTCGGGCAGCGGCGTGGCAATCAGTTCGACGACGCCGTCCACCGCCGCCGGGAGTTGCGTCCGCATGTCGTACTGGACGATGGCGTTCGGGATGACGACCGGCTCGCCGACCGGGGTACTCGCCGGCAGCGCGGGCATCGGCACGGCGGGGTAGAGTAGGCCGCCGACTTCCGTCGCGGCCGCCCCGGCTGCGTTCCGCTCGCCGGACCCGCTACCGGTCGGACTGTTCGGGGTGCAGGCGACGGCCGTGAGGCCCGCACTACCGACGCTCGCCACCGCGAGCCAACTCTTCAAAGACTTCATGACACCCTCTCCAACACGAGTTGAGGACATTGGCCCGCGACAGCGGGTCGTTAGTGTGGTGGCCGCCAGTCGCCCCGGCGGTCCGGGGCCGGTCGGGCGTTCGTAGCAACACTCCCGGCGAGCCGGAAGCGTCAGCGCCCGGAGTTCCGAGCGAGCCGGGGGTTAAAAGAAGAAGATCACCTTCTCGTAGAACCACTCCCAGACGCCGTGGAACAGGGAGTACCCCATCGCGTGGTTGCCGCACCGGACGCGGATGTGGGCCTCGACCCCGGCGACCCGCAGTTCGGCGGGAATCTGGCCGTCCGGGCCGAACTCGTCGAGGTTCACCCGCACCGGAGCCTGGATGATCGGCTCGCTCTCGTTGTGGTCGTCCCGGTTCGGGATCGCCTGCTTGCTCATATCCTCGTCGTACAGCCGGCCGGGGAACTTCGCGTCCGGGCGGTTGGTCAACAGCACGTCCACGTCGAGGTACTTCTTGTTCGCGGCGTCCTTCTTGTGCAGGCCTTCGGTGGCGAAGGCGCGGGCGATGTGGCCGATGTTCCGTTGGGGAATCTTCAACTCGACCCGCCACGGCCCGTCCACCGCCCCGAGGCGCATCAGCGGCTCGCTCATCTTGACCGTGCGGTTCAGCAGTTCGTCGCGGTTGTCGCTGGACAGGACTTGCAGGTCGCCGGACACGCCGACCTCGGTGCGCGGGGCGAGGGCGCGGAACGCGCCGGTGGTGTCCGAGGCGTTGTTGGTCTTGCGGAGGCTGTCGATGTACCCGCGCTTGGTGGACTCGGTCGCCTCGGCCTTGCCCTTGGTGATGAGGTACTGGCTCATCTCTTCGCTGGGGCGAGTTTTGTCCGTGAGGGCGCGGTCCACGCCTCTGATGGTGTTCACCGCGCCCAGCATTTCGTTCTCGGCTCCGGTCAACTTCTGTTGCAGTTCCGAACTGAACAACTCGACCAGGGTCGTGCCCTCTTTGACGCGGTCCCCCGGCTTGTACAGGATGCGGCGGACCACGCCCTCGGTCGTCGGGAAGACGTACATCGTGTGCTTGGGCAGGAACTCGCCCTTGGCCTGCATCTTCAGCGGGTACGGCACGAGGACCATCGCCACGCTAATGAGTGTCGCCGCGGCCAGGCCGAGGCCGACGTACAGCCGGGCCTTACCGCCCAGGAGTTCTTGCAGCTTCGAGATCGGCGACCAGACGAACCGGAACGGGATGCGCTGCACGTCCCAGGCGTTGTACAGGGCCGACGCGGCGTGCTTGGCGACGATGTCCAGCTTGGCCACCATCGGCTCGCTGGCCTCGGGCGGGTTGAAGCTCTCCAGGAGCAGAATCGACCGGGCCGGCTTGCCGTTGTCCTTCTCCCGTTCGTCCCGGATCGGCTGGACGATCAGGAGCTTCGGCTGGCTCTCGTTCAGGTAGTTGTCGAGCGCGGCCGACAGGTGCGGCGGTAGCCCCTCGTCCTTCGCGCCTTTGTACACGAGCTTGTCGCCGTACTGGAAGACGGCGTCGAACAGTTCGCGCATCCGCCGGACGTGCGTGCTGGCCTTCTCGACCACGTCCGCCCCGGACACGGCCTCGACCGTCGGCCGCTTGCCGTGCCGCACGCCGACGCACAGGCGATCGCACTCGACGATCCGCCGGCCCTCGTTGGCGACGTGGTACGCGACCTCGGTCGGGTTCAAGCTGCCGTGAATCTGCTTGGCGAACGACTCGACCTGCGTGAACACCCGCTCCAGCCCGGACGACTGCCGGGAGTTCGAGAAGGCGTGGTACTGCGAGGCGTACCCCGCCATCTGCACCGTGTACTGCAAGAAGGTCTGGTAGGCGCGGGCGTCCAGCGACGGCTCGTGGAACACTTCGAGCAGCCCCAGCGCCGTCTTGTCCGGCTGGATGATCGGGGCGAACAGGGCGTAGTAGTCGGTCAGGTTAGCCGGCGGCACCGCCCCCGGCTCGGCGCTCATCCCTTGCAGGCGGCCCTGCGGCTCGACCATGACCGGCCGCGCCGGCTGGCTCTGAAAGACCTGACGGAGAATTTCGTTGTGGCACGGCCGGCCGCCGCGCTTGCCGTCGAGGCCGACCTTGTCGAGGTTCACCTGGCAAGCGATTTGCAAGAAGCCTTGCGGCGTGCGCAGCCAGACGACCCCGGCCGGGGCGTCGATGGCGTTGAGGGTGGCGGTCAGGAACTTCTCGTAGAACTCCGTGGGCGCGAGGTTCGACCCGGCCAGCTTCGACGCCTCCTCGAAGGCGGCGTCGATGTTCCGGGCGTACTTATTTTTGGAAGCCGCTTCCGGCGGGTTTGCCGGCGGGTTCGTACTCACGGCGTCATCCTCGGAACGGTACGGCTTGCGGAACAATCGCTAGAATCTGTCTCATCCTACCCGACCCGGTCGCGGTCCGGCAAGTCGAAGCCGGCCGGGAAAGTGAACTCGGGGCCGACGCCACAAGAGTCGGCCCGGGCGTTCTCCCCCGCCATCATTCGCCCGGCACGCCCCGACTGAAACAAATCCCCGAGGAACCGGCCGATTCTCGGCAACGACGTGCGGCGGGACCGGCAGACCTTCGACGGACTCCGCAGGCCGAACGATTCGCACAATCGGACGCGGTCACCGGACTTGGTGGGAATTTTCCCACGCCAGGATGTGGTGCATGAGGTCGGCCGAGTCGATCCCGCACTCCGGCAGCGGCCAGGCGAACCGCTCGACGGCCGCCAGTTGCATGGCACTCCCGCGGGTCCGCGGCTCGACCCAGAGTTGCACGAACCGGCTGATCGCCTTGCCCCGTCGGCACAGCCGCCGGACGAGGGATTGCGCGTCCGGGTCGGACCGGGCACCGTCCCCGAGGAGTTCGGCCCAATCGACGAGCCAATCGACGAGCATGCGCGCCTCGATGTCCCCCAACCCCCGCGTCAGCGACTCGTCCCTTACCATCGAACGGATCAACGGATCGATCGCCACAGTCCCCATGCGCGCCGCCCCCACTTGCCGACGCCGGCCACCCCCGCGAAGTTTCCCCCCGTCGCGTCCGAGTCCCGGCGTCGTACCGGCAAATACCGGACGGGGCGAAACTCCACAAGTACGAAGTGCGCAGTGCCGTGCCCGAAAATCGCCCACAGCTTGCCCAGTCGCCCTCGCCGACGCTTCCGGGGCGGTACTTGAGGAAATTTTTACTCTGGCACACCGGCTGCTACATTCTCCAAACGTCGTGAAACTGCGAACCCCCGGCCGAAGACTGATCGGGGCTTGAGCCGAAACTGGAAAAAAATCAAAAAACTTCGCCAGCACGCCGTAAGAATTCGACTTGTCGGGAGAAGTAAGTTACGATGAGTGAAGTGTTAACCGCCTCAAGTCACCGGATCGAACCCCACTCGGACCCCCGCGAAAGTCTTCCAGGAGGGAAGCCCATGCTCGTGCTCACACGCAAGACCGGCGAACAAATCGTCATCGCCGGCAACATCACCATCAGCATCGTCAGTGTCGGCCCCGGCCCCGGCCGCGTCAAGATCGGCATCGACGCCCCGTCGCACGTCACGATCGACCGCCAGGAAATCCACGCCAAGAAGGCCTACGAAGAGGCCACGTCGGTCAACATCGCCGACCTGGCGGCGCTGATCGCCGGCGAGTCCGAGACGATGACCCCGCCCGCCCCTCAGACTTTGCACAACCGCATCAAAGCCCACCGCGACGCCCACCGCATGGCCCCTCCGGCCGTCGATAAGCCCCGGTAGAACCGGGCGGCGTTCGTCGAGAACTCCAGTCGCTCACGTTCTTGGCTCGCCGTGTTGCTTGACTCCGCCCGCCCTCCGTCAGAGGGCCGACGGTGTCGGGGTCACGTCCACGGCGACTTTGACGCGGTGTTGGCCGCCGCCCAGAATCACGCCCTTGAGCGGACTCACGTCGTCGTAGTCGCGGCCCCAGGCGAGGAGGACGTGCCGGTCGGCGGGGATTTGGTCGTTCGTCGGGTCCAAGTCCACCCAGCCGGCGTCGCCGCAGAACAGGCTGACCCAGGCGTGGGTCGCGTCCGCCCCGACGAGCCGGGGCGTGCCCGGCGGCGGCACCGTACACAGGTAGCCGCTGACGTACCGCGCCGCCAACCCGAGGGACCGCAAGCAGGCGAGGAGTAGGTGGGCGAAGTCCTGGCAGACGCCGCGGCGTTTCTCGAACACTTCGAGCACCGGCGTGGCGATGGTCGTCGCCTGCGGGTCGAAGGCGAACCCCGCGTGGATTCGGTGCACCAACTCGAGCGCCGCCGCCAGCACCGGCCGGCCGGGGGCGAACGACGCCGCGGCGTAGTCGGCGTAGCGCCGGTCGGCGGCAACATAGCGGGAGTCGAAGGCGAACTGGTAGGCGTCGAGCCAGGCCGCGGCGCGGTCGCGCGGCAGCCGGTCGCGCACCGACTCCCAGGCCGGCGTCGAGGCCGGGTCGATCGGCGGGCCGGGCCGGACGCCGATGGTGTGCTCCGCGCTGACCGTGAGCCGGCGGTGCGCCTCCTGGATCGTGAAGTAGTGGGCGGGGTTGCCGAAGTAGTCGAGCCGCTCTTCGAGGACCGCCGGCTCCGGCGAAATCGTCAGCACCGGCGACTCGCTGCGTTGGCGGTCGCACGGCCGCGCCGCCAGGTGCGCGACGTTCTGGCACAGCGTCACCGGCTCGGTGTAGTCGTAGGTGGTGACGTGGGTGACCCGGTAGCGCGCCTCCGGCACGCCCTGCGACTGGCTCTGGGATTGGCTCGGCGTCACAGGCGGCCCCCCGCGTCGGCCCCGGTCGAGCGCGGCGACTCCAGGGTCGCCAGATGGCGCGAGGTCTGGAGGTGGCTGAGGTACTGCTGCGTGATCGCGTCGGAGAGGATCGGCAGCCAGCCGCCGACGTGGTCGAGCAGCTCCGCGAGGGCCGGCCGCGACCCGCCCTCGACGAGCGCCAGGCGGTCCGGCTCGGCGAGGCGCACGGAGCCGAGGGCCGCCAGGGCGAAGCGCTGCTCCGGTGCCCGGCCCGCGCTGCCCGCCGGCCGCGGCAGGTGGTCCACGTCGTCCGACAGTGCCGCGAGCTGCGAGGCCAGCGACCGCGGGTTGGTCTCGTCCTCGACCACCAAATCCAGCACCGCCTCCGCCCGCAAACTGCCCAGGTAGCGGCGGCGGTAGGTCATCGCGCAGTCGGCGACTTCCAGGACCGCGTCGAGGACCGGAGCTTCCTGGGCCGGCGGCCGGACGAGCGTCGCCCGGAGGAGGCTGATGGTGTGCAGTGAGCGTTCGAGTTTGCGCCCCATGTCGAGGAAGCGCCACACGTCGCCGCGGGTCATGCTCTCGGCCGCCAGCCCGCCGAACGCGGCCAGGGTAATCACTGTGTCGTTGAGCAGGTCGAGCAGGTCGGCGGGGGTCGGCCCGTCGTCGCCGGCCGCGGCCGGGTGGGCCGGGAACTCGCTCAGGGTGTTGACCACCCGCCACATGTCCAGCGAGATCAGGTCGCGCACCACCGACGCCACGAGCCGCAGGGAGCCGACCACGGAAACGAGGCTGTTGGGGTCGGCCGGGTCGAAGGCGGTGCGGAAAACGCGAGCCAGGGGGTCCACCTCGCCGGTGTAATTGACGGGCCGCATGCCCTTGGGGTCGGCCTGGGCGGCGAGGGCCACGAACAGCGCCGGCAACTCCGGGCAGTCGGCCAGCCCGCTGCGCTCGGTGAGCCGCACGACGATGCCGCGCAGCAGCCGCGTCAGCCCCTCGGCGCGCTCGGCGTAGCGGCCCAGCCAGAACAGGTTGTCCGCCACGCGGCTCGGCAACGCGCCGCCGGAGCGCGTCAGGGCCACGCGGCCGTTCGGGGCCGGCAGCAGGCTGAACTCGCCCACCGCGGCGTCGGCCAGCACCCAGGTGTCTTTGCTGCCGCCGCCGCGCTGCATCGACACAACAGTGGTGTCGGCCGACGCGCTGACGCGCGTCAGGCCGCCGGGCATGACCGCGAAGCCCCCGCCGACTTGCGCCGCCAGGTAGGCGCGGACCACCAACTTCCGCGACACGAGCTTGTCGCCCTCCAGTACCGGGCTGCTCGACAGGTCGAGCCGCTCCTGGGCGACGTAGTCGCGCGGTCGGGCGCGGATGCGCTCGGCGAGTGCGACCCGCTGGGCGGCCGACAGCTCCGACGGGAACGCCGGCTCGATGCGCGAGGCGGGGAAGGTCGGCTTGACCACGAGGTCGGGCAGCCGGTCGAGGGCTTGCCGCAGCGACGCCGGGTCGCCGCACCAGAGGCTCGGGGCCGACGGCAGTTTCAACTCCTCGCCCAGCAGTTGCCGGCACAGCCTCGGCAGGAACGCCGCCAGCGCGGGGGTTTCGAGCACCCCGGTGCCCAGGGCGTTGGCCACGGCGACGTTGCCGCTGCGGGCGGCGTGGACCAGCCCCGGCACGCCGAGGAACGAGTCGGGCCGCAGTTCGAGCGGGTCGCAGAA